>CALIEI010000232.1 GCA_938022165.1 uncultured Saprospiraceae bacterium | reverse complement strand
TACTTACATGGTAGTAGTTACAGACGATAACGGTTGTATTGCCTCTCAAGAATTTGAAATCATCAACACTTCAGTTCCTGCTATTTCAGAACTGCGTAGTTGGGAGATCTATCCTACAGTGGTCAATGATAATTTGAATGTTAGTGTATCTTTAGATGATATAGTTTCCCTTCGAATCCAAATTGTTGGACTAGACGGTACGTACATGGAAGTACCTGCTTCAACATTCGCTCAAACAGGTTTGGAGCAAAAGGCGATTGTAGATGTTTCCTCACTTAGTAGTGGTATGTATATGCTTATCTTAGATAGTGAACAAGGTCGTGCAGTGAAGCGGTTTGTAAAGCAATAGTTTTTTTATTTGGGTGCATCCCTACTGTGCAGAAAAAGAGGCAGGCTTTGAAAAAGGGCCTGCCTTTTTTTCTGCACAGTAGGGTCAGGCTATTCAGCACTCCGCGTTGCTTCGGACCTGCATCACGAGAAGAGTCGTGATTTGGTCTACCAGCTATCGCTGGTATGCTTACTATCCTTTGCACGGAGGTAAATTTAAAACCGAAAAATGTAAAATCTTAAATTTAAAATGTAAAAGTAAAAAAGCTAATAGCCAAAATCTAAAAACTAAATTGCTAGCTCCCCATCTTCACAACCCTAACGGATTTACTTTTGTTTCCGATTTGTATTCTTGCGAAATATACGCCAGTAGCTAGATCATGAGCCTCAATATTGATTTTATGTGCACCTGCTTGAAGTGTTCGAGAACCTATGCTTTTTATACGTCGACCTTGTACATCAGAGAGATCAATTGTTACACTTGATGTTCTTTCTAGCTGAAGTTCTATATTGAATTTATCGATGAAAGGATTTGGACTAGCTGTAAGTTCGACCTGCTGATTGAAGTCATCTGTTCCACTTATGATAGCACAGTCACCTAGTATTGGGATATATTGAAATTCTGGTGTTAGTAAGGTCTTTACTTTTTCCTCTGGCACTTCAAACCAATCCATCAGCACTGAACCATATACGGAACGGAAGTCATATTGCATAGCTACGCCTTCATCGATGTCTACATCTTCTGCTATCTCTGGATTGTCTCCCACAATTCCAGGGATCACACAGTCGCCAAAAATCATCATCGGAGCAGCCGTACCATGATCAGTGCCAAAACCTGCATTGGATTTTATTTTTCTTCCAAATTCTGAAAAGGTCATTCCGAGTACTCGTTTTTCTAAACCTAGAGCTTTTATATCTTGCTGAAAAGCATAGATGCTTGCAGATACATCTGCAAGTAATTCTGCGTGCTCTCCTATAGTGGAGTCACCGGCCACTACTTGATCAGCATGTGTGTCGAATCCACCCAGTTTTAGAACGTACACTTTTGTTTGTAATCCTCCTGAAATCATCTTTGCTACTACTTGTAGCTGATTGGCTAGTCTAGTATCTGGATATCCACTGTACTGTGAATTTCCATTTTCAACAGCTTCTATTACAGGTGTGGCATATTCGTTTGTTTTCTTGAATGTATCTATCAAAAAGGCAAGCTCATCTCCATAGTAATCGTTGGGGAGCTCTTCTTCGATACCTGTATTCAATCCTCCAATATTGTCAGTGTCTATGATGGCAAGGCTAAAATTTGACCCCTCTCCTTGACATGTACTAGAGATGGATTTGCCAAGCGTAATGGCAAAAGGGTGTTCGTATTCACTATTGGGATAACCCTCAGGAAATCCCGGAAAGGAGTCATCTAAGTATCTACCCATCCAGCCAGTAGATTCAAACACATCAGCATCTGACGCAGAGTTCCATATATCTGCTGATCTGAAGTGGGATCTATTTTGATTGGGATAGCCTACTCCTTGGACGACTTTTAGATTAGCATTATCATACAAATTTTTGATGCCTTGCATTTCTGGGTGTAGCCCAATAGTGTCCGTCATCGAAAGCAGCTTGCTTTCTGGGATGATGACATTAGGTCGAGCATTATACAAATTGTCGTAAGCATCTAAAGGTACAAACGAATTCAATCCATCATTTCCTCCATTCATATCTATCAGTACAAGTACTCTATCAGAGTCATTGTTGATTAAGCTAGCCATGCGTTGAGCTGCACTTGCCGTTACATTCATGCCACCAAATAAAGCAGGTAGAGCAAAGGCGGATGTATTTTTTATAAACGATCTTCTTTTCATAATTAGCTCAATTGGAATTCTGGTATTGAATACATGGTGAAGAATAAATTTCTCAACTTATTTTCAATAGATATACGTTTATCAATGGTAGGTTCTTGCAAATAGTCTCCATACTCGACTCCCCATTCAAAATCTGGTAAACCTTCTAGCACCGCTGCTTTGAAAAGGTCGAGATATTCATTACTCAGTGGCCTTGGAAAAAGGATATCGCAAGATTCTAATATTAACTCATTTATATCAGTTGGCTTGTCTAGTGTTTCTATGAATTTGATGAAATCGAATCCATTCAAAGTTTCATCATGCAGATTATAAGCCCAGTCAAAAGTATAAGGTATTTCCTTCCTGAGAGCAAGACTCGCGGAGTTAATCCAATCTCTATAAAATAATGGTTCCTGATAATAGGCGGGCCATCCGGCGACACTTGGCATATTGAAAGGGGTGAATCCCATTTTGTTCAATTCCCAGTGCCATGTAAGCCACAATTTATAATTTTGAACTGTATCTACAGGTGCAGGTACTTCTACGGGGTTGGTAAGAGACATCAGATAGTCTAGTGGATTTTTGATCATGCCACCTATGATCTTCTCCTGATAAAAATATTCACTACTCAATAAAGCGACTAAGGCCGGTTTTATTTCATAGTCATTTTCAAGAATGATTTGGGCCATAGGTTCTAT
>CALIEI010000231.1 GCA_938022165.1 uncultured Saprospiraceae bacterium | reverse complement strand
AAGGACAGAAGTGATACGCAGTAGCCTAGAGACTTCATGAAGTAGTGGCTGGCGACGGATAAGTGGATGAACGAATACTAGTCAGCCACATACTGAATAAGTCTCTAGGCTGCTAAGTACAAACGGATGGCCCGGCCCCTGACTGAATGGTGCAAAGCAATCTTGATCCAGTGGATCAAGATAATGAAGGAACTGCAGCAAACCTGCTGTAGCATAATAAAGGGGATCGCCCATATAGATCGAATATTTAGGATAGGCGAACTTTTACAACTACTATGAAATACCCTAGCTCATCTTGGTACAGGTACACTTATATCTTATTGTCCTTGACGAGTAGTTGAAGCCCTGCTCAATATCACAATTCACGTATTTCTCCAATATGATCATGAATAAAAGAAGCCACTTTTGGCAAAAAATCGATAAATATTGAACGTATTCAAAATTTTGATTTCTTAAAGCGTTTTTTAGTTCTAGCTTTATATTATACTTGCCTTGAAATCCTATCTTGCCCTAATAATTTCTTATTTAGAGGCTTATTTACAATAAAATATGCTATAACAATGTGTTTCCAATATAGCATACTAGACTTTCTTAATTTTGCGTTTATTTATTTTGTATCCGCTTGTAGGATTAAAATAAACGACTATCTTTGAGCCTCAAGGTAATCTTGCCAAAACAACCTAGCACAAATGTAGTTTGTTGTTAAAAATCATGTTATGACTAACAACCCAAAATCAACAGATTCAGCAAATTTGTGTTCCATGAATTTTCTTAAAGCCCTTAAATCTAGAATCAAAAAAGCGGATCAAAACAATCCAAAAAATTACTCTGAACAAAGTATGAGAGGATCGAATCGCTTCAATTCAAGATTTAAGACTGCTACCAGCTAAAATCTTTAAGAAACAACTATCCAAACTTAAAACGGCACTATATATAGTATATGGTGCCGTTTTTTTATTTTCGCCCGTAGATAAGTAAAGCGAAATTTTAATTTCTGAAATCACCTTGTGAGTGAAAAAAATAGATAAACTTCTAGTACAGAGTTTTATAGGGCCATTTTTTGTGGCTTTCATGGTTGCTCTTTTTGTATTGACACTACAATACCTGTGGGTGCAATTAGATGATATCATGGGTAGAGGTGTTGATTTTTTTCAGCTTGTAGAGATCATAGGATATCTCTGTGTGTCCTTATTTCCAATGGCCTTGCCTCTGGGAGTTCTTATTTCTTCTGTAATGGTCATGGGTAATCTGGCAGAACGATATGAATTGACTAGCATGAAGTCGGCTGGGATTCCTTTGGTAAGGGTTATGATGCCGCTAGGGTGTATTTGTCTATTGGTAGCCCTCTTTTCATTTTACTCAGCTAATTATTTGATTCCTTTTTCCAACTTACAATTCAAGTCAAAGCTATATGATATCAAAAACAAAAAGGCGACCCTTAGTCTACGTGAAGGGACTTTTAATTATGACTTTAAGGGCTTTGTAATATACATAGGTAAGAAAGACGAAAACGGAAGAGATATAGAAGATGTCATTATCTACGATGAAGAAAACTCTACCTCAAAGGGAATAAGTGTAACGACGGCCAAGAGCGGAGAGATGTATACTGTACAGGATGGAAGGTATTTCGTGATGAATCTCTTTGATGGCGTCAGAAATCAAGAAACGAATAAACGCTATGTAGGAAAAGATAAAAACTATCCATTTGTAAGGACTACTTTCGAAAAGCATCATATGGTATTTGATCTATCACAGTTTGATGACAAAGAAACAGACCAAGAGTTGTTTAAAACGCATCAATCTATGAAGAGTATCTCCAAGCTATTGGAGGGTATTGACTCTTTAGATGTGAAAATTCAAGGACGTGAACTAACGCTTTATAAATCGATATATAGAAGCTTTTATCTTGAGATGAAAAAAGATTCGGTGAATTTTCCACCTATAGGAAAAAGCAAAAATATACCTGATTCAACTAGTATGTCAACTAATGTAAGCAAAACGGATTCTATCCGTATAGCTGCTGCCAAGACTACAGCTAGACTTGATTCCTTAAAAAAGGCAAATGCAAAAAAAACGGTAGATAAATCCGTGGTGCCCTCTACGGTAGTCAAAAAAAGTAAGCCTATAAAGAAAAATAAAACGGCCTACTTCCCCAGTCAAAGAATAGATAAACCTTTGGCTGAGTATCCCAACATGTCAGAAACCTTTCTGATAAAAGACAGAGCACAATTGTTTGTGAAAGCGCGTAACGCCGCTAGGAATATACATTCGGCTGCTTCTTCTAGTTTTCGAAGCCTTGATTTGGAACGAGAAAAGAAGGTAAAGCATATCTACCTGCTGCACTCAAAGTTGACTAATGCATACATCTGTTTTCTATTTTTATTTATCGGGGGGCCTATGGGTGCCATTATACGAAAGGGAGGTTTTGGAATGCCTTTGTTGATTTCGATAGGCTTTTTTGTGACCTTTATTTTCTTGAATTTATTATTTGAAAAATTAGCGGAGTCCTTTGTTTTGCCAGCCCCGGCAGCGGCTTGGATGCCTATACTAATATTGACACCTATAGCTATTCTGCTGACTTACCAAGCTACGAGTGATAAGCAGATTATTAGTTTTGATCGTGTCTCGAATGCAGTCAATACCTTCAAAAATTACAATTGGGTGAAAAAAGTTTTCAGCTCTGGAGAAGGGGATGCATAATAGAAGGTATTCTACTTTTTGTGATCTTCGGAAAATTATTCCTGATTTTAAATTGTGTCAGTTGAAAGTTTTGTCTCTAGGATAAAATGTAATTTCTAGCCAGTTCCCCAAATTTTTAATTAACTTTCACGTTCTATTTAAAGACAAAGAGAACAACATGTTTACTAGAATACTTTTAACCCAGCTATTTCTTTTTATTTTTCTTCTTACAAACGCTCAACATAAGTCGTCCTTAGGATTTACTGTTTCTATAGATGATCAGAATATTATTGGCGACAATAATCGGTTTAGCATTTTGTCCAGCACTAATTATAAACCACGATTTAGTTGTCGACTAGGAGTTGACTACAGTAAGCGAACAAGCAAAGTAAATCTATTTTTTAAAACAGGACTTAGACTAGTAAGTATTGGATTGGAGTCAGATCTTGTAGATCTCAATGTTAATTTTGTACCTGACCCGCGTTTTGTAACAGAAATCCAGCGTTTCCAGCAAGTGAATTATCTAGCCATCCCAATAATGGTTCGATTCGAGACGAATCCAGGAGAAATTAACTTTTATTTCGAATTAGGAATTTCACCTCATTTTTATGTTTTTACAAGAAGTAAAGAAGTAACTAATCTGGGCACATCTACTTCTATTTTTAGAGATGATTTCAGGGAGATCGGTGATGCAATACAAATGGCAGCTATAGCTTCTGCGGGAATTAATTACAACCTATCAGGTAAATTTCAATTATTTGGCCAGCCTACATTTAGAGTTCATCTCTGGCCTCAGTATATCTCTGGATTCGGTGACAACTTATACAATTTTGGCCTGGAGCTAGGTGTAAGAAAGAAGTTTTATTAATATAAGATGAGTAGGCGCAGATATTCAATCGGCCATTCCTTACATTTGTTTTAAAATTAAGATACGGGATTGGCTTTTACTCGAAACAAGATATTTTATTTAGGGACTGTATTTTTCATATTGCTTGCCATGATATGGTATATCAGTGGTGCACATGGAGATGGGATTCTTTGGTTTGCAAACCGAAGAAGTGACCTGCTTAATTTTTTCTTTACGCATATTACTACATTAGGAGAGGAGTGGCCCTACTTTTTATTGTTAATTGTTTTGCTCTTTTACAAATTTAAAGAAGCCATTCTTGTTCCTATCTTAGGCATTTTAGTGCCTTCGGTTTCAGGTATGCTAAAAAGTATATTTTCTCAGCCGAGACCCATGAGATACTTTACAGATCTTGGGGTTTTTGACAGCATCAATACTATAGAAGGGGTAGTGTTATATAGTGGTCATACTAGCTTTCCGAGTGGTCATACTATCTCAGCTTTTGCAGTACTTGGTTTTGTAGCTTTTGTTTTTCATAGACAGAAATGGGTAGGCTTTTTGATGATTTTCTTGGCGATTTCAGTCGCATTTTCTAGAGTTTATTTGATACAACATTTCCTAATTGATGTATCTGCTGGGGCCTTTATTGGATGCGGTATTGCCTATCTCGTTTCATTGCTTTCCCTAAGATTGGATAAGAGTAAAGCCACTTGGTTGGTTAAAAACCTACTGAGCTTGAAAAAGGATACCCTAAAGGCTTGATTTGTAATTAATTATAGCAAAGGCAAGATATCTGACAGCTTTCCAATTTTAAGATTCATAAGGACTAATATATAACAGATTTTATCTATTTTTGAAGCTTATGAAAGTAGGAGAGTGCTTTTTGGCAAACTCTCAGACTAATTCAAGAATTCTTATAAATCAGCCATCGGCAATTACCCTCGTTTATGAAATCATTACGATTAAACTTTTTACTAAAATCTACCATTTTACTTGTCTTTTTCTCATTCTTGAGTCTTTCTGCTTTTGCACAAGTTGACTTTGAGATCATTGATGGGGATGCGACAATTTGTCTAGGAGATAGTACGCTCTTAAGGATTGATGCTTCGGTGGATAGCGTAATTTGGTCTCCAACTACAGATCTTAGGATGCCCAATTCTCTGAGTACTTTTGTGAGCCCAAGTGTTAACACCACATATTTTGCAACCTTGTTTTCAAATGGGATGACTCAAGTAGTTCCCATTCAAGTAAACATTGTTTCTCAAGCTATTCTAGGAAACAATGTTACCGTTTGCTCAAGTGGCGGGATGCTCAATTATGATTTCACTGACTTGCCTTTTCCTGGTGATTATAGCTTGATGAGTAATACATCATTTGCGATTACAGAAACAGTGGATAATATCTTTAATGTCAATATCAATAATACACCTCCTGGTATATATAACCTTACCGTTGCTAATGCAGCTTGTGGCCAAGTCAATACTATTCAAGTGGAAGTGGTTGATGGCACCGCAGCAGAATTGGATTTTCAAGAAGAAGATAGAGTTATTTGTATTGGCGAAGAGATAACATTAAACGTTGGTGCCGTTGCAGGACAAACCTATGAGTGGTTTGCGAATGGCGTATCAGTTTCTACTACAAATACAATTACCGATACGCCTACAGGCACCACCACCTATGTTGTGTCTACGCTAGGTTCATCATGTACTCTTGCATCACAGGACAGTGTAACGGTTACTGTAAATAATGATCCGACGATCTCATTACCAGAGACCATCGCTGGATGTGAAAACGATATACTCCAATTAGGAAATAATATCGCACAAGCGGGTACAACTTATTCATGGGAACCAGTTGGAAATATTGAAGACAATATTGTAGATCCAAATGCAGTCAATGCTGAAGTATTAGTTATTGAAGACGGTACCTACATCCTTACCGCTAACAATGGATGCGAGATCATGGATACTATTGAAGTTACATTGATCGATAATGATATTGATTTAGCAGATACATTATTCGTTTGTAAAGGCGATGATGTAACTATTACATGGACTACCAACCCGCCAAATGATAACGTAGTGTGGACTAATCTAGATGGTTCACCATTGATGAATGTACCGACACCTTTCACGGTTACACCAGATGATGTGATAAGTTATGTAGCTACAGTAGAGAATAGTGGTTGTACTTTTTCTGATACTATTACCCTACAAGTGGATAGTCTACCTATGGGCTTAGAATTAACTTTTGTAGAATTTAATAATGCTCCTGAGCCTATCTGTATGGGAGACACTGTGCAAATTACATCTACTACTTTTGATGAGTCCTTATTTCCAAACATAGAATATCAGTGGATATCTGATGGAATGATAGGAGATCCTGAAACCCAAATGTTTTTAACTCCAGATTCATTATTCAACTTAATCTTTATAGGACAAGAAACTAGAATATATGGTAGAATAGCCACTAACGGAGCATGTATCGATACTACCGAGGTGGAAGTTCCTGTAGTGCCTATTTTAGATGTTAGAGTTACACCAGATGATCCTGTATGTCCTAATTCAACTGTATTATTGACAGGTGAAGCATTGGACCCTACAGTGATGCCACCGAGAGTAGTTGATCCAGATTCTGTTGAGTGGCAATGGATGGCAAGTTCTGGTACTATTATGCCTGAAGAAGGATTTGGCGAAAATACCCCTACTTTAATAACGGAATCTTCTGATGTAGAAATAATGGGAATGGCAACATTTAACGGCTGTCCAGCTAATTTCATGCATA
>CALIEI010000230.1 GCA_938022165.1 uncultured Saprospiraceae bacterium | reverse complement strand
GCTTGCATCACCTTGGGCATCGATAAAGTCAAAGGCTACTATGAAATCAGCTTCTTTTGCGAAAGTAGGATTTCCAATACTTGTATTCTCAGGTATCTGATTAAAGAGTTTTGAAATGTTATTCCCTCCAGGTGCAAAGTTGTTGCTTTGATTGTTCCAAACCTTCATAAAGCTGATATCCCAGTATTCAATAAATTCTCCAAATGTAGTCCCCGGCAATTCAGATAGTGCGTCATACATCAGAAATTCTCCTGAATAGTCAAACTCCATTACATCCGCAAACTGTACATCTCCAGTCGATATACCCTGTGTAAAGGTAGGGTTGAATAATTCATATACTTGATTCGTGTTAGAAGCAAAATCAAATACCACAATTTCAGGCATTCTTTGATCCGCGACTAATGCTGCTCTTGCTCCATCTTTGGAGATTACAATGTTTCTCCAGATTGCGGCAGTACTTAATGCAGACTCTTGCAGAGTGTTTGCCGCAAAATCGAGTTCAATTAGATAAGGTATGTTATCACGCCCAACAAATACAATTGCAGACCCATCATCAGTAATACTTGGCTTGCTTAATTGATCTGTTTCACTGATCAAGAATGGATTGTCAAGATCATCAGTAAGTGCAAGGAATAAATTGGATAGTTGTGGGTCAGAATATAAAATATAATCAGTACCATTATTGGTTTCCAATTCTGTCTGATTGTTTGTGCCTGTATTTGTTCCTGTGCTAGAGCCAATGCCCACTTCATTGAATCCTTGTTGAACAGCTGCCAACTGCGCTGATCCAGCACCAAATAAATCCATGGCAGATCTTTCAGCAGCAATACGTAGATCTATAAACTCTGCTGAACGCGTTAGGTATTGAGTCAATGCTCGATAGAAAATATCCTCTGCATTAGACTTACCGATATTGGTAGCAATACGATAAAAAGCATGGTTAGGAATTCCACTATTTATATGTACCCCTCCGTTATCACCTTGCGGTGTGTTTGGAAGATTTTGAAATTCATTCATATGCTTTGGTTGCCATCCTGGATCACTAAGGCTGTTACCACCATTGTTTGGATCTTGAAGATCACGTAGCGCACCAGAAGGGAAGAATTGTGTGTTGACAACGTCTTCACCAATCTTCCAGTCATTACGATCTATCATAGCACCAAAGATATCTGCAAAACTTTCATTCATAGCACCACTTTGATTTTGGTAGATTAAATTAGCAGTAGTCTGTACTACACCATGCGAAATTTCGTGTCCTGCCACATCTAATGCTTTGGCTAAGGGGTCAAATGCATTTCCACCATTTCCATAGAACATGGCATTTCCATTCCAAAATGCATTTTCCATACTAGAGCCATTTGCTTCACTTACATTGACAAATGCAACCACATTTCCACCAGTGTCATTAATGGAATTTCTGCCATGTGTCTCTACAAAATATTCATACGCTTCTCCACTATTATAGTGTCCTGAAACTTCAGTTGGGTCGTTCCAATTACTGCTATTATTTCGGCTATGATCGAAATCAAAGTTGTCTGTTTGAGGAGAAGTATTCATTGCATCTAATGTCCAAATAGTACCTACAGGTTGATTTGGCATATTGGATTGTCCAGCGTTGAACATTGGTCTTGAAGCATCTGCCAAGACAAAAATTGATCCATCACAGTATCCATTTATTGGTCTGTTGATTCCTAGTAAATCTGTACCGCTGCCTACAAAAGGTCCAGATACTAAGCTTGATTCTTGAGGTGCAGCCACATGCTCTTCATGATCATGATGCGCATGAGAGCATGAACTATTCGATGCTCCATCAAAGGTGTGATTATGCAAGGAGCAACTATTTTTGTGGTGATTTAGTATTTCACCTGTATGTGCGTCTATTACATAAGTCCATCTTTCCCTAAGGTTCGGATGAAAATCGAGATGCCAAGCTAATTTGGCCTCCTTGCCTTTATGGAAAATCACAAGCTCCTTAATGTCTTCGGAGGCGATAAAGTTGAGATTTTTCTCTACTATTTCTCTAGATATAATTGTAAATTGTTCTACATCCGCTAGCGCCATTTCAAAGGCTTGATCCATAGCAAGAGTAGGGGAGCTTATTTTCAATTCAGGTGTTGCAAAATATCTTCCAGACATCGAATGTACTTGTCCGTTTTGTACTTGGAAGATAACTTCACCATTCAATACTGGAATTGATTTATATACTTGGGTATATTTCAAAGTTACTTCTTCTCCTTTATGGATACGCTTTTTATGAAAGAGGAATTCTTCTGAAGGATTTTCAATTTGCATATCACTTTTAACGCTCTCCATAAATTGTAGACTCTGCTCTTGCAAAGGCACAAATGATCTTTGGTTTTGAATAGGCTTCTTTATGAAAATCGGCAAATTAGTTGCCTCATCTTTGTACATATTTAGGTACTCCTTATTGAAAGAAGGGCTAAAAGTAGTTGAACTTACTTTTCTCAATATAGCGCTTTCCGTATTTGGATTTTTTGCTCCTTTAAACTCCGAGCTAATGTCAAAGTCGATATTTTTTAAACTTACAGCCTCTTCTTTAGTGCCTGAAGGGTACTTTGATCTTTGTGCATGCAATTGAAGACATGCGAAGAGAATGGTAAACAGGAGAATTAAATTTTTCATATTATTTATTTTTGTTTTCTCGTAAATTCAACGAGTTCATCATATACTTTAATTACTTTTTCATCAACCTCCATAGTCCCATCTCCCCAGATCAAATATGTAGTATCAGTTTTACTGTGATACTTCATCCAATAAAACATATTGCCTGGTTTATCATAAGGATATTGTTGAAGGTCCATACTATTTAATTTCTTGAATAGGTTTTTCGCATCTGATCGACTTGAAACCTTCCTGATATCTGCTTCTCTACTTGATGGATTTATTTGGTAAACTTCACCATTGTCCAACATGCAGAATTCATTTAGCTTTCCAGAAAAGCCACCACCATTGCCAAAGTAGATTTTTGCCTCATCATATTTTTCAGGACTTACTTTAGTTGTCTTACACCCATTGAAGGCAAGCATACTTGCCGAGCAAATTAAAAGACTAATAATGTAGTTCATTTTAGATGGCTTAGTGTTTATTTCGGACAGAACTTACTGTGTCTATGGCAAAAATCAAGCTAATTAATGTATAAAACAATAATTGAATATGAAATTATTACCTATTTGTTAGAAACCACTGTAAGAAGCGTTTTGAAGCCATATTTTACAATAAAATATATTAGCTAATATTTATATAACAATATAGAATAATATTTCCCTAATATGCAAAAGTGCAGTACAAAATAGGTTTTGTGTATCTATTTATGTGTTAATATTCTATTTTATTGTCATTCAACACGCAAACAAATAGTATACAGGACTAAAAAATACCATTTTCGGGGTATTATTTTAGAGTCACCTTAGCTGTATATTTGCTATGTAACAAATTAGTTACAATCCATTCTCACAAACCGTCATTACAGACTTTCATTAGTCCTTATTATTTATATGCAAGCAATACTCTTTTTTAGAGTACCAAGATATTAAAATCGTAATCGGTTTATGGGATGGTCTCTCTCCATGTATTTGGAGGGGGGCTTTTTTTTGCTCTTGCTATTTTGTCTGAAAGTACTTTCACCAATTAGACTCAAGTTTGATAATATCAATTATTTGCCGAATATTGCTTTATGGAAAAAAGTTATGTTTCGTTAGAGGCAAAATTAAGCAAAGCCTTTATTGAAAGAACAATAGAAAGGGAGTTAAAGACTTTGATAGGACAAGATGGAATTCAAATTCAATTACCTCAAGGAGAACTCCTTATTGAAAATGTTGACAATGTTCAATACCAAGTAAGTAGTAAGGACATTAAATTAGCTGCGGATGTTGAAGTAGACTATAACAAAGAAGAAGGAATTAATGTACTTGGTCATGCTACAATTCATCTTGATTTTAGAATCGACTACAAAATTCATTCTGATTTCACATTAAAAACTAAAACAAATTTGGTCAATCATGAGTGGGTAGAAAAACCTACTGTAAAAATTGGCAAACTTAGAATACCCACAAAGGCTGCATTTGATTTATTGATTAATTCATTTGAGTCTGAAGTTGGTGTTCGGATAGATTCCATAATTGAGAAAAAGTTAGATCTCCAAAAAATAGTTACCTCACAACTAACGAAACTAGAAAATCCTATTCCAAATCCTCTAGATAAAAATATTCATTTAAGTATTGACCCAGATACACTACTGTTTAATATTACGGAACAAGAAAAAGAATATAGATTAGCTATACATACTACATTTGATGCAGAAGTAATATGGGAGCAGCAAGTGGCAAAGAAAATATTCTTCTCTTTGCCTCACATTGAAGAATACTATGGAGAAACAACTTCTTCAAAATTATTCATACCTATAAACATAAATTTTGAAGCATTAGCCAATATGTTGGTAAGACAATTTGCTAAGGTGGAGGTACTCGGTAGGCAGCTCCAAATAAAAGATATCAAACTCCACTATAGTGATCGTCTAAATATAAAAGCAGTAATAGAGGGGGACTATTCAGGAATATTAGAGGCTAATACAAAGCCTAGATTGGAGGCGACTAGCCAAACACTTTATTTAGATGACTTTGATTATGAACTTTCCACCAAGAACTTTTTAGTAAAAGCCGCAGTGTTCCTATTTAAAGGGGAGATAGACAAGCGGTTAGATCAGTTTACCAAAGTTCCATTGCAGCCTATAATTAAACCATTGGTTGCCAATTTAAATCAGAAATTGAATGAATTTAACCTAGAAGGTCTTGAATTCCAATTACAATTGGATAGTATTGATCTACAAAGATTAGCGTTTCAAAATCATTATTTTGTTGCAGATACAAAGATATCTGCCAGTCAAATAGTAGCCTAAATTGTTAAAAACCAATTAGTAAAGGCTAGATTTTACTATCTTCGCCAAAAATGAATTTCATTTAATGAGAGCTGCTTTTACTATATTATTCGGGTTATTTTTTCTGCATTTGCAGGCTGGTTTTGTTGAATTTTCTGCTATTGTAAATGATGCTGCAGGTAGTGAATTTCGACTATACCGATTGATTAATGAACTGACAGCAGAAGAGGTTAAATATACTGGTATAGTTAAAGAAAATGATGAACTTCATATTGCTATAGAGATTGATTATCCGCAAATAGTAAGATTTGAACTAGACAGTACATCTATTGAAATTTTTGTTAGACCAATAGATAGAAAAGTAGCCTTCAATTATAACATGCAGGATTTGAACGGTACTTTATTTTTTACCGGTGATCGACAAGCAGACAATAATTTCTTGAAAGTTTATCATAAGAACTTCCTTAATCACAAAGCAGAAAAAGAAATATACAGCAAAGGCTTTTTAAATACTGAGTTTGATAAAGAACTCGCCCAAAGAGCTAAATCTTACGGAATTCAAGACTACTTTGAATACATCGCAAGAGAGTTAAAATATCAAGAAGACTATCTTAATAGACAATCTGCTATTAGTCCAGAGCTCAGATCTTACTTACGAAAAGAATTGTATTGGGATTATGAAACCAGAAAGTTTGCTTATTTTATTTTCAATCAAGATCGGATTCCTGCTAATCAATTAAGTGGATATTGGCTAAAGTATCGCTTATTACAATCAGTGGATATCAATGATGATTACTCCCTTTCTTATCCCGTATTTCAAAACCTCTTGAGCGCCTTTATTCATTATCTGAATTTAGAAAACCCAGTGGACGTTAGTTCTGGCGACGATATTCATTATTATAGATTTGTTGAACGTAATCTTTCTAATAAGAGCAAATCATTTATGCAAGCCAAGTTGATGCTCAATGCATTTAGAATGGGTGAACCCCAAATGGCACAAAGAAAATTTAAAGAATATAAAAGATACAATCAATATCAAACTTATACTCAATCATTAGAATCCTGGTTCGGATCTCAAATGCAATACCTCAAAAAGAAAACGGTACCTACTTTCACTTTTCTCAATAGAGATGGATCAGAAAATTCACTTGATCAAATGCGCGGTAAAGTAGTGTATGTGAGTCTATGGGCTAGCTGGTGCAAACCATGCATTGAAGGATTTGCCGAGACTTATCAGACCAGACAGCATCTCCATCAGAAAGGTGTGGTTATGTTAAATGTGAATTTAGATCGTACGGAATCTATCTGGCATCAAACTATGGCAAAGTATGATATTCCAGGAACACATGTATATGGTTTGGATCTAGCAGACTTTCAAGAAAAGTTAAAATTTGATACACTTCCGTACTACATTTTAGTTGATAAATTTGGTTTCCAAACTTATTTATCGTCAAGGAATTTGAATGCAGCAATCGGAGATTTTATGGCATTGATGTCAGCAACTAATTAAATAAATAGGGTATAACTTACTCTTTTAACATCGTCAGAAACAACCATCCTTCTTCATTTTTCATTTTCAACTTAAGGGTATCTGAATCTAATTGCTCTATTAAAACAGTTTTCGACAGCTTATTATTAAGGGTATCTGCAGTAATTAGTTTCTCCCCATCAACTTCGTAGGTTCCGGCTTCTTTGTAGTTTAAAGTACTTGTGAACTCATAAGTTCCTTTTTTATCAAAATTGAAACTAATCTTATTAAGATCCACTTCTAATATTCTCTCATCTTGAATTACTTTATGAGCAGTCCAATTTCCAACAAGTTTAGCTGACTTTTGCACATCACAAGAGAATACTAATGTTGATAAAATTAGAAATTGGAAAACCCTAGTCTTCTTCTTCTTCTTCACTGTCTTCATTTTCTACAAATATTGGTTTATTGATTTGAATGCTAGCGTTTAATTCAAATCCGATTAAAAGTATTATGGTGTTTATTTGGATCCATAGCATCACAACGATTATAGTCCCGATACTTCCATACAGTTCATTGTATCTATTGAATGAATCCACATAGAATGCAAATATAAGAGAAGATGCCACAGACAAAAACGTAGCAAGTGTTGCTCCAGAAGAAAAGAATTTGACTTTTTCTTTTGTAGCAATCCCGTAACGATATGTTAATGATATTCCGGTATAAAAGAGGACTAAGGTTAATATCCAACGCAATATATTCATTAAATAAAAAATAGCTCCTCCTATTTTCAAGCGTTCTAGAATATTTGGGAAAATGTAATTCCCAATTATGATCGACACTATGGACAAGAGCAAAACACCTACTAAAGTGAATAATAGACGAAAACTTTCAAGTCGAGATTGCAGCGCATTTCTTTTAATAAATGTCGAATCGTGTGCTGACTTTTCAAATCCTCTCATTAATTGCATCATGCCATTAGAAGCAAAGAATAAGGCCAAAATATAACCAAAAGAAAATAGTCCTATCCTAGGCTGCAATAATAGATCAGCTGCAAATTGATTAAAAGTGTCAATAGCATTTTTGGGGATCAACTCAGCTTTAGTAAGAATATTATTTAATTGATTGAGTAGGGTAGCCTTGATATCGGTGCTACCATTTTCGCTAACTATAATCAGATCTTGAGAAATATATGGTAACAGAAACTCCTCAAAAAAGGGCAGAACCAATGGGATAAGTGTTATAAGTGCCAAAAGACTGGGAAATATGGAAAGGAAAAAACTGAAGGCAATTGAATTGGCCCTTGTGATTATACTGTCCTTTTTTATTTCATTTATGATAAAACTTATCACATTATAGATGGGTATATTGGAAAACCCGATCATAGAATTTTGCTTAGACCAAGAGATCACCCTTTTGACAACTGGTAAACCAGCTAAAATTTTCTTTAATTTTACCTTTTTCTTTGATTTTTCAGGCATAATCTATTGAAAATGAGGGGTTATCTTGCTTTTAAGCGCATCTGGACATTTCACTCGTTTCATTGTATTCATATCGATAAAACATAGTTTTACTTTGGCTCCGCAAATTAATTTCCCTTTTTCGTTAAATATCTCGACATGAAACCGAAGATAATCATCCGGAATTTTTTTCACCTTTGTTTTAATAGTTAAAAGATCATCATAAAAGGCTGGTCGTATATACCTTGTTTCCATATATACGACTGGCATTCCAACCCCTATTTTGTCTTCTAACTCCTTGTAAGTCAAGCCTAAAGACCTAATCATCTCCACTCTACCAAGTTCATAGTATTGGGCATAATTTCCATGATATAAGTACCCCATTTTATCTGTTTCGGAGTACCGTACTCTGACGTTTGTTTCGGATAAATGCATATAATCGTTAATGTGGGCACAACATTTGTATATAAATAAATAACATATATAAAATCATAATATAACTCAAATTTAGACCCTTTTATGGAAGCTCATTCATCATACCAAATAAGCGATGCTCCTTTCAATCTTCACTTTGGAAGAATGGTAAAGGAATATATCGAGAAAGAGACATCTTATACAAAGACCAAAGTTGCTGAAAAAATGGGACTAACGCGAACTTGCTTTAGTAGTCGCCTTAGCTGTCCTCATTATGGTAACATCCATGACTTGATTAAGATATCTATTTTTTTGAATAAAGATTTTATTTCTCCAGCTTTAGATATCATTCGAAATGATGGGATTACCACAAAAAGAATGTACTCTGAAAAAGAATTTAATGATGTGCAAATTAATCTTGCGCTCACAGAAAAGAAATTGTATGAAAAAGATCGTGAATTAAACTTAACACACGAACTACTTGAAAAGTATAGAATGGTAGGAGGAGCACAATAGTAAGCCCCTCATTCCATTTTAAAAAGGATTATGATTCAATCATAATCCTTTTTTATTTTCACCTAATACCTTATTCCTTTCTTGGGTTTAAACTTTATATCCAAATTCAAATCTTTACTCGTATCGTACATGTCTAATGCAGGCATAGTCCAAGTAACTGTGCTTCCTTTAAATTTCGCTCCTGATTGACTGACTTTCTTAACTTTGCCAGGTACATGAATTTTCATGGTGTAGGTTGAGTTGCCCATCATCCCCTTCATCATTTCCATGCCTTGTGCTGCTTCTGGGTCATCAGATTCCATCTCCATAGCTTTTCGACGTATTTTTAATGTGTTTTTAGTAATTTCATAGGTTGGGAAAGCCTCTTTCATTTTATTCATAGCCTCTTTAGTGCTAGGGTCATTTAATCTTTCATTTTCACCGTCTTCATACTTGCTTATGATATCTATCAATTCAGGTAGATTACCAAAAAGCATCTCTTTTGGATTTGTGAAAGATTGAGACATCGTGTTTTTCAAACTAGCGTATTCTTGATCATATTGTATACGCGTTTTCATATCAAGTAAACCTTCGAAAAATCCCCAAATTTTTTCTTTTTCTGCCGGTGTACCTTTAAAGTTTTTTTCACCATCTTCATTCATCTTGTCAAAAAATTTAGCTTTCATGGCTTCTTTCGAGTAAACCATTCCGTCTTTTTCAAAAGATCGCTTCATTAGACTTTCCATGCTTATTACTGTATCAACTTTCCCTGATTCAAAAATAGCAAGTAATTCATCTGCATTTATTTCGCCTTGTTCTTCGCCATTTTCTTTCTTTTCTTCAAGCTTTTGCTTTGCGCCAGCTATGCCCATTTCAATAAATGGCAGCATATCGCTTAGGTCTTGAGTCATTTCATATCTACCAGATCCATCAGCATTTATCCATACCTCTTCACCGTATTCAGAACAGCTACTGAAGGAGAAAATAAAACAAATAATTATGCTATAAATAAGATTCTTCATGATTAGAATTTTATTGAGAGTTTTTCAAAATCTAGAATAGATTCAATCAACAGTTCTTTTTCAGGGAGATTTGTGTCAAATGAATCTATAAGAAAATTACTTTACACAAAAATAGTGTTTTACTCAAGGCTTACTGTACTATTGCAAGTACTTTTTATCAGTAAGTGTGTTTAAGAAGGCGATGAGACTCTGCTTTTCTTCTGCAGAAAGATTTAATGGTTTTATTAAACTGCTTTTATTCGGATGTGACTGACCACCAAGATTATAATTTTCGATAATTGATTCTAAGTCATTGAAGCTGCCATCGTGCATATATGGCCCCGTTACAGCCACATTTCTCAGACTAGCAACTTTAAATTTTCCTCTATCATTCTCTTTTGCTGTAACCAGTTTTCTTCCTTGATCTAGATATTCTGACTTAATGCCATTATTTTCAAATTCTTGATTCGTAAATAAAATCCCTTCATGGCATTTACTGCAGTTGGTTTTATTTGAAAAGAACAATTGCCTTCCTGCTTCCTCAGAAGCGCTTAGCTGTATTTTACCCTTAACATAATCATCATACTTACTATCTCCAGAAACTAAAGTCCGAACATAAGCAGCTAGTGAACGAGTGATAACAAAAGGATCAAGATCTCGATCAAAAGCAATCGTCGCTTCTTTTTGAAGTTCAGCATCTTTACTTAGTCTTTTGACTAATTGTAATACGGGAAATCCCATTTCCAAATGATCTTCAATAGGGAGTAAAGAGAAAATATCTAGTTTAGTGACTCCACCATCCTTATTAAAGAGCGAACCGTAACCTGCATTAAGTAAACTGGGAGCATTGCGTTTACCTTTGGCCCCATTTACACCTAAGCTAACAGCTAAGGTGTCACTAAATGCAAATTCAGGTAAATGACAGGAAGCACAAGATAGGGTAGAGTCAATAGATAATAGAGTGTCAAAAAACAAGCGCTTTCCTAGCGCAATTTTTTGAGGGGTAGCTGGACTGTCTAAAGAGACAGTTAATTCAGGGAAATGATCAGGAACTGGAATAAAAAAAACGTCATCTGTTTCCTGACAACTTATTATACAAAGCCCAACAAGAAAACAGATGACGTTCCTAATCATAATTTATAGAAAGAATTCTAATTTATTATTTGAAAAGCCTTGGTATAATTTGCTAGCATTTGATCTGCCATAGGCTTATTGTCTCCTACATGAGTAACAGCACCTGTCGAGATATCAACACCATCAAGTAAGCCTGCTAAATCAAATCTAATCGTAATTGCATTGTCTTCCGGGGTTAAACTAATTTGATCAGTTCCCTGAAGCGTAGTGAAAAATTCATTGGTTCCTAAATGATATTCAACAGCCGTATCAACAACATTGTCTCCATCGGTATCCACCATACCATCCACTCTAAGGAATTTATACCCTGTATTCCAATTCCAATGCATTGTTGGTTCTTGTAAGCCAAGAGGGTCGCCTGGAGGTCTCGTTGTGAAGTCTTCAGTAGTCTGAGCATTGTTATCTGGGTCTATACCAATGCCATAAGCAAAAGTATAATCTCCTTCTTCCACTTCAGCAAGATTAAATGACTTGTTATTTTCACTTACCACATAATAGGTATCATCATCTAAGTTGCTATTTCCGTCTAATGAAATATTTCCAAGATAAAATCTCGCAGCATTTACCTGTATAGTGGTACCATTGATTGTATAAGTACTCCCATCTGACAGTGTTTCTGAACCTACGCGCATTTGTACTTCTAAATCAACATTAACCGAATCATCTGTGTCTCCTGTATCATCGCTACAGTTTGTTAAAATAAAAGCAAAGCCAATTATCATTAGCGTTGAAAAAAAATAACTTTTCATATTTATCTGTTTATTGAATTTTTCAAATTTTCAGCTAACTCTCTCACTTCTGGTAACTGTGTAAGTGAGTGCGTAGTTGGGGTAGCCTGAATATTATAGATCTTCCCATCTTGATCTATGAATACATCACGCAAATCTATTCTAATTTCTACAATTGTTTCTTCATTGTTTGCCAAGGTAGTATTCTCTTGTAATTCTATAATTTTCATAGCTTCATTACTACCTAGGTGTAAAGCAAATCCATGTTCAAAATCTGGATTCGAAGTATCTAAATCCATTCTTCCTTCCATACTTGTAAATATATAAGAGTCCCATGTAGGCCAATAGTCTGATGAGGCGCCCAATGGATGGTTAACTGGATAGTCACTTGGTGAAGTACTATTTATCTCGGGCGTCAAGCCTATATTGAACCTTATAGCATCATAATTGCCATCTTCTAGACCTGCCACAGAATAGTTATATCCTTCAGCGGCTAAAGCTGGGTCCTCGTAGGTTTCAGTCATTTTCAAATAATCAAAGTCTTCCAACAATTGTTCTTCATTGCCATTGATCAAAGTTAAATTAGAAATATACATATCAAATCTGCTCAGCTCAAATTGCTCTCCACTTGGATAGGTATAAGCGTTGTTCATTCGCAATATTTCATTGTCGTATTCTAGATTAAAATTTAATGTGAATTTATTTCCTAAGGGAGGGTTTAATATAAATGTAGATGCCGTTTCATCAACTTGATTGCCAAAGCTATCTTCCGTTCTGACTTCAATACCCATTTCAGTCGACTCATCTACTTCAAGAAAGATTGTAGTATCTAATACTATTTCTCTCGCAGATGTAAACTCGCTTTTTACAAAAACCAATTCATCTCTGGATAAGTCTCGAATTAACACTCTGTAATTTACTATTTCAGCATCTTGCGTTATTCTCAAGGATAGCGGTATCGCCTCACCGGAATTATAAGCAGCATTATTAAGTGGAGAGATAATAGTAACCAAAGGGGCCATATTTGGATTCTCATTTTGATCATCGTCCTTACATCCAAGGATTACAATGGTAAAGATTGAAGCAAAGCAAATATACTTTAGAAGGCTTTTTATTCTCATATTATATTAAAATCGCTTAAGCATACTATTTGTTGTGTAAATGTATCGCTTTAATCTCCTTTTGTCGTCCTTTTTGTTCGATTTAGTATAGTAGGATACTTTTGGTGCTTTTGCCGTTTTTTGCTAATTTTACACTTAAATTTATTGTGCAATTTTCGACTGAAGTCCTGATTATCAACTTACTACAAAATGTTCAAAAATCTTAAGTCACTGTTTATTAAAGAGGACGAAGTCAAACCGATGGAGGAACAAGCCATTAATAGCGACGCAAGCCCAATAACCGAAGAAAATATTTCCGCCGAATCTGTTGCCACAGCCGAAGTAGAAACGCAAAATCTAGAGGAGTTTGTTAACCCCGAGGATGTTGATGTGACTGGAGAGGTGAGTGAAAAGTTCATGAATATACTTCTGGGTGCCATCAACAAAAACAACCAAGAAGGCTTCGACTACATAGAGTTCAAGCAGTCTCTTCAATCTTTAGGAAAAATGGAGATGGATGAAAAAACTAAAATCCAGTCTGCCTTTGCAATGGCTAAGACGATGGGAGCTACAAAACCCAAATTGATTGAAACAGCCAATTATTACTTAAGCATCCTTGAAAAAGAAAGTGGAAAGTTCAATTCTGCTGTATCCAACCAAGTAGGTAAGCAGGTAAACTCTAAAAAAGAGAAGCAAAAAGATATTCAGCTAAGCATCGAAAACAAGCGTAAACAGATTGAGAAGCTTACCAATGATATTAAGCAACTAGAAATCGAGAATACTAACATGTCTAAAGGAATCGCATCTAGTGAGGTGAAAGTACTCAAGACAAAAAATGATTTCGAAATCACATATAGCTTGCTTAAACAAAAGATTCATAAAGACATTGAATTAATTGAAAAATATACATCTTAAGAAGAATAGTAAATGAGTGATAAAGCAAAATCTTTTTGGAAGAAACCTGAAGGAGTAGTAGGAGGCATTTTTCTTGTAGCAATACTGGCGGGCTTGGGCCTTGCCGTTTCTGCTATTATTTCGAGTTTTGGGACTATTCTGTCTACCATAGGATTGGTCGCCATATTGGGTACAGCCGTTTT
Organism: uncultured Saprospiraceae bacterium; assembly: GCA_938022165.1. Classification (GTDB taxonomy): domain Bacteria; phylum Bacteroidota; class Bacteroidia; order Chitinophagales; family Saprospiraceae; genus JALZVN01. The sequence goes on along the minus strand of CALIEI010000230.1, from coordinate 6,835 downwards.
TCTTGCTATAGATAAAAAAGCAAGGAACCTAGTCTCATATATGTATAAGAGCGCTATGAGATGGATAACTGGACTATTCATTACGATTGATCCAATCGCAATTCTGAAATCATACATAGAAGACCTTAAAGCAAACTTGCGCAAAATGAATAAGCAAGTAAGCCAACTCAGAGGTCAAATGCACAAGCTCAAAGAAGTTATACACAATAACAAAAAAGAAATAGCCAGCAATTTAGAATTAGCCTCTAAGGCTCGAGACAATGATAAGCGAAATGTTGTCATACTAAAATCTAGAAAAGCTGGTAGACTCAAGGAATCGAACATGCGTCTGGAAGATTTATACAAAAAGATGGAAGTACTATATAGAGTACTGGTCAAAATGTATGAAAATTCAGAAATTCTAGCTGAAGATATCAAGGATCAGGTTATGGTTAAGGAGCAAGAGTACAATGCTATCAAGGCCAGTAACTCAGCTATGAAATCTGCTATGAGCGTGATTTCTGGTGATCCAGATAAAAGGGCTATGTTTGATGCAGCTATGGAAGCCATTGCAGATGATGTGTCAAATAAAGTAGGGGAAATGGAGCGTTTCATGGAAGTATCTTCTAGCTTTATGGATTCTATCGATCTACAGAATGGCGTCTTTGAAGAAGAAGGCATGAAGATGTTAGAAAAGTGGGAAAAAGAAGGAACATCCCTACTACTAGGAGACGATAAATTAGACATCCTAGACAAGGCAAATAATGACGCTGAAGAATTAGACCTCAATGAACCTATCAAATCTAAAGTAAGCGTAAATAGAGAAAATCAATACGACGGTTTTTTCGATTAGAAAATAAATGAAGCCAAATACAATTAGCTAGAAAGCAATTGTACTTTTTTTAAAAATTCAAAGCAAAATAATGGCAACCAGATTAACAACATTTTCCAAATTTTTGATCACTCTTTTTATCATGGGTATCTTAGCATTTGGGCTATATTTCTTTCTCAATAATACAGGCACAGGTCAAGACATTGTCAATACCGTAGAAGAGAAAACAGGCAAAACAGATTCTGGCTCTTCAGATTCTGATAATAATGCTGTAGCAAAGGATGACAAACAAGGCGGCCTTTTTGGAGGCAAGAAAAAAGCCTCGACGTCTTCCGCTTCAGATGATGATGTGTTAAAAGTTCAAATGTTTACTTGGGGTGGTACAGCACCAGGTTTATATTTCAATGAAGGCGCCGAAGCGAATGAACGGTCAAGATTTTTTAAAGAGTATGGACTCAAAGTTGAATTTGTACTCATTGATGATTTCGATGGTTCTCGTAACGCTTGGATTGCGGATGAGGTAAATATATTACATAATGAGGTGAGTGCCATGAATACAGAGATGGAAAGACTTGCACCTCATGATCCAAAGGTGTTTTTACATATGGATTGGTCTAGAGGAGGAGATGCAGTCATAGTTAAACGAGGCATCAATTCAGTCAATGATCTCCGAGGCAAAACTATTGCTTATGCAGGCTTTACACCTTCAGTTACTTTTTTAGCCTATATGTTAGAATCTGCAGGCATGTCATTTGATGATGTCAAACTGCAAGAAGTACCTTTACCAACAGATGCAGCAAACGCATTTAAAGGAGGCAAGGTTGATGCTGCGATTGTCTGGAGTCCAGATGATGAGATTGCAGTCCGTGAAGTGCCAGGGTCAAAAGTGTTGCAATCTACTCGTGAAGCAAGTAATATCATCGCTGACGTATACATGGTGAAAAATGAATACCTCAGAAAGAATAAAGATAAGATTGCAAAATTTTATGAAGGTTGGATGAAAGGTGCCGCTGAGATCAATGCCAATGCGGGTAACAAAACCAAGGCTGCAAAGATACTAGCTGAAGTAACTGGTTTGCCTCACGGCGACGCTATGGGCATGATCAACAATGTTCGCCTAACCAATCATGGAGACAATATAAATTTCTTTGGTCAGAATACAGAATTCAAAGGTATGACAGGAGAGAAGTTGTACACAAAGATGGGAGAAGCTTTTGAAGTGCTAAAGCAAGCACCAGCTAAGCGTCCTTCATGGCGCGCAATGGCTTATCCTATAGCAGCTACTTCTGCGAGCCTCAGTGGTGCAACGCATGCTGCAGAAGGAGCCGCGAAATTCAAACCTGCGACGAAAGCAGATAAAGTGAAGCCGGCGATATCTTCCAAGTCAATAAGTATTAGCTTTCCAACTGGTCAATATAAGTTGGGAGAAAATGCCAAGACGCTTATTGACCTGCAGTTTGCAGAAATTGCCAAAGTTTATGCCAACACTAGGATTAGAGTTGAAGGTAACACTGATAATGTGGGTAATGCAACTATGAATCAAAAACTCTCTGAGCAAAGAGCAAAATCAGTCGCTGATTATCTACAAAAGCAATACGGCATGCAAGCCAATCGATTTATCATTGTCGGTAACGGACAGAATAAACCAGTGAAGGGCTGTGAACAAAATCAAAATGATGCTTGTAAGTCTAAGAATAGAAGGACAGAGTTACAGTTAGTTGCTGGCTAGAATTTTTGGGGCCTTCCTCTGCATCATTTGTTTTTCAAAAAAAAACAAATGATGCAGAGGTCGCTATGATCCGTAGCTCGCTATGCACTCGGCCCTGCGTCCCTCAAAATCCGATAAAAAATCGGATCGGGACTTGGTCTCCCGATAAAAAATCGGGACTACTACTCAGCGCTAGTCCAAAATTTCCTTATTCATCGTTCTTAATTTTATTATGAATTCTCTTTTCAAATTAGGTGGTTCCTTAGAGTCAAGAACAAGATTGATACTAGAAATAGCAGGATTTTTCCTGTTGATTCTTATTTGGTACATCCTTACCATGGCCAGCCCTAAGCCAGTAGAAGCTACACTGTTTACTCAAGAAGAAGTAGCTGGACTGAACAAGTATATCAAAGACGGACAGCTTAATGAAGAAGGATTAGAATGGATTGCCACTCAACGTGGTGACGAAGCCAGAGCAGATAACTACCTTAGTTCAGATGAGATTATAAATTTATTCAGATCTAGAGATGATTATAAGATTGGAGACAATAAATTAACTGCATCAGAATTAGAATATTTCGGCACTCGAAGAGCAGACCCCATAGTGCGTCCTGGTATACTTCCCAAACCAATGGCCGTATTGAAGGCGTTCCCTGATTTGTTTATAAATAATGCTCTACTGAAGAATATGTTCCGCTCTATAGGACTCAATCTTATGGGTTATGTAGAAGCCATGCTCTTAGCTATTCCGTTAGGATTTTTAATTGGATTGTTACCTTTTTTTAGAGGATTATTCCAAAGGCAAGTAGACGCCTTTAGGTATGTACCGCTTACAGCAGTGACTGGTTTATTTATTCTCTGGTTTGGATTGGGAACTGGAATGCAAGTACACTTTTTGGCTTTTGGTATCATGATCTATTTGCTTCCAGTGGTAGTACAGAGAATAGACGAAGTAGATAAAGTATATACCAAGACTGTGTACACTTTAGGAGCAACAGATTGGCAAACATTCAAGACCGTATATTTTCCCGCAGTGGTGAGTCGTTTGTCTGATGATATCAGAGTGCTTACAGCCATCTCATGGACTTATATCATCGTAGCAGAAAGTTTGGGAGGACAAGGAGGGCTTGGATCTTTGATTTGGCGTATCGGACAGCGACAAGGTAGAGTAGACAAGACCTTTGCGTTACTTATTATTATAATTATTATCGGAATTCTTCAAGATCGACTTTTCGTATATCTGGATAAAAAGTTTTTTCCATATAAACATCAAATCGTAAATAAATATGGCCCTGTTAAAACCAAAACCATTTGGGACGATATCTTTTCATATGCTGGAAAGGTAGTTGTCATTTTTATTGCAGTAGTTTATGTACTGCTATTCATTAACCAATTTACACTTACTAGCACCATTGGTAACGAACCCATACTGTCCTATTACTTTGGGGAGACGGCGATCGTTATCCATTTCTTAGCCATATGTACAGCGGCATATTATATTTATAGCTTTATTGAAAAAAGGAGATAATGAAATTTTTTAGAGACTTAGAATCGGAATTAAGAGAAGGGATAGACAAAATTGTACATCACCCATTCATCAAACGTATTGATGATGCATGGTTGAATAAAGAACAGCTTCAATATTTTGTAGAACAGTACTATATCTATTGTACTTATTTTCCTAGATTTTTGGCAGCTGCAGCGGCCAATATCCCTGACGACAAAACGAGAATGCCCATTATAGAAAATCTATGGGAAGAACATGGAGAAGGTAAACTAGAAATGTCACATAGGATTTTGTACGAGAAATTTGCTGCCTCACTTTTTCTCAGCAAAGAAGATTTGCAAAAAGTGAAGCCTTTACCCACTACTCAGATCTGTTGTGAAAATTTGATCAACCTCTGTCACGATGGTCATTTCTTGGAAAGCCTAGGCGCACTCGGTCCAGGTACAGAGTTTTTTACCAATGAAGAATACAGCGCCATCGAGCGTGGATTGAAGAAGTACGATTTCCTTACTGCTGAAGACATCTATTTTTGGACAGTTCATATTTCATTAGACGAGGATCATTATTCTGAAATGCTAGAAGCCATTGAGCCATGGGCTAACAATCTAGAGAATAAGTATCTCATCAAATCGGGAGCTAAAAAAGCGATTGACCTTGAAATACTCTTTTGGGATGGATTAGAAGATAATTTACCAGGAGCTTAGTATAAATTTAAAACCAATACCATGGTAGAATTCATAGACAACCCAAATCAAAAGAACATAATTGAACTCCGCAATATTGGTCAAAGCTATGATGGGGGTAACAAGTGGGTGATCAAAGATCTAGACTTAGTAATTGAAGACAAACCTGACCAAGGGCAATTTGTCGTGATCTTGGGTATGTCCGGGTCTGGAAAGTCTACCTTATTAAGATACATTGCTGGCCTGCAAGAACCCACCGAAGGAACGGTGAAATTGAATGACCGTCCACTTGGAGATGATAACCGCGCCAGCATGGTTTTTCAGCAGTACTCCAGCCTGCCTTGGATGACTGTTTTAGAGAACGTAGCTCTTGCACTGAGGTACAAAGGAGTATCTCGTAAAGAAAGAGAAGCCCAGGCTATGGAGATCATCAAAACTATGGGGCTTGAAGGTCATGAAGATAAATATGCGCAGTATCCATCATTATCAGGAGGGCAACTTCAAAGGGTAGCTATAGGTCGTAGTCTATTAGCCAATAGTAAGATTCTATTAATGGACGAACCCTTTGGTGCTTTAGATATCAAGACTCGTCTTCACATGCAAGATCTATTGACTAGTATTTGGAGAAAATTTCAGAGTACTATTGTGTTCGTTACACACGATATCGCTGAGGCCGTGTATTTAGCGGATGACATTTATATCTTACAAGCAAACCCAGGCCAAGTGGCTAGGCACATTCATGTTGATCTTCCACTAGTCAGAGATCGTAGTACCAAAAGAGATCCAAGATTCATAGAGCTAGTACATCAAGTAGAAGATACAATGATAGAACTGACGGAGGTAGTAGCAAAGTAAAATGGAGATGTAAAAACATCACCCTATTATAACTATAAATGCTACTTTTCGGCCCAAGATTTGAATAATCTAAACATAGATTGAAATAGAACATAGATTTGCTCAGATGATTATGTGAAGACTGAAATGATCAAAATGACATTTCACTAAAACATAATTACTTATTTGATGCATATTAGCAAACTGCTTTTCGATTTTAAATCAGATATTTCTGAATTGAGTATTCCTGAAACACTTAATAATCCATTCAGTAATATTGTTCCAGCATTAGCTAAAATCGCTGCAGCAGAGTTCCAAGAATACCTCTCTTCGGATGTAATACACTCGAAGCATGATTTTCATACAAACAAAGGCAAAATGTTTGGCGTGATGGTTGTCCAATCACCTGAAGGCCAATTGCAATATTTGGGTGCTATTTCAGGTAAGATACCAACAGGCCTTGCCAATGATAAATTTGTTCCTTCAGTCTTTGATGACTCAGTAGACGATTACTTTATAAACAAAGGGATGACTCGCTTAACAGAGATGAGCGAAGAAATTAATAAAAGTGATAACCCAGTTGAAATCAAAGTGCTCAAAGAAAATCGTAGACTGAAGTCAACAGCTATCCAACAGCAGTTATTTGAACACTATCTTTTCTTAAACCTGTCAGGTGTAGAAAAAGATCTACTTGAAATATTTAAACATTCTGTCCATGGATGGCCTCCATCGGCCTCTGGAGAATGCGCTGCGCCTAAACTACTTCAACATACGCTACGTCATGGATTGAAACCCATTGCTTTAGCAGAGTTTTGGTGGGGGAATTCAAACGCATCAGAAGCAAGAGAACACAAGAATTATTATCCTGCTTGTAAAAATAAATGTCGCCCGATTTTGGAGTATATGCTAGAAGATCAAAGTTTGTATACTAATCGTGTTTAGGGTAAGTTATCATAAATTCATTCTAGTCTTTTTTGAGTGAGCGATAGTAAGGATTCCGATTTTAATCGGAAGTCCAAATACCGACCTTTTTGTCGGTATGCAGGACCGACCGCGTGTCGCTGAAGCTTTAGCGGTGGCGCAAATGAACATGGAGTCCTGAATAGCGCGACGCTTAGATTTGCTCCCTTCGAGCAAAGCTAAGGGGCACTCCCGTGTGCCGTGCATGCGGATTAACTAGGTGGTGAAAGTCCACTGTGGAGGTAAGTAGTGCTAACCACTAGCTAAGAGCAAGGGTGTCCATCGTGAGGTGGAATCTGAAGGAAGCTTAAGGCAAAACTCTGAGCCGAGGA
>CALIEI010000229.1 GCA_938022165.1 uncultured Saprospiraceae bacterium | reverse complement strand
CTCCCCTATCTATCAAAAAATAGTTTATGGTTTAGCTGTGTTTACAGGACTATTAGGATCCATAGCTCTAGCGCTTCGAAAGTCATGGGCAATACCTATCTTTTTGGTTTCCCTGATCTGTGTTGTATTACAGTTGATCATTTCTGTTGCGGCAACTGACGCTTTAAACATATTAGGTCCAACAGCTTTGATTTTGCCTTCTGTAGTAATTCTAATTGCTGCCTTCTTATACTGGCATTCTCGCAACGCTAAGAAAAGTGGCCAGATAGGATAGTAGAATTCTTTTAATCGAACTCAAGAAAACCAAACTGGTAATCTGAGACTGATATTCCGAAAAGAATCATCTTATTATCTATGGACTTAGAACTTAAAGGAGAAAAAAATGTCTTCAAGTCTTCGTCCCTACTAGTAAACAATGTTTTTTGCGACTCCAACTCTCCTTTTTCATTGATTACAGCAAGATCTGTAAATAAAGAGTTTTTCTTACCTAGATCTTTGCGTTCAGCTCTTTTTTTAAGATCATTAAATACCAAATAAACTTTCCCATTATTTTTGGCAAGTATGTAAGATCCGTAAGCTGAGTGCACATTAGAAAAATCTTTTTCTATCTTATCGATATTCAATAGTTCTCCTGAACTCGAAAAGTGTGGAATAATAATTTCGTCAGTATGAAAAATTGTTTGATTTCGAATACCTCCGCCACTGTTATCTAGGTCGATAGAGGTGTAAGTATTCTCCGCAACAAAAGAATAAGAACCATCTTCAAAGCTTAGAAATTCTCTTATAATATATTCAGCCCCTAGTCCTTTCCCATTTCTAATTTTACGATTTGAAATTAACCCCTCAAGAAAAGAATCTTCAAACTGATATGTTTGAGAATTGATTTCACCACTTGTTAAATCCAAAGTCCCAATAAAAACACCATCTAACCTATTGTTTAAATTAGCATTTGTGTATATCCCACCAACTTTAATCTCTTCTGCGGATGATTTCAACAAGCCCATATCAGAAGGTATCTTTCCATCTTCTAATTTAAAAGCAGTATCATTCTTTTCATTTTCATTTATTTCTATGATTCTATAATCATAAATATAGCCTCTTACACTATTACCTATATTATGACGACCAACAATGATGACTTTTCCATCATCAGTAAGATTCATTTGCTCTATGCTAAAGTCTTTGACAGGGTAAGGAAAGCTTGTTTTCTTTTTCCATAGCGTATTCATATTTTCGTCAAAAACTACTATGTTCAGTGCATTTTTTACTTTTTTCTTTCCAGGATTATAGCTCAAATAAACCAATTTAGATTTGTCAGGAGAGTGTATGAGTCCTTGAAATTCTATACCTAAAGAATATGCCCCATAAGTTATTGCTCCAATACTTAACAACCGAGTCTTATAGTCATGCTCGTGAATTAAAACAGCCTTTCCAAGCTTACCTTTATTGAATGGTGAAGCATAGACTTGAAGTTCCTTTTTCTCCTTGTCTTTAATTGTCATTATAGCATACTTACTAGATTTTGTTTCAATGATACTATTTAACCGAGGTGTTTGATCCCCAATTTTAAAGTCTAGTTGATCCGTAGATATTAGTTTGTGATTATGGTTATAGGTAACAATCTCATTTCGGTTCCTAGCTTTAGCTACAACACTGTATTCGTCATTTGTCATCCCAGCTAGGTATGCAATACCAAACCACCCTCCTTCTTTTTTGATAATTGGACTCCAATCAACTTGTTGTGCAAACAGTGAAAGCTGGCATAATAAAAGACTGAATATAAGTATAGAGACTCTCATAGGTACTTGTTGTTTAAGTTGTCAACAAATATAACCTATATCAAGCCGAGTATCAAGTAATAAGCTGACCTAACATCGGTTTTATACATCAAAAATCTAACGGACAAAGGATAGGAATCATTCCTGAGCTTTGCTCTGGAAGTCCGCAGGACCGAAACGAAGTGGAGTGATGGATAGCCTGGTCCCGAGTGAGACCAAAATGCAACGAATTTTTTTCGGAAGCATTGCAGGTCGAAACCGAGGGATGGCCCAAAAAAAAAAGACAAATCGAAACTACTCCAACAAATTGAATGAGTTGATGAACTTGCGAATCTTAAATTCTGCGCCAGAATCATAGCTAGAAAATACTTCTATCAAATAGATTTGATCATTGGCGAGGATCATTTTATTCTTGAGTGAGTACTGGCCATCATTGTACTTCACTCGGCTAATGCGCGCCGGAAAATCTTGCCATTTTTCTTCTTGAGTGTACAGCACCTCACCGCGAATACGTTCTGATATGGTATTTAAAGTTTCATCAAATAGATCAGCGGCTACCACTACAGAATCTGGATGAAGCGCTGAGATAGGCAAAGTATAATGTGTGACCGAATACAAAAATACTTGCTCCGTCGTATCTTGAGCACGATAGGAATAATTGTGAAAAGCAATCTCACCACTTGAAGTAGGAATCTCATTGACGACATACACCAAGTCGCCTGGCGCTAAAACAGAAAAACCTCCTTTATCGGATGTGAAAACTGTCCAGTTCAATGAGATAATGCTTATCATTGTATGTACAAAAAATAATATATTCATACTCTGAGTATTATTCTAAGGTGTAAGATAAATATATAAACAGTTGCATGAAAACAACTTCAAATTCCAAAAGTTATTCTCTTTATTGGGCTATTTGTTTGGCTGGATGCCTATTCTTAGCTTGTCAAAGCGATCCTAAAGAGACAATAAACGAAGATGAGGACGCCAATACGGCTAATCTGATGCCTTTGCAGGAGGAATATGATGAATCCAATGTCAAATGGGGATTCATAGATAAAAGTGGAAAAATAGTTATCGATGTTGGGTATGATGAGGTCAATAATTTTTCGGAAGGGTTAGCGGCCTTTAGAGATAAAGCGAGCTGGGGCTACATCAATAAAAATGGCAAGGTTATACATGAAGCACAATATTATAATGCCTTTCAGTTTAAAAATCAGCTAGCTAAGGTTTGTAATTTTGAAAGAAAATATGGCTTCATTGATCAAAAAGGAGAAGTCAAGATTCCATTAATTTATGAAGATGCAAAAAATTTTCATGAAGGGCTTTGTGCAGTGAAGGATAGTACGAAATGGGGATTTGTAAATATGGAAAATCAAATGGTAATAGGCAACTCCTTTGATGCGGTAAAAGATTTTACAGACGGTGTTGCTGTTGTCAAAAAAGAAGGAAAATCATTTTTGATCAACAAGCAAGGAAAAAAAGTATCTGATGATTTTGATAAAATTCTTTCCATTTCTAAAAGTATATTTAAAGTCAAGAAGGGAAAAAAATATGGCTTGATAAATGGTGCAGGAAAAGTTCTGATTGCCCCTACATATCAATCTATTTCTCAAATGGAAGGTGATGTAATGGCTGTTAAAAAAGAGGGCGAATACTTTTTGCGTTCACTGAAAAAGGATAAAATCGAAGTGCCCCAAAATACTGATCTACAGTATCTAGGTTCCAATCGGTGGGCTTATGCACAAAATGAAAAATATGGTATGATCGATAATGAGGGTAAAATCATAATGCAGCCAAAATATAGCATCATCACCTCCTTTAATGATGGCTACGGCACCTACCAAGATGGACAACTATGGGGATACTTAGATACGGAGGGCAACAAACTCACAGAAGCTGTTTTTGGATTGGCGTGGCGATTCAATGAAGGTTTGGCGAGGTGCATTTCGAGGGAAGGGGTTGGATTTTTGAAGCCTGATGGCAGGCTTGCATTCGTGGCCAGAAATTTTGACGTGCGTGACTTTCATGAAGGGCTGGCAAGAATGCCCATAAAGTAATTGAACTATGAAACATCTTAGCTTTTTATTTTGCCTGATTGGATTATGTTATTGCCTTAGTTGTGCTGACAAAAGTACGAATACAAAAAATGTAAACTGCCCTACTCCACCGCCTGAAGCTATTTTTAAAAAAGATCTCAGTGGTATTTCTGGGCATCACTTTTCTATTAAGGGCAGAGATAGTGAAGAGAGCTTGACATTCGCAGATAGCAGCGCTGTTACCATTTTTCAATCTGGTTGCGAAAAAATTGCTCAAGAGTATAGATTTACTTTGCCCCCCTCTCCAGATAAAAGTAGTGTAAACTTAGCTGTGGAGCGATTAACTTATCTGACTCGCTTAGGGCCTGATTATATGACATTTGGCGGATGGGCAAATGCTATCGCTTCACTAGAAAAAGAATTTGCCTCAAATAGTGCAGTGCAAGTAGAGCCTGGTTTTTTTGTGGGTCTAGACAAATTGGACACAAAGGAACGTACTATACTGATCATCAAGCTTTTTGAACAATAGCTCATTAAAATACATCACGTTTTAACAAAAAAATTGCTGAATATACTGATACTTCTAAGCTCCATCAGAGTCTAAATAAAAAATACAAAACACTCATGTTGCGAACTACTTTAATACCATTATTTGCTTTCTTTCTTTGCTTTTCTTTTAATACTGTATCAGCTCAATCTGAAAATGCCGCTGAGGGTATAGACCCGGTCAATTTTTACTTTCCAAAAAATGCATACAAGTTTAAAGTAAACGATGAGATAGAATCTTATATAAAGGAATTAAAGGACTTGGTAAGCTCAGGTGAAAATTTAGTGGTGAAATTGGATGGATTCGCTCAAGATGGTAAGAATGATGCTTGGAATACAAGAGTTTCCAAATACAGAGTGCGCGCAGTTAGGGATTTGCTGATAGAATATGGGATCAAAAATGAGCAAATAGAAATAGAATATTTCGGTAAGACCAAGCACATTGGAAAGGATGACAGCCCTCGTGAACTAGCGAAAAATCGCCGGGTTGAACTGCGCATCCAGCAAGAAGGATAGCTTATTTCTTCCATCCTTATATCTAATTATTTCCTAAAATTTATCTTTTAAAGAAAACGTCGGCTGCGCCTTTGATTGGCATCAAACTTTGGTGTGAATTAGTCGTTATTATTCTATATTTGTGGCAAAATCCAAGAATAGAATAATATGAAATACGATGTAATAGTTATTGGTAGTGGTCCTGGTGGTTATCCTGCGGCTATCCGATCAGCGCAATTAGGTAAAAAGGTTGCTATTGTTGAACGTGAATCTCTAGGTGGCATCTGCCTCAACTGGGGATGTATACCAACAAAAGCACTGCTAAAGAGTGCACAAGTATTTGAATATATAAATCATAGTGAAGACTACGGTATCAATGTAAGTGGTATCAAAGCTGACTTCACCGGAATGGTAAAAAGAAGCCGTGGTGTGGCTGATGGTATGAGCAAGGGGATTCAGTTCTTGATGAAGAAGAATAAGATCGACGTCATCATGGGTAACGGAAAGCTTCAGAGGGGAAAGAAAGTAGAAGTGAAAGATGAAAGCGGAAAAACAACCACCTATGACGCAGATCACATTATCATCGCAACAGGAGGTAGAGCAAAAGAATTACCCAATCTACCGATAGATGGTAAGAAAATAATAGGATATCGTGAAGCCATGACCTTAGCGAAGCAACCTAAATCAATGGTTGTAGTTGGTGGCGGAGCCATCGGTGTAGAGTTTGCCTATTTCTATAACGCATTGGGAACAGAAGTAACGCTTGTAGAGTTTCTGGAGCAAGGTGTAGTACCTCGTGAAGATAAAGATATCAGCAAGGAGCTGGGTAAAGTATTTAAAAAGAAAGGCATCAAAGTACTTGGCAATACATCTGTAGAAGCTGTTGATACCAGTGGTAAAACTTGTAAAGTAACTACTAAAAATCGTAAGACCGGAAAGGTAGAAGAAATCAACTGTGATGTTGTATTGTCTGCTGTCGGTGTAAGTCCAAACACAGAGAATATTGGCCTCGAAGCATTAGGCATTAAAACGGATAGAGGATTGATCTCAGTGAATGATTTCTATCAAACTAATGTTCCTGGTATCTATGCTATTGGTGATATCGTACAAGGAGCTGCACTGGCCCATGTTGCTACAGCTGAAGGGATAATATGCTCAGAAAAGATAGCTGGTCATAATCCAGAACCTATTGACTATAATAATATCCCATCTTGTACTTACTGTATTCCGGAAGTTGCTTCAGTGGGTTACACTGAAGAGGCTGCTAAAGAAAAAGGGTATAAAGTCAAAGTAGGTAAATTCCCATTTAGTGCTTCAGGAAAAGCTAGTGCTGCTGGTGCAAAGGAAGGTTTCGTTAAAGTAATTTTTGATGAAAAATACGGTGAATTCCTTGGAGCGCATATGGTTGGATATAATGTAACTGAAATGATTGCAGAAGTGGTAGCAGCTAGAAAACTAGAGACTACTGCGCATGAAATCATAAAGTCAATCCACCCTCACCCAACTATGAGTGAGGCGGTAATGGAGGCGGCAGCCGCTGCATATGGTGAGGTTATTCATTTGTAATATTCCGAATTAGCTTTAACAAATAAGTGTCTGGAATCTTATTATGGCAATAAGTGTTCTAAGTCTTCTTGAGTATCTATATCTTCAATGATACCTGGATCTTCTAGTTCTAGATAGTATTGGTGACTTCTGTTTTTCTGGACTATAGGTTTGCAACCGTCAGTAAAGTCCAGGGCTAAAATGTCTTCCTTGTAAGCACTAGAAAGTACCACTGGATTTCCATGTTGGCCATTATGCTTTGGAATCAAAATTGACTTAGTATCAACTCTATGTAAATCTTCAAACTGCCTTACGATTTTGGCATAGGAGCTAGATGTAATATGAATTTGATCTGCAAGACAAATCATATACCCAGTAGAACTTGAAGGAGATATCTCCACTGCGGCTTTAATGGAGCTGGTCATACCCTCTTTATAATTTGGATTAAAAGCTTCCGTGTACTTTATACGCTCTGGTATTTTAGATAATAAAGATGAGCGATCAAGACCAGTGACAATTATAATATTACCCATTCCTGCTTGACTTAATTTCGTAAGCGTATGTAAGAAAATTGGAATATTGTTGACTTCGTGAAGAAGTTTATTTTCTTCTCCAAATCGTTTCGATAAGCCTGCCGATAAAAGTATGATCTGAACCAAATATGAATTTTATCTCCAATTTAAGATATTACTTAGACTATCTAAAATAGAAACGACAAGTAGTACCTTCTCCTGGCTTACTTTCAATATCAAATATACAATTACAGACTTTTGCTATAGCCTCAATTTTACTTAACCCAACTCCGATACATTGCTCTAGGGATGATTGAGAATTAAAAGGGTCTTTTACTTTTTTATTTAACTGAAAACTATCAAAACCATTACCATTGTCCTCTATTTGCAGCACAAAACTATTCATTAGTTTATAGGATTTGATCTTGATTTTTAGGTTTTCTTTTGTTGTATTATGTATGATAGCGTTAGCAATAAGCTCCGCGAATATTGTCAATAGAAATGTTTTACTAAACCAGATTTTGGTAAGCTCACTAAAGTCTGTTTCAATTTCAACCTTCTTATTTGCTTCAAAAACATTATATAGACTAAAGATGGCATTGTCAAATGCTTCTCGAAAGTAGCTTAGCTCTTTTTCATTAGTTTCATTTGTATAGATACTCGTCAACACCAAAAATTCGGAAATGGTTTTTTCCATCCGCTTACTAGCTGCTTCCATCAATTCGTAACTATGCGCTAAACGAGAGTGATTATAATCTCTTTGTAATAGTTGGGAGTATGACTTTATGACAAACAAGGAAGACCTCAATTTGTCACTAACATTTTCGGCAAGCTTATCAAAAATGGTATTGTCAATGGCCGGGCTTGGCAAAGAGTGTTTTTTAGTTTCCAAACTTTGATTGTTGACTTCCTTTAAGGAACTCATACGCTTATTATCTATGGTCATAAGCATAATTTGTTGTCAGTAATTCCAATATAAATATTGGGTATCCTTATTATTAGCGTAGCAATAATTTTAAAGTTACATTTTTGCGACAAAAACGGTTAGATAGTTAAAAAACAAACAGATTACATCCGATTTAATCCTATAATGTGATTTTTGAAATGGAAAATTGTACTAAACAAGCGCCGAGAAAAATGGCCTGTTGTATATTGGACTCCAGTAGCCTATACCTTTTGTCTAGCTTTTTTGACGACAATAGTACTGCCTTCAAATTCAGATTCATTTAGATTATCAATAGCCTTTATTGCCTCATCGTCATTATTCATCTCGACAAATCCAAAACCTTTTGAGCGGTTTTCATATTTGTCATAAATGATTTTGATGGACTTAACTGTTCCAAATTGTTCAAAATGTGTTCGCAGATCCGTTTCTGTGGTATTATAATTGAGTTTTGCGACAAAAATATTCATATAAATTTGTTTGGCATGAACTGAACTGTACTATCAGTACAAATTACAGTTAGGTTTTTGTGTTTTAAGTAAATATAAGTTACGAACATAATATGAGAAATCAAAATATATATATTCAAGTCGCTAGTAATCAACTAAAAACACATTCTCCCGACAATCTTTAATCGTCACATTATTTGGCTTTTAATCATAAAATGGCGTAAATTTGTACGATCAAGTCCATGCTGATAAAGTGAAAATTGAAGAGAATTTTGTTCACTTATTCGCATCTTCCCAAAGATTTAACTTGAAACTTATGTATAGCATCGCCAAGTTCAACTTTAGCATTACTTTTGATTTATATTAAAGAATGTTAATGCTTTACTTTGATTGACTATCACAGGTTTAGTTCAATTTTTTCTAAAGATTCGCTAAAAGTTTAATAAGAGTATTTAATAATTAGATTTCAGAAATGAATTTAGGTTCGTTACAAAAGTTATTGTTTTTTCTTCTTTTGGGCACCATTTGCGCATGCAATGGAAGTGATGATAATATGGTCGATCCTAAACTTAGTAATTCAGCTGGAACTTGTGATATAAAGTTGAAAGACTTTAGATTAAGTCCAGAAAATCGAATTTTCAATAGTTATGCGGATTTTACTTCCGCGACATTTATCAATGCCAGTGGAGAAGAAATGACTTTTGACATTGGAATTATTAGCGATGATTATTTCCAAGGTATTTTTGAAGAAAATGATTCGTTACATTACTGCTATTCCATTGAATCCGTAGAAACTACACTAACCCATGAAAGCGGAATTGAATTTACGCTACTAAATATACCCAAAGCCTATTTCGCAGATCTTAGCGATTCACAGTATGCAGAGGTCTTGAAACTTTACTACAACAACACCAATGATGAGGCTTTTGGTAGACGAATCGTTTTTAGGAAGGTATTGGACATGAAAGATTATCCGCCACCATTGTACGAAACTACTGTATCTATTTCTAGCCGTGATTTTATCAATAGAGAATTTAAAAATATCGAAATAACTAATTTTAATTCTCCGGTTGTTATAGTGTATTATAATGATGAGTTAGGCATTGTGGCATTTGTTGATGAAGACAAAACGATGTGGCAACTTGATTCAAAATCATGATGAAAGTGAGCTTCTACTTTAACCTCATCGTCTGAATTCGAAGTAAGTTTCTCTTACCTGCCCCCCTTTCAAATTATCACTTATACCTATCTCAGCAAACACACATTTAGATTCCATATTCTTAAGGCTTCTGATAAAAGTGTCCACTGTCCAAAAATTGTGAAAATCTAAGTAGTTGCTTTTCTTTACATCTATGCTCACTTTGACTATTCTCGGGATTCCTAACTCTTTTCTCCATTTATCAAGGATGAGTATATTCTCTGTAAGTGTATCCCCAAAACTAGGAAAAGCGCCCAGACCTTCAATGATCCAAGATTGCATTCCTAAAACAAGATTGGTCGTTTCGACTCGTGGCATTACAAAAATGCCATTTACTTTTTCAACTTTTAATTTATCCTGCAAGCCCTCTACGAAAGCCTGAACATTGGGTAATGATTCGCTTACTTGAATCAGATTCTGAACATAGGCAGACCTAGAGTTAAAGTCTTCAATACCCAAATTCACAATCTTTACCTTTTTGTTAAGATCTATTTCCATCAGCTTTTCATCCTCATAGCGAACCTTAACTCGATCTCTTATTGGGGTATGAAAGTCAAGTCCAAAGTTGTCAAGCTCTCTTAAAAATGAATGCGACTTATTTTTGGAATGTGTAGACTCGTCTTTGACCGCTACCAAATTCTGCTCACTTAGCTGAATCCATTCCTCTAATTTTTTTATTACTTCTTCGTTAGCAAGTGAAAGTGAAGGGGCAAAGAATTTACCATTTGCTGTTGTAGTATTGATCAAGCAGGGCTTTACTCCACCAGTGTGCTGAAGCATGACACCAATATCCTTAGGCATACTATCAGTGACTTCGCTTTTTTCGAGTATTAACTCTACTTGATACTCAGATTTTTGAGCAATATTCACTTTGTCAAAGTCAAAATCAATATGTTGCTTTTCCCCACGTAGGTAAAGGTCAGATTGAGAAATATTTCTTTCATGTTTAGTCTCTATAGATGAAATCAATGAGACAAAGCTTACTAGTTCTTCGCATATCGAGCTCTGATCAAAATCAGGCATTCGAGCGTTATTGCTTGCACTGTTTAAATAAAAAACACGCTCCGGATACACTTTATCATTAAGCCTTACCTCTAAATGATCAGCATAGGCTTTTAATTTTTCAATCCAAGCTGATTGCATAGCTAGCGCATCCTTATCGCTTAAGTTGTCAACCCTTTTCCCCTCCAATTCTTCTATCGTAAAATCAAGATCAAATCTTTCGTTTACCGAATTGATAATCTCAAGTAAAATATCGCTATCCGTATATACAGGATATGAAGGGCTTATCAATTGGGATTCTAAAAACTCATTTACATCATACGCACAAGCACTAACAAACTCAGCAAATGTAAAGTCAACATGCTGAAGCTTTGTATATAGTTCATCAAACTGCTCGTCAAATTCTAATTCGACAAGACTCTTAACTCCTTCATCAATGTAGATATAAGAAAAACCATTTTCCTCTTTTCTTAGACTTGGATTCAACCTATGCCTCATAATGCCTTGTAAACCTATATCACAATAACAAAGGTCAAAAAATTCTTTACGCTGACTCAAGGCTAACTCTACGCTAAAATTAGCCTTAGCAGAATAAGCTATTCCCTCCCAATTACAAAATTGCGTTCTCGCAAAATCAGCCAAAGGACTTGCATTTAGCGCCATTCGCATCAAATACTTCATTAATGTTCGCTCGTTTTGCTTTTCTTTCTTCCTGATTTTAACCGCAGCATGAAATTCGTAATGGGGCAAGGCTTGGTAAAGGGTTTTGCTAGAGAAAGGTAATGAACGAAGAAGGTGTTTGGACTGTATAAAAGCTAGAAAGTGTGCTCTCAATCTCTCTATATCCTCCTCAGTAGGAATTATCTGCGTCAAATCCACAGAAAAAGACTCAAGGTGATCTAAAGTATAAACAGGCTGTCTAAGAAGAACTATGGGAGAAAATTGCATGCGCAAAACTAAAAGTTCTCCATGACCTTTTCTATAAAATTCTCATTTTTTGATGGAATGATTATTTGATCTACATCTACTGAACTCAACTCTTCCTTAGTGTTAATAACGAACTGGCGATCTTTATTCTCTGCTAATTTAACCACCTTCCCTGCTACTCTTGATCCATCTTGTAGATAAATGAATAAATCTCTTCCAGGTACTACATTTTTGGCGGCATTAGAGTTCACTTCTGCGATTAAGGTGTTGCTTCTATTACTTTGAACTTCATTGCCCACAAAGCTAAGCAGTGCATCTCCTACATCAAGCTTATTCAAATTCTCAATTTTTCCGACAGTGCCCTCATACTTCGAAATAACAAAACTTGATTTCAAAATAGCGTCTAGTGAATTTATCAAATCAGCTTCATGAAAGGTATTATCTGACTTTTGATTACGCCTTACAGCTTCTGCCTTTCTTTGAGAAAGTACTTTCAATTCACTTTGATCATTAAACAAGGCGAGGCGCTCCCCTTTTAGTTTTGACTCACTGATCTTACGCTCATAAGCCATGTCATCCCATCTCTTTTTATACTTTTTAAGTTCAGCAGAAGAAATCAGTCCCTTTTCAAACTTTTCTTCCCTCACAGAAAAAAACGCCTTCTCATACTCATTCTCTAGTTGTTTGAACTTTACTATAGCAGACTCATATTCTCTTACACTTTCTTGTAATCTTTTTACCGAACCTTGCAGTTCAATTATTCTACTATTATCAAATCGCTTGGTAGGTGTTTGCACCTCCGCCAATTCGATCATCTTCTTCCTGATGGCTGGAGTTACAAAAGGTAAATTGAGCATATTCTTTAAAGGCTTAAATTTTCCCGCTTTCAAAGATGCGATCCAGTCTTGAATAGTAGCAATATCTTTTAGATTGACTTCGCTAAAAAGCGTATCACCTTTTTCAATATATTCGCCACTTTCTACTAATGAATACAGCACTTCATAAGGACGTGTTGCCTTTTGCGTTTGAGCTTCTTCTTTTATCACAGTTGGCACTTGTGATAATAAGTTCATCGTTATGTCTTGCTCTTTTGGGTCAATAAAAAATATTGACACCAACAAAACAGCACTAACTAATAGCAAAAAGTTAGCCGCAGCTCCCAGACCATGGGGAGGATCAGATAATATGTTTTTCAAATACTTTTGCACTACTCTAAATCATTTCTAAGTATCAAAAAGTAAGCTCCTTTTTTATCCAACAATTCTTGATGTGTTCCTTGTTCCACAATCACGCCCTTGTGTAAAACTACTATTTGATCAGCGTTTTTTATGGTACTTAAGCGATGTGCAACAAAAACGGTGGTTTTATCATCAAAAGCCTCATCTATATTTTTTAATAATCTTCGCTCCGTAATTCCATCTAAGGCATTGGTTGCTTCATCAAAAAAGAGTATTTCCGGCTTATTATAAAATGCTCTTGCCAGCAAGACTTGTTGTCGCTGGCCTTTACTCAGCAGTATGCCTCCATCTCCTAACCTTGTCTCCAATCCAAGTGGCAGTCCGTCCATAAAAGTATTGAGGCAGGCTATTCTTATTGCTGTTTCTAAGCGTATCCTATCCGCATTTTCATCTTGCATAGCTATATTAGCCCGTATAGTATCCGAGAATAGATGTCCATCTTCAAAAACTGCAGCCATTTTCTTATGAAGTAAAACGGGATCAACATCTTGGACATTAACCTCTCCTATCCTCACGCTTCCACTTTTTGGAGCATACATCCCCATCAATAATTTTATCAAAGTTGTTTTACCAGATCCACTAACACCAACTATTGCTGTTTTCTTTCCCTTCGGAATGACTAGATTCACTTCCGACAAGACTGTAGGACTATCTATATCTCCATACTTAAAGCTCAACCCTTCTATCTTAATGTCCTTGTATGTTGATAAATGAGAATGACTCGGTATAGCATAATTTTTAGTACGAAATTCTGAAAGCTCAGACAATCTACGCATACTTAGTTTGACCTCGTAGTAATTAGTCAGTACATCAAAAAATTCAACAATAGCATCTCTAGAATACACGAGAATGTAGATCACCGCCATCATAGAACCAAGCGAAAAGTGCCCTTGCATCATAGCCGTAAGTGCAAAATACAGAATAGCCAATTCTACAGCCCATGCTAATAATTTTAATATTGTTTTTTGATACTGATCAATTTTTGTGAATCGCAAACTTTTTTCAACAAGGCTGCCTTGGTTATTTTCCCAAACTGTTTGATTATAAGATTCTGCATTATTCATTTTTATCGCAGAGATTCCATTGATTATTTCTAATAAAATTTCTTGACTTTGTCCAGCCTGTTGCAACATTTCTTGTTTGGCTAACATTTTCTTCTTTCGGAATAGAAACAAAATCACTATCTGCAATAGCAAGCCAACAAAGAACACTACAAACAATACTTTGTCTATCAAATAAAAAACAATTAAAGAGGACAGCAATAAAATAACATGGAAAACTGCTTGCAAAGAGGAACTCTGAAAAAATTCTCCTACCTTATAGTTGTCATATACTCTTTGCAGAATATCCCATTTGAGTCGTCTTTCAAAAAAACGAATCGGCTGCTTAGTCAAATTCTCTAGATAATTCGATACCAGCTTCGCATTAGTCAAAGTTGCCTCTTGTCTAAATATCCAATTTCGCGAAAGCTCTAATAAAATTTTTCCTAATCCAAGTATTCCAAATATCAATAATCCTTGGTGTAGTAGATTTTGATTTTGTTCCAAGGCTCCAGAATCTACCATCACCTTAATGGCCAATGGCAAGAATAAGTATATTACAAAAAGCACTACGCTGCCAAGTATAAGATGCCACCAAAATTTTCGATTACCTTTGAGAATACTTAATATGGATACAGTAGAAGCCACTCCGGCTGCTTGAGGCTGGTCAGATGTAAGAGTCCGATCAGGAGTGTCTGCACTGACATCTGTAGATTCTTCTGCAATCACTTCTCCTTCATTTACTTGCTCATCTACATCATCTACACTAGGATCTTCAAGTAGCAAAACAAATCCCTCGTTAGTTTCAATGCTTCCCCAGTTCTTGATAAAATCGGTTCTACTTATTTTGCGTTCCCCTATCGCTGGATCACCAACGATCACTTCATCATCTCTTACATCATAAATGACGACGAAATGGTTTTGATCCCAATGCGCAATTGCGGGAAGCGGCACCTCATTTTGCAATTGATTATAGTCAAGCTTAACCGCTAAAGTTTCTAAACCGATATGCTCTGCTGCAGAGCTTATATTTAACATAGAGACACCATCCCGATCTACAAAGGTCAATTCACGTAGATCAGCCAGACTGTGATCCAAACCATAATGCTCACTTACCATAGCTAAGCAGGCAGCACCGCAGTCCATAGCATCAAGTTGGTGAATGATCGGGTATTTACCCATTTTTTGATATTAGTTCTCTCATTAAAAAGAAGGCATACACCTCTCCTTACAAAAATAACGATTCTGCTTTGCATACAAGTCTATTTTGATAGCTTATTTCTAAGCCTTGCCATGGCTATTTTGAAATGCAATTTAAATCACATATCTACTGACTTGAGAGTCTGTCTGATAGTCAATAAACGTCGATTCTAGATCAATAAATTTATGTAGATTTTCAGTAACAGAGTTTTTCATTTTTGGGGGAGTGTCTGCGTTAGCACTAGACACCGGGTCATCCGCTCTTTCCGACAAAAAAGTCGGAACCGCTTCTACCCCTCTCCCTTTTTAGGGCTTCCGCCTTTTCGGCTCGCCCAACTAAAATAGTTACCTTTGACTTCAAATCATTCTCTTATATATCAATGGTTCGGTAATAAATTTTAAATCGCTGATAACTATCATTTTAAAATAGGGACAGCTAACTTAATTAATTTGCAAATAATTAAGCACTTGCCCGGCTTTGATTTATAATTTGACAAAAATTACCGAACCATTCTATATTAAAAAGAAGATTATTTATTATGGACTTAGAAAAACTAAAATACCCAATTGGCAAAAGAAATTTCAATCCTAACTCTGCCGCAGTCATGAAGACGAGCTGGATAGAGTCTATCAAGTCGCTACCCCAAAAAGTAGAAAAGGCAACTCAAGGATTAAGTGATCAAGATCTACAAATTTTATATCGACCAGAGGGCTGGAGCATTGCGCAAGTTGTTCATCACTTAGCTGATAGTCATATCAATGCGTACCTAAGAACTAAGTTTGCCATCACCGAAAACCACCCGAATGTTTTTGGTTATGAAGAGAGTGTTTGGGCAGATCTTAAAGATGCAAAACATACAGACATTTCGTCTTCTCTTCACCTAATAAAAGGGCTACACGCAAGATGGTCACAGACATTTGAGTCTATGTCTGCAAGCGACTACGAAAAGCAATATCATCATTTAGGTTATAAGAAGGATTTTGACATGATGAACGTATTGAGTCTATATGCGTGGCA
>CALIEI010000228.1 GCA_938022165.1 uncultured Saprospiraceae bacterium | reverse complement strand
AAATATATTTTCCACATACCAACTATTCTTCCAGATCTAGGATATACCATTTCACTTCGGCGAGGTCCAAATTGGGGCGACGTCCTGTCTCTTGGGGCGCATAATATTTAGCCAAATAGTCTAGAATGGCTGGTTCTTTATTTCCCAGATCTGGTAGACCTTGCGTGGCTTGCATCCATCGTATCATGGACTCCCAGCCGGGACGAGTGGCACGATTTTGTGTTATTAGTTTGGCGCTATGACAAGATGTACATGCGGTGATGACGGTGTACACGTTGGCGTCATACTTCAGGCCTGTACGCAGATGGATACCATTGAGTACTTTATCAAAATTGGATTCAGCTTGAGCGATGGCGTAGCGCTGCTCTGCTTTTTTGTTGAGTAGGGCTAGATCTTCGGTAGTCATTTTTTTGCGATTCATATAGCTATGGATATCATCTTGCAAAAACAAATATCCCATAGTCGCTATGATCGCGAAAACGAAAAAACCGAGTAGCACAAAAAGTATACTCCAGTTGGTAGTCATGAATCCTGACCACATCGATGGGCGATTGGGTGTGTTCATCTAGACTACTTTTATGGCTATGCGATGACAGGCATTGTTGAGATACCCTTTCGGATTCCAGCCTGGTAAAATAATGGGTTGCCGATCTTCGTTGGCATCTGTAGCGCGAGCCCACACTTCGTAATATCCAACTTGTGGAAATTTTATTTCGCCCTCAAAACGCTGCCATGCGTATCTATTTTTGCCAGCGATGAGGGTACATGATGTCCACGTTTTTCCAAAGTCAATGGAATAGTCCACTGCTTTGATCGTAGGTGCAGCCGTCCATGCATGACCTCTGATAGGTAAGGTTTGAGCCAACTGAATCGTAGCGCCAGTCTGCGGATAAGTGATCAAAGATTTCACTGGCATCTCTTCAATGATGCACATGTCTTCGTCCTTCACTTTGGTGCCGGGCGCTACAGGTTTGCATGGTGTGCGATATGCTTGGCCCTGCATTTTTTGTCCATCGTGCACTTTATTTCTGATCACGATTTTTTCCAACCACTTACCTGAACAAGAAGCAGGGAAACCACCAAAAACTAAGCGCAGTGGGTACCCATTGAGCACCGGTATTTCTTGACCATTCATAGCCCAGGCAATCATACTTTCTGCCTCCATGGCTTTCTTGATCGGCACTCCCCTGGAGATGGATTGCTTCTTTGGATCACCGGATAGGTGATCATCCGCACCATAGTAACCAATGTACACGGCGTCATTTTTGATGCCGACATCTTTCAATACATCCGCCAATCGCACTCCCGTCCAAGCCGCACAACCTACTGCACCTGTAGACCATTGATTGCCTTTCGCTGGCGGATTAAATTCTGACCGTCCGTTTCCTCCACACTCTAAAGTGAGTTGGAGAGTGACATTTTTAAATTTTGTTTTTAGATCTTGAAGGGTGTATGTTTTACTTTGACTAGCAGACTCTCCCTCGATGGTCAGTGTCCATTTGTCTACATCTACCCTAGCTGGAGGAATGCCATTGTTGCGCACAAAAAATAAATTATTAGGCGTAAGTTCTTCGTCTAAAAGATGTGCAGGCGTTTCCGCATTTACTGGCCGATCGTTGAGCACAGTCATCTTATCGCTTTTGCCGGGCAGTGCGATAGGTAGTGTTTTGTCTAACAATCCTATCGGCTCCATGCCTGTCGGAAAATTCTCGGCATACACCATAGGCAAACCAACATAAGTAGCTATCCCAGCCAAAAGGGTGTTTTTGATAAAGGTTCTTCTTTCTTGTTTTTTCATGTATTACTCTATGGGTAATTTTTTCTTTTGAATTAATTCAGTTTCCAATCGTGCATATTCTGCTTCAAATTCTTTTTGACTGGTATGTTCTGTTATCCCAAATTTGTTTATCAACTTGCTGACAGTAGAACTATCTTCTTTTAAAAGCTCATCATACAAGCCCTTCAGATAGCTCCATTCGATCCACGATCCATCATAGTTTTTTACATTCGGGTAGCCCAGTACTTTACTCAGTACAAAAGCAGTGTGCGAGGACCTTGATCCTGATTGGCAATAGACTATGATATGTTTGTCTTTTGTAATCCCTCTTTCGGCCAAGTCATGCGCTAAATCTTTATGACATTTGATTCTATGGTCATCGTCAAGATCTACTAGCTGCGACCAATTGAGATGAACAGCAGAGGGAATACAGCCTCTTGCGAAAGCCCCTTTTTTATGTTCGTACAATTCTCCTTTGGATACAAAACATTGGCCCAAGTATTCGTAAGATTCTCTGGTATCAATAATCACGGTTTCACTATCTGTGATAGCAGACAACACTTCTCCAGAATCCGCCAAAATGTCTTTGTTGATTTTTGGAGAGAAGGTGAATTCAGAGTTGGCAACTGGCGTCACAGGCTCTTTAGACAATGCAAAACCTTTTTGCGCCCACAACTTCTTACCTCCATTGATAACTTGATAATTTTTGAAATTGTAATAGTCCAAGACCCAGGCAAACCGCATAGCGTCTGATCCGCCCTTCGCATCATAGAGCAATAATTCTGCATCACTACTCATACCAAGCCGCTGCAACAAAGCGACCAGTTCTTTATAGGTGCATCGCATACCACCGTACTCGTAACCCTCCTTCGCTCTAAATTCTGGACGCCAAACATTCAAAGCATTTGGAATGTGGCCTTTGAGATATTCGGCCTCTTTACTCACTTCCAGTATCAGTATCTTTTTATTTGCTATTAGGACATGCGCCTCCTCTACAGAAATCAGATTGGCAGCATTGATTTCATCTTTGTTACACACTAGTGCATTATCTACGGACTGTACAATATCTGTACACCTTGAGCAGCATACTATCACAAGAAGTGCACAGAGCAAATGCCAAAAAAGGAGCTTAATGTCGGTATTCATCAAGCTCAATTTACTAATTCTCAGGGAAATTTTAAGCCTTTTTATTTTGGAGATAATCTTCTCTTTCTAGTTTGTACCAGCGGTGCTCTCCTCCATCGCCTTCGTATTCGTCGTACTTATATAGTTTAAGTCCAATCTTTTCAAGCACCTTCCAAGATCCAATATTATCTTCCATGGCTATACCGATGATTCGTTCCAGATTCAATTCTTTGAATCCGTAATCTATAATCGGAAAAGACACCTCGGATGCAATTCCTTTGCCCCAATACTCAGGCAAGAATCGATACCCAATATCTGTCTCTCTGATCTCGGGTAAAAATTTCAGCCCAGCAAACCCTATAACCTTTTGATCCGCTTTATGCACAACCGCCCATCGTCCATATCCATAGGTCTCATAATCTTTAAAACTGATTTGTGTGATCACTTCTTTGGCACGCTCAAGGCTTGCAACCAATTCGTCCCCCGTATATTTCTGAACCTCAAGATTAGAATTGAATTCGTATACCGCTTCTACGTCTTCTAATGTGAATTGGCGCAGGATGGTGCGCGGGGTTTCTATTATTTTCATAAACCAAAAATAGAAAAATATTTTTGGGCCATCCCGATGCTTACTTCGGCAAAGCCCGCGTCAGCACGGGACCGTGCCATCCGCTATTATCCAATGGGCTTACCCTGCATGGGCCATCGCTACCATTGGATACCGCTTCTACCACTTGTCCTGCGATCTCCGATCGACGCGCTTGGGCACCTGCGGTGCGTCGCGAGTATGCAATTGATAAAAGAGGAATGTTATAATTATTGATTATTGGTAAGGCATACCTTATAGACAAGCCTGCCAGACTAACTAGGCTGGGCATACCCAGCCTAGTTAGTCTGGCAGGCTTGTATCTACCTTAGTATCGTTATTTTATCCTGCATTCTCTTCCCGTTCACATCCAACGAAATGAGATACAAACCTGAAGGAATATCTGCTGGAAGAGACAAAACATCGGCATAGTTACCCGCAGATCTTCTTTGATTCAACTGATCAAAAGTATGAATGAGTTGGCCATGAATATTGTATAGAGAGACATTCATATCAATAGATTCATTGACATTCAATTGCAAAGTTATTTCTGATTGAGCTGGATTAGGGAACACACTAAACTTGTCCACTTCCGTTATCGTATTGGAAGCTGAAGTCGTTCCCTTTAAAACAAAGACTGCCGTCAAAGTATCTGAACTTGTCAGACTTAAGCGAGCATCTATACTATTTGTATTCGGTGTAATCAGATTTCCAGCACTTGATATCCAATGACTAAATTCGTAATCATCTTCGAACTCATTAAATATATTGGCTTCTATAATGTTCTCAACACCTTCAAAATAAGAACCCGTCCATGGAAATTGCTCAATATCTAGCGTATTTAAATCAATTTCTCCAACGCCTTCTGGTATAGCCATCAAGGTAAGTTCGTGTACATCCGTAATATCACTGTAGCACTCCATCGCACCATCATCCAAGAGCGTACATCTCTCATCTATAAAGTCTTTCAATCTATCTACATTACGTTCCCATTCATCCATAGTACCTCCCCAACGGTCTATCTGTCTTGGCATTTCAGGTCTGATGGTATTCAGCATACTATCTAAAAGTATATTCATATTTTCGCATGAGAAAACTGTATTCATTAGATCAGCATAACGGGTATAATAGAGTTGTTTAAATTCTGGACTTTCATCAATCAATTTTAGGAATATTTTTTCATGTCTTCCTACGTTACCTTCATACTCACCAGGTTCTACACCGCCAACCTGGGGTTCTTCACCATTACTGATAGCGTTATAAATTTGTTGACAAGTTGCATCAAAATCAGACTGACAACAAAATGCATCAATATCTATAACCTGCTGGAAAATAGAATCTGTAATTGGATAAGGACTTGTACCATTGAGTATGGTTTGACAAACTATAGTTGTATCATAAGGTGTATCCGTATCATCAGTAGGAGAAGTATTACCATGATTGGTAGTTTCTGTGCCAAAAAAGTAATCCATAAAATCCCCAATTTCTTCAATATCACATGGAAGTGCATCTGGATCTTCGTTAGGTATTCCTGTATAATTTATATAATAATCGAAAGTAGCATCTAAATCCCAAAGTATGTACCCCCACTTTTTATGGTCGCCATCTGGATTTAAACCTCTCCACCAGCCTGTATTGTAATTTAACCAATCAGATGCAACAACATTTAGGTTCATTGCCATATAGTCAATAAGACTTACCATATTTATACTGTCCTTTGCTACTTTATAATTTTCGGGTATGCTCATGTCATTATCGATGATAAAGTTTCTCAACTGTTCCCAATCTCTAATTGCATTTAAACCTCCATATTCGATTTCTGTTGTTCCCCACGTTGACAAGTACTGAATTTCATATTTGCCTTGGTCATAATACTCTGATGTATAATCATGATCTACTGGTCTCTCTCGCATACCATACACACCCCAATATTCTCCATTTAAAAACAACACAACTCTTTCTACAGCTCGAAAGTCAAGTTTCATTCCACCTACTCTCGATAATTCATGTACATACTCATCTCTGATATGTGTACTCCCTTCGTGACTTCCGTCATTTATAGCAGGGTAATTATCATCTCCTGAATTTCTAAACATAAATTTTTGGTAAGAATCTCTTTCTGAGTAAGAAAAAAGAGGTGCTTCGACAGCTTTAGAATAGCCCATTTCATCTCTACTTATCCAGTCTAAACTTCTATGGTTTAGCACCCAAGAATCTTGACCATGCCTATTTAGATCTCCAAAAGAGGCAGCTTCTCTTTCTTTATCGGTATTAAAATATTCGATTGAACCAATAGGAATCAAATCTCCATTTCCGTTGGCTAAATTTATGACATCATCCGCAGCTACAGAAAATACTGCCAATGTGAAATCCTCATCGATCATATAAGTATTGAAATCCATTTTACCAGGCAGTATATCGGGATTATTACTAAATGCTGTAGCTTTCACTACTGTTGTTTTGTTGATGGTGATTTTATCAGTGTACAATTTATCATTTGGCGTAGGATTGGAACCATCCGTGGTATATCGAATTTCAGAATTAGGTTCATTGTTTGTAATAGCTATCGTTTGACTGCCATTATAAAATCCAGCCTTGAGACTCATAGAAGGAGCAGTCGTATAGCCCAAGATTTGATTGGTTTGATTATTAGATTGACCATAACTCGGATTGGTAGATACAACCCAATCATTTCCACCATCGACAGAACGACATCTACTGTGCTCTACCATAGTTATTTCTAAGGGAAAGTAGTTGATTACATTTTCTTGAGGATCCGAAAGAAGCACACCTTCATTGGCTTTCGTCTGTGCTAATTTGAAGTTTGTGTGCAACTGATCAAAGAATACACCATCCCGTCCAGAACATGAAAAAACTAAGAAACCATTTGCTTCAATGATTGTACCTGCTGGTATTTCCCACTTGTCTGGCTTATTTTCTTTATCAGATAAGTGATACCCCCCTAAATCTATTGCTTCATTACTTGTGTTATATAACTCTATCCAATCTTCGGTTTTTCCAAAGTCGTCTACAAATGAGTGCAAATTAGAAGCTGAGTATTCATTTATAACTACTTGACCAAAAGATGAAAAGGTTAAAAATAATGCGGTAACTGTGAAGCAAAAATTAGTGAAGTACGATGGTTTCATTTTATATAGTTTAGTTAGTTATTCAGTAGCAAATTAATCTTTCCTATTGAATAATCCCTTCATTCTAAGTAGTTTCT
>CALIEI010000227.1 GCA_938022165.1 uncultured Saprospiraceae bacterium | reverse complement strand
TGGGCGCAAGGTATTGCTTTCAAATACATCCTCTACTCTACCTTTATAGACAGGATCAGCAGGTGAAGAAATATCGAAAAATTCCAAATCTGTGTAGTTATCTGCATACAGTATGTTGTCCTTTACAGCGATGTCTACATTACCTGGAATATTAATAAAAGCAATTGGCAATGGAGAAGAGGGATTGGCATTGTCGATGATGTGTATGCCCTGACGGATGTCATTCACATAAAGATAGCTTCCATACAAAAACATTTTACCTGGATTGCACAGTTCTCTTGCAGACTTTATGCCCACTTCTTCTCTGATATCTCCGATTGATTTATATATCGGGGTGTATGCTATATAAGTTCTTACGCCTTTGCATCCTTCATTTTGGCAGCCCTGAATTAGGATGGCAATGCTAATTAAGATTATAAGCTTCGTGATTTGAATTTGATTGATTTTCATTTCTTTGTCTTTTTTCTATCAAGCTAGACATGGGTCAAGGCTCAAAAGGTTGGGTAGAAATGAAAAAAAATAATTCTTAAGCTCAGAAGTAACGATAAACCGATATGAAAGGATTGCCTTAAAGCATGATTCCAAATCTCAAAACCAATTCCCTACGGGCGTATTCTTCAAATAAGGGGCCCTGAAAAACAGTACGATCATCGAACCTATATTGAATATTTGTGTATCGAAGTCCAATATCAACCATGAATGCAGCTCTCCTAGAGCCAATTTTGTAGCCAATAGATGGATGAAAATAATGTTTTGGTTTAGAGGAAGTAAAACTTGAAAATTCGTCTCTTACAGCAAATGTGAAACCCATGGCTAGATTATAGTAAACGCTAAACTTACTATTATTAAAATACCCTCTATATTCTGTGTATACTGGAATAACATTACCAAAAATTCCACCAAAACTGCCTGCGGCAATAAAGCCCACTCCAAGGCCAATGCCTGTATATTGACTCAACTGATATCCAGTCACGTTTTCTAAACTTAAATTATACCGGTTTAAATTTTCATTATTCGGAAAAATGATTGATCCATACGTTATGTTATACCAAGATCTTTTGGCGCTATGAGTATATGAGGCAGGTACTAATTTGTACTTAGTATCATTTATAGTCAAAGCCTCTTCCGGATTATCTCCAAGTAAAATAATTTTGTCGCCTTCAAATTTTGCTGAATAGGCACCATTAAAATGGATCTCATCTCCTTTAAAGAAAATATTCTCAATACGCGATTTACTTAAAACAATTCTATTGCTTTTGTGATAAATAATGATAAAGTTATCTCTCGTATTCGTTATTTCTCCAGTTATGTGCTTGCCGTCTTTGAGAATTACAAGATCTTCATTAAGTATTCTATCACCCTGCGCATAGCTTTGAAACATGGAGCAAGTCAAAACTAAAAATAAGATTAGGCTTTTCATTTGTATTTGTTTTTAGTTATAAAAAAACTTAAGAGTTTTTTAGTTTTAAGGAATACTAAAAAAAGATTTTCAATTCGCATTGAATGCTTACGTATTATAACCTATAGCATAATTCCAATTCTCACAACTAGTTCCCTTTGGGAGTGCAGTTCATCAATAGAGCCCATAAAGACCGGGCGATCTTCAAATCTATATAGAATGTTTGTGTTGCGAAGGCCGATATCAATCATAAACGAAGATTTCGCAGACCCTATTTTGTAGCCAATGGATGGATGAAAATATTGTCTGGGCTTAAATGAAGTAAAATCCAAAGACCTATCTTTCACACCGTATGTGAATCCTACTGCTACATTATAGTAAAAGCTTACTTTCCCTTGATTGATATATCCTCTATATTCACCGTATACCGGTATAATTTTACTGATGCGAAAACGGTTTGGCAAGAATCCTACACCAAGACCCACACCAGCATACTGGCTAAACTGATAACCAGTCACATTTTCAAAACTTGGATAATAATCACCGCCATTCGTAAAACTTGGAAAAGCAACTGCAGCATAAGTCATATTATACCACCCCCTTTTGTCAATGAGAGAACTTGACTCTGACACCAATTTGTATTTAGCATCATTAATAGTCAGACCTTCTTCTATGTTTTCTCCTAAAATGGTTGCTCTATTGCTTTCTAACTTTGCAGAACCAACTCTAGCAAACTTAACTGTGTCTCCTTTAAAGAAAATACTTTCAATGCGTTTTTTTCTAATTACAACTCTTTTGTCATTTTGGTAAATGGTTATGAAGTTTTTCCTTGTATCGACTAATTCTCCGGAGATATGATTTCCGTTTTTGAGGACTATAAGTTCTTCGTTGAGTACATGATTGTCTTGAGCAAAGCATTGAAATATGGAGCATATTAGAAGTAGAAATAAGGTTAGGCTTTTCATTTGCAATTGTTGTTAGATAGAAAAGTGTTTATCAATCAAAGTGTACTATGATATAATGCGATTTCTAAAAGACTATTGCGAAAGGATCAAAATTTAATTTTTCATGGAAATTTTGAGAATACAATTATGAAAGTAATGAGATTAAATTCTGAGATCGAGATCCCGAATAGACACAGATCTAATGCGTGAGCGATAGTAGCCAGGTCAGGCGATAGCCTGAGCGTCCCAGCTTGGCTTGGTGGGCAGGCATATGGGACCGGAATGAACATGGAGTGGCGAATAGCGCGGTCGGAGACACGCCCAAAAAAATATTATTGTGATCTTCTATACCCGTCCAATAGTTGAGGATTGTTAGGTGCTATCTCAAGACCCATCTTAAAATATTTATTAGCTAATGCGGGCCCATCACCACTACGATCAATGAAGTGGTTTCCGATATCATGATAGAAACCAATAAGTGCATAATTCACCTTATCGTCGTTTCTACGATTGAGGTAGTTCAGATACTCATCTATATATGGAAAATTGGATTTCACTTTTAGCAATTTGTTGAAGCCAGCTAAAAGCAAATCGACATCTCTATTGAAATGATACTTTTCTGCAAGCAGTCCTGCTTTGAGATTCAGAGCTGAACTATACAAAGGATGAATTTCGATAGCCTTATCCACATAAATGGTAGCAGCGTCGACCTGCTGCTCTCTAAGGGCACGTTCCTTTTTATCCGTCTTTAGATATTGTTGCTCGTAGATAGCTGTCGCCATAAGGGCATTGGCTCTAGCAGAATTTTTAGACACCTCGATCGCATAAGCGTTGAGATTATATGTATTCTTCCAGGCAGGTGTTCTCCAAATTGTTTTGGCCGTAAAGCCAATGAAAAATAAAGCAAACAATGCATATGACAACATCTTTCCTGTGCCGCCTAATTTATTGGGTAGGAACCTCACCATCATCCAAGCCAAAAATAAAACCACTGCCACTGATGATACATAAAGGAAACGTTCGTTCATAAATGTACCTACAGGAAAAAATAAATTGGAGGTTACAGACAAGGTGGCAATAAAAAATACAATGCAAAAAGAGTAAATATGCTTCTTGAAAAATCCCCAAACAGAAATCCCGATTAGTACAATGTATAATAAGAGTGATGTAATCGTGCCGCCTTTGGCCCAATTCATAATCGGTATATGATATGGGTAATAATCATGCGTAAGAGGATGTGGAAAAAATGATAACTTAAAGTACAATCCTAAAGTGTAAATTATAGTTGCATATTTTTCGCTGAAAGACATGCCTTTGAATGGGTCATTCATAAGGTCAACGTTGTCTACACTATTCTCTAAGAAATGGCCTATCACCTGAAATCGAATGAACAAGTACAATAAGGTAGCCACAATCCCAGGTATAGCAACTAGAATAATCTTTTTGTAATCCGTCTTGGCAAAGTACCATCCTAGCAGAGGCAGAACAGCCATGAAAGTCACCGTGTTCTCTTTGGTCATCACGCCTAGAAAGAAAGTGATAAAAAGTGGTAGTAACCATATCAAGTTTCCTTTTAAAAGATACTTAATGGCAAAATACATGGTACCTAGACATGCAATCAGTGTGAGTATCTCATCACGACCTTTGACATTGGCTACACACTCAACATGCAATGGATGTGCTGCAAAAAGCATGGAAGCTACGAAGGCAACATTCCAAAGCGGATGTACTTCCATTTTCTGCTGATAGAGCATACCAAAGATGCGGAAAAGTAAAAGGCAATTGAGTCCGTACAAAAGTACATTGATGAGATGACTTGTTGTTTCACTTTGGCCAAGTGCTGCAAATTCAACAGCGAAACTTGCAATAGAAAGTGGTCGATATCTGGCGCCTGCTACTAATTTTTTTTGCTCTCCAAAGTAGCCTTCAAAACTCTCAGAGCTTAGTATTTTTTTAATTCCAGGGATGCCTTCTTTGACATAGGCATTTTCTGTGTACACGATCTTGTCGTCTAAGACGTAATCAAAATTGTAGGTACTCACATAAAGTGCTGTGGAAAAGATAAAGATGATGAGGCCTGGCAACCAGAATTTTCT
The DNA here is from genome assembly GCA_938022165.1 of uncultured Saprospiraceae bacterium. Taxonomy (GTDB): domain Bacteria; phylum Bacteroidota; class Bacteroidia; order Chitinophagales; family Saprospiraceae; genus JALZVN01. The sequence continues at coordinate 18,064 of CALIEI010000227.1, read as the reverse complement.
CCAAAAAGAGGGCGTTTCCTCACTTGGCTTTGATAGCCTTGCTTGCCAAATGTCTAATTTTGATTTTATCTTTTTCTTTTGTTTTGACACTGTATACTACAATTAAGTTGCAAAAGGGGTATCTCAATTTTTACTTTATCCTGTAAAGAAGCCCAAAAATAGAATATAATGATAAAATACTATCAAGCTTTTGCGTAAGCTTATGTATTATCCTTACCTTGCGCCTAAACAAAGCAGTCGCTTTGTCTATATTACTCATATTTTCTACTACAGATTACATTTATTGGTTACAGTAAATTCCAATTGGGTTGACACGTCAATTTATTATATCATTTGCATGTTTTCTATGGATCAGCGGCCATACATGGGCTCAGCAGAAGTTTGCTTGTGATGGCAACTCCTATATTAGCGTCGTAGAGGCTGGTCAAACATCATTTTATGAGCTTTTTTTGAGTGATATTGGCTTAGAACAAGCACTTATTTCTTCCAACTTTGACGCCAGTATCAATTCTGTAGGATATAATCCAAAGGATAGTCTGATATATGGTATTGATTCTGAAACTAATCGGCTATATAGGCTATGGGCTGATGGAACAGTTGAAGCCTTACAATTTATACCCTTGCAAGGTGATTATTTTGCTGGGGATATCCACCCGAGTGGAGATAGACTTATTTTGCTCAATAGTGACTCTATTGCCATTATCCATATCGAGAAGATGGAAACACCAGTAGAATATGTACCCATTAGTACAATGGACTCTTCAAATATTTTTACGACAGATATAGCTTACCATCCTGTAACGGGTGTCCTATATGGCTATGATGGATTGCAAGGCAAATTGATCACCATCGATGACAGCTCAGGCCTTGTTGACAACCTTACATATCCAAATATCAACTTTAACGATGGTATACCTGCTCTTTTCTTTGACCCAAGAGGTGAGCTTTTTGGTATCGGAAATAACAATGCAAATCAGGAGTCCATCCTGTTTAATTTTGATCTGAATACAGGGATCCCTAGTAGATCAGCATTCCAAGGAGCTTTTGGAGATAGAGATGGATGCAGTTGTCCATATACATTAAAGGTTTTTCAAAAAGTGAATAATCCATTCTTAGCCCCCTGTTCAGAAATGGAGATCGTTTTGACCATATCTAATCTAGTCGGTGGTGAATTAAATAATTTTGATCTCATCGAAACACTTCCTGATGGTTATATTATTGAAGAATTTGTAAGCAATCCATATAGTGGTACAGTAGTTTCAGGTATCGGAGAAAATGAACTGCACATAAATAATATAGCCATTCCATATGGTGTCGATAGCATCAAGATGATTGTAAGTATTCCAGAATCGGCTGGCGGAGAAACACATAGTATACAGGCGCAACTTTCTGGATTCACAAATGGCACAAATGTGATTTCAACCCTAGTGTCAAATGATTTGCTTCAAACGGAAAAGAATAGTCCTACGATCATCAAGGTTCAAGAAGTAGAGGACATTTTTGATGATCAAATTCCCGCCTTGATTGAGCTATGCGAAGGAGATACTTTTAATTTGGTCTTACCTAGTAGTGAAGATTTTAGCTATGAATGGAGTGATGGATTAGACATTGAAGCGAGACCATTTTTTAGTAGTGAAGAATTGACTCTTGACGTTATTAGCGTATGTGAACGGATAACGTTTCCGATTTCGATTCAAGAGACGGCTTTTTCAGTAGACCTTGGTGAAGATATTACTGCTAATCTTGGAGAGTTCATAGTATTAGATCCAGTGATAAATAGCTTGAGTCCTATCGATTCATTTGTTTGGAAAACTATAAATGGTGATATTCCATGTGATTTTTGCAGCAGCATTCAAGTTCAAGCTAATACAGATATCAAATATATACTCGTGGCGACTAACGCTAATGGCTGTAAAAGTACTGATGAGATCAATCTCTTTGTAGATCGTGATATATATGCACCAAACGTATTTAGCCCAAATGGAGATGGTTTTAACGATTACTTCCATTTGTTCAGTAGCTTTCCAAGTATTGAGATTATGGACCTGACTATCTATAACCGATGGGGGGCTAAAGTTTTCAGTATTGAAAGCAGTAAAACTAACGAGGAGCTAGCCGGTTGGAATGGAAAAATTAATGGCGCCGCTGCCAACGCAGGTTCCTATATATGGACTGCTACTGCGGTGTTCAATGACCGTAAAGCAGAAAAAATCACTGGTACCATATTGCTTGTCAGATAGTGGTTTTTGGAAGATTTTGGAATGCTTACAATCTGTATATTGGATCTCTTAGCATAGGCTAAAAGTTTAAAACACAGCTATATATTTTGTAATATTTCTAAAATAGAGCACCTTTGCATCTCAACTATCATACGATCTAGATGCGTTTTTTGTATTCACTTCTTTTTATTTTAAGCTTGCCCTTACTTTCATATGGGCAGTTAAATCTTAGTGTATCGTATAACACAAGTCTTACCAATCCAACTGCACATCAGAGCATAATTGATCAGTTTAATAATGATCGACCATGGCTACAAAGAACCTTTAAAGAGATAGAGTGGCTAAATGGTTATGGTCTGGGAGTACGATATAAAGTGGATAGAATCGCTTTCAATATTAGATGGGAAAATCAATTAAATCGATTCAGTGCTGCAGGTACTGATCCTGCAACTGATGAGTCCTTTGATCAAACTTTGTTTTTTAAATTGAGCACTTACTCTATAGGGCTTGAAAGGTTTTTTGGTGAAAGATGGAGTGCTCATGCTAGTTTTGATTTTAATCGAGTGAGATATAGAACAGAATTTGCAGACATTGATGAACGTTTTGAGGTGATGAGAGATTGGGGCATAGGAAGCACTTTTTCTTTTGGTCCTAACTTTGTAAGTGATGGCTTGATGCATGTAAGCCTTAGACCATTTATACATATTAGTTGGTCAAATCATGACCTGACTGAATTGAACAGCTCATTGAATCCAAATGTAAATCCTGCTGTTGTAAATGTTGAAGAGGAGTTTTTAAATTTTGGACTCAAGATTATTTTCTACAATGGACCATGGTAGAGAAGCTGTCCAAGCTTTTGTGCACCATGATTCAGTTTCACGCAGAGTACGCAGAGGCAAAGCTATCGTGGACAAAGCAAAGTAAATCTTAAAAAAATTTGTATTTCATAATGCAATAAATTGCTCGGAATCCATCTTTCCAACTTATTTTTTTCCCTTCGCTGTAAGAACGCCCGTAATAGGAGATACCTACCTCATAAATTTTGATCTCTTTTATTTTTGAGATTTTCGCTGTGACTTCGGGCTCAAACCCAAATCTTTTTTCTTTAAGCTTAAGACTTTGGATTATTTCCCGCTTAAACAACTTGTAGCAGGTTTCCATATCCGTCAAGTTTAAATTGGTAAAGGCGTTGGATAGTCCAGTTAAAAACTTGTTCCCAACAGAATGCCAAAAGAACAAAATACGATGAGGCTTTCCGCCCATAAATCTTGAACCATACACTACATCTGCAAATCCGTCTAGTATTGGCTGGAGTAAGACGTTATACTCATTCGGATCATATTCTAAGTCTGCATCTTGAATGATGACAAAATCCCCAGTAGCCTTTGCTATACCTGTATGCAAGGCAGCTCCCTTACCTCTATTCACTTCATGATTGAAAATCTGGATAGGCATATCAAGATTTTCTTGTTTATAGTTTACTAATTTTTCTTTGGTAGCGTCAGTTGAAGCATCATTTACTATGACAATCTGTTTTGTCATGTTACCAGTTAGAACAACAGACTTTATCTTATCTAAAATAAGATGAATGGTGTTTGCTTCATTGTAAACAGGAATAATAATAGATAATGTAGGCATAGCAACTTGGCTTGAGGCCGAAAATTACGAAAAGCATTAGACAAATAGATAAGAGATTGTGATTGGATATTAAGCAATCTTCACAGAAGCTACTCTCTTATTCATCAATTTGAACCAAACAGGAGGAATAGTCGAAAGCAGCATAGATCCTGGGTAACCAAACGGCAATTGAGGGCTTTCTTTAAAATTTCTAAGGATTTGAAACTTACGACTTGCTTTAAAGTGGTGATCAGAATGTCTAGTTAACTCATATAGATAAATACGGCCTAGATCATGGTTGCTATTCCATGAATGCCAAGGCTGTACCTGCTCATATCTTCCATTGGCTAATCGCTCTCTTGTCAGTCCATAATGCTCGACATAATTAACTGTCTCCAACAATAAGAAACCTACAACAGCAATCGCAATCGCAAATAGGATGGCTTGAGGGCCAAAAGTTATTCCTATTATTGACAGATAAGCTAACTGTATCAATTGCCATCGAATCATCTCATTTTTTACACTAAATATTGATTCACCCATATTTCGAAGTCGGGTAGCTTCTAGCTTCCATGCTCCCATATATCCGTTTATAGTGGACCTAAACCAAAATATGTAGAGAACTTCATTTAGTCTCGCAGTTGCAGGATCTTCATAAGTAGCTACATTTTTATGATGCCCTCTATTGTGCTCAATAAAGAAATGCGTGTACAATGCTGTGGTCAAAAGCATTTTGGACATCAGTTGTTCATGTTTTGTTTGTCTATGCCCTAACTCGTGAGCCACATTGATACCGATGGTACTAACTAAAATACCTACATTGAAAATAGAAAAGAATATTTCCCAATTAGTCAAAGGAACATACGTAATGGTGTAGAGGAAATAGCTTACTAATGCAAATAGAATTGGTAAATTTAGATACAAGAGAACATCAAAGAAAATAGCCTTTGCTTTTGAATCCTCTTCTGCTTCAGAGAGGTTTTCTGTAGATCCTGATCTAAACAACTCAACGAATGGTATAATCACAAAAGCGATATAAAAAGATCCAGGAGCAAACCAGCCTTGCAAATAAAGACCAACAAAAGCCGAAATCGGTGCTAGATAAGCCAATAAATACTTTAAATCTTTCATACCCATGCTAATTGGAACAATACTCAATTAAGCTTTCATAAGTTCTTCAATAGTCTTTTCTAAGTCTGGACTTTGAGGATTAATAGCAGCCAATTTACCATCTTTGTCAATTAGATAAATCCTTGGAATTCTCGAAGCGCCATACAAAGGAGAGAATTCTCTTTTTGTATCCACTACTTGATATGGCCATACTAAACCATCTTTTTCAATTGCGCTTTCCCACTTTTTATTGTTGCTCCCTCTTTCAAGTGCCACATTCATTATGGCAAATTTCTCTTTATCATATTTGTTATAAAGTTTCACCAATTTTGGATTACCATATCTTCTGCATGGTCCACACCAGCTCGCCCAAAAATCCACTAACACTACTTTACCTCTTAAATCACTAAGCTTCATGATCTCTCCAGCTGGATTTGGTAAGGAGATATTGGGTGCTTCATCTCCCACCTTTAATCCTCCTCCACTAGTTTGCTGAGAAGGGCTTCTAAATTTATCCTTTGCTCTTTTCATAGTCATAGCATAAAAAGGAATCAACTTTGAAGAAGGATGCGCAGCTTTTAAATTTTCTAACGCTTTCTTATGAATAGCGTCTGTTGTAAGTCCATATTGTAAGCAACGTGATGTCATAAATGTTTGCATATACGGATGATCTGGACTTGCAACCATTTGTTCAAAGTCTTTTTTAGTAATGGATTGGGAATTATACTTTTCAAAATACGTTTGCAAAACTTTAGAACCTTCTGAGCCTTCAACAGTATAGGCTCCTTTTACAGGATTCTTTGCTACCGCATTAATGGTAATATTCTTTTCTGAACCACTGTATGTGAAAGGATACATATACACATCGTTCATAAGTAGGTAGGCTGACTTCAAAGCGTCTGGAACTTCAAAAGAATAAGATCCATCTTCTCCGAGCTCTGCATTGCTGATCATTACAGAGTTGCCTTCATATCTTTGCAGGGTAATCTTTCCACTCCCCCCTTCAATCTTTCCACTGACTCTAAATCCATTTTCAACATCTTTTTGAGTCTCACACGAGCTAAAAAGCCCAAAGATCAATAAGAATACAAAAGCATTAAATGATATATTAAATTTCATAAGGATTATATTATTGAGTCCGCTCCGAAAACTCACGAAAGCACAAAATGGCTCTTTTGGCGATATTTTCCATTTTCTCAATCCACTGATGCCTGTGCGACTATAAATAGGCGTGCTCAGGCATCACTGAATTTCGAAAATAAAAAATCTCATCCAAAATAGCTTATTTTTTGCAATCCGCTAGTTTCCGGAGTGTACTCATTATTGTATTATACAATTTGCAAAAAAATGACTTAATTTCCAAGTATTAAAGGCATACCACTGTCTCCACCTCCAATAATTACTACTTTCGAATTTGGTGATTTTGCAACTTCGAGAGTAGCTTCGATACCTTTATCTCTAAGAATGTTCTCTGTAAGAGATCTATTTAACAGATCATTGGCGTCTGATTTCGCTTTTGCTTCGATAACCTTACGTTCTGCCTCTTTTCTCTCTTGATCCAAGATATACTCAAATTTGAGCGCCGTTTGTTCCGCTTCCAACTTTTCTTCGATTGCAGACTTTACCGTTTCTGGTAATCCAATATCTTTAATAAGTACCGCATCGAGCGTAATGTGCTTTCCTATAATGGCGTCACGAGTTCTTTCAAAAATTTCTGTTTGAATGGTTTCCCGTTTACTTGAATATAACTCTTCTGGTAAGTACTTACCAATGATTTCACGAGTCGCCGCTTTCAAATCTGGAATAACAATACTACGTTGGTAATCCTTACCTACTTCATTATGCAGAAAAGCCAATTGGCTTGGATTTGGTTGATATCTGTAAGAAACGTCAATATTGATATTTAGACCATTTTTGGATAGTACTTGCATTTTTTCATCCGCCTGATTGACCCTTACATCATAGACATAAAGTTTATTCCAAGGAGCTATTACGTGAAATCCTTGCTCATAAGGAGGCTTTTCCATTTCTAAACCGCCACCAAAACGCTTAAATAACACCCCTCTATGTCCAGCGTCAATAGTCACAAAAAGACTATTTGACAGTGCTATAATGGCAATCAGCAGAATTACGGCTATGACGCCTATCGAAGCTAATTTATTTTGATTCATAAGTACGTTTATTTAATTCGTTAAGTAATTCAAATTTAGGAATGTAGCAAATACTGCTCAAAATTAATATTATTATATCAATGGTTCGGCAATAAATATTAAATTATTGACAATCAACAAGTTAAAGTAATGGTAATTAACTTTATATGTCGCAAATAAACAAGTATGTACATGTCTTTGATTTACAATTTTACAGAAATTGCAGAACCATTCTTATAATTGATTGTACATTTTAAATGACTTAGGTGTACCTTTAGTAGCAATAGATATCTAAGCCTGTACATAACAATGCAAAGACTGCCTTTATTGTTTTTCATTTTCACCTTGATTTGTGGCAATATTACGCATGCACAATCCATAAATGAAAGACCTTTTTTTCAATCCTCTGACACCTTAAATAATAAAAGGTTGTTGGCTATTGGCATTGTTGGTGCGACTAGCTACACAGCTTCCATGATTACGCTCAATGAGTTCTGGTACAAAGGTTTTGAAAAAGAGCCTTTTCACACTTTTAATGACTGGGGGGAATGGGAAAATATGGATAAATATGGTCACGCCTTTAGTGCATATATTCAATCCAAACTTTTCTTCGATGCGGTAAGATGGACGGGATTATCACGAAAAAAATCGGCCCTAGCCTCTTTTGCATTCAGTACTTTGGCACAAACCTCTATTGAATTTTTAGATAGCCGAAGTGCTCGATGGGGTTGGTCATGGTATGATGTCGCCTTTAATACTGGAGGCTCCTTACTTTTTTGTGGTCAGGAGTTTTTGTGGGGAGAACAAAAGCTTAGAATGAAATTTAGCTATACCCCGACGGCTTATAGCCGAAGTCCGATCATTAATAATGGAATTACCAGTAGTATAGAAGATAGAGCTAATGAATCTTTTGGTGATGGATTTTTGGAGCAATTGGTCAAAGACTATAATGGCCAAACTATCTGGCTATCTCTAAATCTAAAGTCTACTTTTGCGCAAAGCGTATCTAATTTTCCAGCTTGGCTCAATATTGCAGTTGGATATGGCGCACAAGATATGCTAGGCGCTTTTGGCAATGGATGGACAAGAAGCAATGTTACTTTTAGACCGGGCGAAGACTTTGTTCGACACAAGCAGTTATTTATATCCTTTGATATAGACTTGGAAAAACTACCCATAAAAAACAAAGCAATAAGAGGCTTATGTAAATTTTTGAACATTATTAAAATACCATCGCCTACAATGGAGTTTAATAGTAGAGGAGAACCGATGTTTCACTGGCTATATTTTTAAAAACAAAACATGAAGAGACTAATTGTACTACTTATCTTATTTTCTTTCTTGCAAAGAAATTCAAAAGCACAACATATATTGTGCGGCTATGATCTAGCTGTCGAACATTTAGAGAAGCAATATCCCGGGTATAAGAAAAGTATTGATAAAACTTTTAAAGACGCTAAAATTAATGCTACTCCTTTACGTAGTTCAGCAAGCGTTTATAATATTCCAGTGGTAGTGCATGTCGTTTGGAATGAAGAGGAAGAACGATTGGCTGAATCTCTGATAACATCTCAAATAGATATACTAAATGAAGATTTTCAAAGACTGAACGAGGATGCTCATAATATCAGAGATATTTTTACAGATGCCGTTGGCAACCCCATGATTCAATTCACTTTAGAAGAGGTGATTTATGTGGAGACGGAAACCATGTTTGAAATAAATCTTCTAGCGGGAACCTTGGCAGATGATGTAAAGTTAACTTCTGCTGGTGGATCAGATCCTAGAGACGTGTCGAGCTTCTTAAATATTTGGGTTTGTAAACTCCAACCTTTAACTATTGCCGGGCAATTTTTGGGGCAAATATTAGGCTACGCTTACCCACCAAATGACTTGGACAATTGGCCTACTGAATTTCAAGCACCAGACCCAAATTTTGATGGAGTTGTTTTGGACTACAGAGTTGTAGGTAAGAACAACCCATATACTATTGACCCGGGATTAGGCTATGAAATACAATTTGCTAAAGGAAGATCTGCTGTACATGAAGTAGGGCATTATTTGGGCTTGAGACATATTTGGGGAGATGGAGATCTTACGTCTGCTAATAGTTGTGACTTTGATGATGGCATCGAAGATACTCCTAATCAAGGAAGCTCTTCAAATATTTTGTCTTGCAATGCAACGCAAAATACTTGTTCAAGCAGCTTGGATGATCTCCCAGATATGATAGAAAACTACATGGATTACTCAGAAGAATCTTGTCAAAATAGTTTTACAATCGGGCAAATAGAAATCATGAGAAGTGTGCTGGAAAATCAACGTTGTCAACTGATTCAAGACTGTTCGCTATCAGCTCGTCAGCTAGAATCTATAAGTCTTGACATCTTTCCAAATCCAAGTACAGGTACATTCCAACTCAATAGTGGCCAAGTAGATATCAACGAATTTAAGGTTGAAATACTAGATATATCTGGAAATTCACACCCGATTAATTTAAATTCTAATTTGATCCAATTGAATGAATTTGCACCTGGTATTTATATTATCAAAGGAACAAATGATAAGCAGATCTTTCAGCAAAAATTGATCAAGCATTAGAAATTAAATAAATGAAACTAAAAAGCGCTTTTCCTTTTAAAAGGAAAGGCGTTTTTTTTATTACTTGTCATCTTCTATGACAAACTGTCTTGTGAAATTTTGACCGTTTAATTCAAGTTGAAATAAATAAACACCTTTCCCCAACTCAGCTATGTCATAGGATTGCATATAACGACCATCATAATTTTCAATTTTCATTTCACGTAGAATTGCTCCTTCTAGTGAAGTGATTCGTACTGTTATGCTCTCATCTTGTACCTCATCTTCCAATTCAAATGCTACCTTTAAAAGTCCTTCTGTTTCATCTGGCAATAACTCAAATGACTTCAACTTAAATCCAACTGTAGCAGGTGTATTTTCTTTCTTCTCATTTTCAGATTTTGCAAGCTGATCGATTATCACAATTCGCTCAATGGATGTATTGCCTGGATTATTGTTTGCATTTACCCTTGCTGGAGTTCGCGGCGACTGAAGCTTTGCCTGCTTATAAATTATTTTTTGGTTTCGTCTGATACGTAATTCCACTTCATCGTTTATTTCATAAGCCTTGATCACTCTGAATAATTTATTTACAGAAAATATCTCCAAATTATCAACTTGCAAAATTTCATCGCCGACTTCGACTCCAGCCAAATCAGCACTTCCACCAGGTTTTATGGCAGCTACTCTTACAGCATCATTCACTAATTCAACTCTTACTCCCAACTTAGCTGTTTCAACTAAGCTCTTATCGAAGCGACCATTACTCCAACGTTGAGGCGCAATTCTGCTAGGATCAAAACCTCGATAATTATTATTATCCGCCACTTTATTTAAAAATAATGATCTACTCGCAAGTTCAACTTGAATAAACTCTGGACCCTTTTTGGTGCCCAATTCAATCACAATGAGATCTCCTGGAAGATATTCGCCTACAACTTTTTGAAAATGATCAGTTGTGGTAACCTTTATTCCGTCTACTGAGCATATCACATCACTATATCTAAATCCAGCAATATCCGCAGGACTTCCTTCAACTACTTGTTCTATTACTAATTCCCCTGCAGAATATACCCTTGTTCCAACTCCCAAAAATCCAACATCATTACTACCAGACTTTACTTTTTCAATTTCAACCACAAAGACACGCTCTCCGGCCTCTATTTCAATTTCTTCACGGCCCAACAATCCCTTTAACTCCAACTCATCGCCATTCTCGAATTTGAAAACACGTATTTCCTTGTCGTTAAAAACACCTTCTTTGACCTCTTTACCTTCGATGTAGACTTTATCTCCAAGCACCTCAATATCTTCATTCTCCTCTTCAATTAGAATTCTAGTTTGAGACAAAAGCAAATGTCCTACACAAAAGTAAAAAGTAATAAAGAGAAGAATTTTATGCATTTGTAGATTTTTTGCAGCAAAGATCAAAATATTTTGATATTTATCTACTTGCCTTCAATCACAAATCGCTTAGTGAACGATTGATTTTCTTGATCAATCTGGAAGAAGTAAATACCATTGCCGACTTTAGATAGATCATATTCTCTACGAATACGACCGTCAAAAATATCAAGCTTTTCTTTCCTTATAATTTTACCATCTATAGAAACGATTCTGATCGAAAATACTTCATCCAAACTTAATGCTTCCATTTCTATATCAACTGTGATTTGTCCTACAGATGGATTAGGAGACAATTCGAAATTGTTGATCTTAATTGCTCTATTAGGTTCACTTTCTACAACGGCAATACCCTGATTGTCTCTAATGATAATACGCTCTTTGCGAGTTGAGGTATTTTGCTTGTATCTTCTTGTTTTATCATTCATAGCATATAGAGTAGCATTCAATTTTTGCTTCTTTCCGTTTCTCAAGATTTTAACCTTTACCGTTTCGCCTACTTCGTGATCTGCTACTCCATAGTAAAATTGTTTAGCATTTAGCATTTCTTCATTGTCTACACTCAGTATGATGTCTCCTTTTTGGATTCCCGCCTTATCTGCTGGTCCATTATTTCTAATGTGAGATACCACGATTTGATCATTGATACTTTTGATGTGCACACCAAGTGAAGCCTTAGTTTTGACATTTGCTTTACTTGAATTTTGTGAAGCTAATTTTCTATCTTGGTTTTCCATATACTCTTCAAAATCACCTAAAGCTACATCTGTTTCCAATATCTCTTCACCTCGTCTATAAATTAATTTTGTGACTTCCCCTGGTAAATATGACTTTATAACATTACTAAGGCTACTATAGCTATAAACTACTTTTCCTCCAATCCTCACCAAGACATCTCCTTTTATCAAGCCAACTTTTTCTGCAGATGAGCCTTCTACAATCCTTGTTATTAATAGACCTCCTGTAGCTCCTCTGCTGCTTGTAGTAACTCCTAAGAATGCGATTCCACTATCCTTTTCTTCAGATTCAACAATATAGATTTTTTCATCTTTTCCTATTTCAAGCTCCTCTCCATCTAGCAATTCATTCATTGCTTTTTCATCTCCTTTTTCAAATTTATAAATGCGGACGGTCTTTTCATCAAAGTCACCTTCCTTTACTTCGTTACCATCAATGAAGATTCGATCCTTGATCACCTCTACTTTCATTTCTTTATCTTCCACGATCACGCTTTCTTCATCTGTAAGGTTTGCTCTATCTTTGATAATTGTTGTGATAGTTTGTGCATCACCATTTGTATTATCTTGAGAAACATTAACATTGACGTTAACTTCTTTTTCCGTACCGTCCATTTCATTTTTGACTAAGGCGTCAATTTCTTCTTGACTCAAATCTTGGCCTTCGAATAGCAAATTTTTTATCTTCTCATTACCATCTTTATCTACAGTGATGATGGTAATTTCATAAGTCTTGGTATCAAATTGAGCAGAAAGGATTTGTGTAAAACAAATGAACAGAACTAAACATAACTGTTGGACGTATTTCATAATTATTTCTTTTTTATAATGCAAATTTAATAAATATGAAAATGATAAAATGTTATACTTTGTTAACATACAATTAATTAAGTTAAAAAGTGTGAAAACAAATTATTCTCAGAATCCTGATTAAGAGGAATTAAACCACCTTTGTCGCGACTCGCCGCAGGCGACTCGCCTGCCGATAGGCAGGCTAAGCTCGACAAGCCGGCGGTGCGTAGAAGCAAGGGGGAGCAGTGGCATCCTGTTTTTATGACCGCTAGGGAATAAAAACAGGATATAACGGATCACCCGACGACACCTCGATAGAGGTCGTCGATGCTCCCAAAAAAGTATACCTTAAAACTAAAAAGTGCTTCTCTTACATATAAGGAAAAGCACTCTTTGGCTACTTGTCGTCTTCTATGACAAACCGTTTTGTGAAAGTTTGTTTTTGTTTTTCTATCTGATAAAGATATATGCCTTTACCAAATTCTTTTAGATCATAATCTTCAGAAAAAGTACCATTAAAGGAACTGTATTTTTTCTCACGCAATACTTTTCCGTCTAATGAAATGATACGCACTGTAAAAGACTCTCCAGTTTTTAGAGGGTCCATTTCAAAATTTACTTTGAAAGTTCCATTAGATGGATTCGGTGAGAGATCAAAACTAGAAATTTTTATAGCCCCTCCGATTTCCTTTACATCTCTACCATCTTCTCTTTCATCTTTAATCACTATTCGTTCTATGCGTTGTGACTTATTCAATGGGTATTTTTGACCCATCCCTCGCAGCTGTTCAAGTGACTCACCCATAGACTGCAAAGTCACCTTTACTTTTTTAGCCTTACCATCTCGCTTTAGCTTCAATTTAACTTCATCACCTGGTTTGTACGCTCCAATGGTAAAATAAAATTGATCGTCTGCTAACATTTTCCCTTTTTCTACCGATACTATTTGGTCGCCAACCTGTATCCCTGACTCTTCTGCCGGGCTGCCTTTTCTCACTTGTTCAACAAAAATCCCTCCATCTCTTTCTTTGACGGCAACACCTAAAACAGCTCTATTCAGATCCACTTTTTTATGCTTTTCACGATGAACCCCTTTCTTAGCTCTGCCTCTATGTTTATGACGTTTCTCATGCCAGCTTACTTTATTGTCATTATATTTTTCATAATCACTTAATTCTACCATGGCTTCTTTACTCTCACCATTTCGACTATAAACTATATTTACTTTTTCGCCTGGCAAGTAAGCCTTTACTGTCTTGCTAAGTGTTGAAAAATTATTTATTGCTTTACCATTGATTGAAATCAACACATCACCTTTTTGCAATCCTATTTTTTCCGCCGAAGTGCCTGTTACTATTTCTTTGATAGTTACACCTCCAGTTTCCTCCTTATCACCTACAACTACACCTAAAAATGCAAGGCCTTCTTTCGTTTCCTTTTTCTCAATAAAATAAATATTCTCCCCCTCTCCTATTTCAATATTTTCTTCTTGCAATAGATCTTCCAACTCGTATTCATCACCATCTTCAAACTTCATGATACGCACACGCTTACCATCAAAATCACCATCTTTCACCTCTTCCCCATTGATATAGACCTTTTCATCTATCACTTCAATCTCCATATCATGCTCTTCTATTATAATCTTTTCTTCATCATTTAGATTAGATCTTTGCTTGATGATTTTTGTGATGGTTTTTGTTTTTTCACTGCTTTGCTCGCCAGCCGCTGATACATTTACATTCACGTTCACATCCACTTCAGCATCCGCACCATCAATATGCTCTTGCACTAACTCATCGATCTCCTCAGGACTCATATCTACCCCTTCCAGTACCAACTCTTTTACTTCCTTATTGCCCTCTTGGTCAGTGGTAGTAATCGTTATTTCATAAGTCTTCTCTTCGACTTGCGCCGATAATTGTGCAGCTAGGCACAAAAAGATCACTGTATAAATTAGTTGTATGTATTTCATAAGTTCAAAATTTTATCTTTCCAAAAATAACAATTCTGCAAATAAGAAAATCTTTATATAAGAGTAAATGGTTCGGTAATTTCCAAAAATTTATACCTCTAAGTCAAGTAAACACATATCTATTTTCAAATCACAGAATTTATCTTCTTGAGCTTAAGATACTACTTACAAGTGATTTAAAATTTATTACCACCCCATTGAAAGTGTTAAATTGCCGTTAATTTTTTTGAATTTATAATTAGGACGTGCCTCCGCCTATTTTCTACAAATATTTTGATCCGCTTATAGGATATCCCTTGATTTATCGGGTGTTTTACCATGATAGGCGGAGTCGCTACGTCCGCTAGCTCCCTATTCGGTCGGCCCTTCGGTCTGCTTTCATGGAGTTTTGCTGCGCTACTAAGCTCCCCTCACTCCATTCAGCACTAGCTACCATCGCTCACGCAAAAAAGGATTATCAATAATCCAGTTAGTTAAATAAAAAGTAAAACTGCCGGATGCAATATCTGATGGAATATTTTCTCGTTTAGTAATTCGACTAATTCTGCGTAATTTGCCATTCATGAAGCGGCGTTCTATTTGGATAATTATTGGACTGATGTCGATAGCCATTATTGGTATCGGTGCGCTGCAGATGTATTGGATCAATTGGTCTATCAAGCTAGGTAAAGAAAATTTTGAAATCAATATTTTTGACGCCCTCAATTCTGTCTCTAATAAATTGATTCAACAAGAGCAGAAAGAAAATAATGTGTTTGACTACAAGAGCACAGCTGAAGCAGAGAAGATTGGTCTTGATCTAGAGTTCAAATATATTGAAGACAGACTTCCTGCTCCTGCAGTTTTACAACAGTTGATCAATCGTGAGCTAAGTTCTAAAGGAATTTTTACCGAATATCGGTATGGCGTATTCTCGTCGGATCGCAATAGTTTCGTCATCAAAAACGGCAACTACCAAGTAGACGACTTTGGCCCTAAGGTAGTAGTCCCAAACTACTCGGACAGCGACCTACTACTGATCAACTCTAGATACAACGTACCATTATACGCGCTCGGTGTCAAGACTCCCGGATATCTGTACATGTACTTTCCTAAGTTGAATAGTTATGTATTGACTGCAAACTGGAAAACATTGCTTGCTGCACTTTTATTCACAGGAGCGATCTTATTTTGTTTTATATACACTATTCTTATAGTGTTCAAGCAAAAGAAAGTATCTGAGATGAAGACTGACTTTATCAACAATATGACACATGAGTTCAAGACACCCATCGCTACGATATCCTTGGCTGCGGATTCTATCAAGAACCCTGTGATCAATAGCAAACCAGAAAAGGTGAACCGCTTTGCTGATATTATCAAGCAAGAGAATAAACGTATGCTGGAACAAGTGGAGAAGGTACTCCAGATGGCTAAATTTGATAGAGAAAATCTAAACTTAAAACTGACTCAAGTGGATCTTCACACTTTGATAAATCAAGCAGTCAGTAATATATCCCTCCAGGTAGCTCAAAAGGAAGGCAGCGTAGAAGCTATCCTCGATGCCGGTAAGCATATGATAGAAGCGGATGAAAATCATATTTCGAATATCATCCACAACTTGCTGGATAACGCCAACAAGTATACCCCCGAAAAACCTGAGATTAAGGTATTTACAAAGGAGAAATCTGATGGTATCGAAGTGATTGTCAAAGACAATGGCATAGGTCTAAGCAAAGAAGCCAGAAAGCACATTTTTGAGAAATTTTACCGTGTACATACCGGAAATTTGCACGATGTGAAAGGTTTTGGTCTAGGTTTGAGCTATGTGAAGGCATTAGTTACCGCTCATTCTGGTACTGTCAGCGTCAAATCTGAGCTTGGCAAAGGCAGCAGTTTTATCCTGAAATTCCCTTATTCGCAGCCTAAATAGCAGATTTTTTTAACATTTCTAATTATTCTGCAAATGTTAAAATTTATTTGTAGATATTGCGTTATATCTCTTTAGATATAAACAAGATATCTAAAACTAAAACTAAAATTTTTTAAATATGCCGAATCAGAACATTTTACTGGTTGAAGATGACCAAAATTTCGGTGATGTACTACGATCATATCTTGAAATGCACGAATATATCGTGACACTTGCTCAAGATGGAGAAGAGGGTCTCGCTAGCTTTAACAAAGGGAATTTTGACCTTTGCATCTTTGATGTGATGATGCCCAAAAAAGACGGTTTCACCTTAGCCAAGGAAGTCCGTGAAATGAACAAAGAAGTGCCCATCATTTTCCTTACAGCTAAAACAATGAAGGAAGATGTTTTGGAAGGCTTCAAAATTGGAGCTGATGACTACATCAGCAAACCATTCAACTCCGAAGAACTATTACTCAGAATCCAAGCTATCATGAAGCGCTCTGGCGCCAAAGCCGATCCTGCAGAAGAAATAAAAGAATTTACCATTGGTGATTATCATTTCAACTTTCCACTTAGAATTTTGAGCTACCAGCCAGGTGGTGAAGTAGAAAGTAAAGATAAGCTCTCACCAAAGGAGGCGCAGTTACTTAAGATGTTTTGCGTCAAAGTAAACGACATCCTTCCAAGATCTGAAGCCTTGACAAAGATCTGGGGAGAAGACAATTACTTTACAGCTAGGTCTATGGATGTATTTGTAACCAAGCTAAGAAAGTACCTCAAAAAAGACAGCAAACTTGAAATCGTAAATATCCATGGAAATGGATTTCAGCTTCAGGTTAAAACAGGTGAAGAAGCTTAATCGCTTTACACTCATTGCATAAAAAAAGCCTAGTCAGCGTTGCTGAATAGGCTTTTTTTATTTTCGAAATATTGAATTATTCACAAATTGAGTCAAAGTAAGCATCAAGTATATCAACGGTTATTACATTATTTGACTTCACGAAATCCGTAAAACTTTTATCTCCTTTTACCAACTCTAATAGCTCATTTTTTCTTTTTTGGGGGACTTTAGATTTTTGATAAGTAAGAAAAAAGGAAAGATCCATGGGGTATTCATTTTCTTTCTTCTGAAGAAAATAATATCTGAATTCATATCCAGTCCTTTCTAATATCACGTCTCCTTTTTTATTAAAACTGTATTCATTTGCATTCAAAAAAGTGGTGTAATTCGGGCAAGTAACTAGTGCAAGTAATAAGATTCTATCATCAGTTATTTTAGTGCCTTTTTTAAAGATTGTATGGAATTTAGAAAATTTAAACAAGTGCTTTTTGTTTTCTTTGGTAAGCACCATATAATCTATCTCTTTTGGTTTTAAAGTTTGCTTGGAATCATTCAAGCTTTTTTTAATAACAAACCTTTTAGGATAATGACTAAAAGGGGTATTAATGTAGCACTCCATCTTTTTACCGTCTAGCATATAAAGTGTTGCTTTAACAAAATTATCTTTTGCAAGAACTCCAGACGCTGACAAGATTGTAAAAAAGAAGAATGGTAGAAAGACTCTAATTAAACTTTTCATTTTTTT
>CALIEI010000226.1 GCA_938022165.1 uncultured Saprospiraceae bacterium | reverse complement strand
AAGTAACTGAATTGAGAGAAAACTTTGACACTTCTAACTTAGCAAGTGGTATCTATATGATCCACATCAACACTGAGGATGGAGTACAAACAAAGAAATTTGTTGTAAGTCAATAATCTTAATTAAAATAATACTAAAAGGGATGTTGGGTTTTACCCAGCATCCCTTTTTTTTGGAGTCTATATTTATTAACAATGCCGTAATCCTGACTTTTTAAAAATTTAAATATTTAAATTAAATCAAAAACCCTATCTTAGGAATACACGAATACAAAAATTTAGTATGAGGTATCCACTAATCACCCTTATCTGCCTTAGTTTTTATACTTTGACAAATGCTCAAAATTGTTTTTGGTCTGAAGATTTTGCCAATGGAATACCTGTGAAATGGGAAATCGATGAACCTTCTGAAATCGGTGTTAGTTGGAGCTACTGTCCAGATACAACACAATATTCAGTTGGAAACGACGCTACTTGTCCTCATGAGTTTAATGATGAACCCAATGGCTTTCAAACACACTTCAAATCTGATAGCCCCGAAAATGGTTACGCTACCTGTGTATTGAACCCATTCCTAAATGAAGTATTCTCAAAATCCTTTTTGGTTACGCTCACTACTGATAGCATAAATTGTATGGGGAAAGAAAATGTGTATGTGATTTTCAATTCCCATATAGGGCTATTCTTCAATGATACTAAGGGGAATATCCAACTCAATGTTAGTACCGATAAAGAAAACTGGACTAGTTATACACTGCATGAAAATCTAATAGTTGCAGGTTCGACATCACCCGGCTTTAAAAGATGGTCAAAGAATGCAGAAAAAATTACTATAGATATAAGTGAAGTTGCAGCAAATGAGCCAGCCGTATTTTTACAATGGAGTTGGACTGGCAATGATGAATACCACTGGAGTATAGACGATATTCAATTGACGGACGAAAATCCACTACCAGATTTAGACCTTTCCCTCAGTCCAAATTCGTTATTTCATGCCATTATGCCTAATTATAAAACACCCATCAGTCAAATAGATACCGCTTACTTTCTGACAGATGTTGCCAATTTTGGCAAGGCAAGCCAAGATAATGTTGAAATACGAGCACAGGTTATAAATACACAGAACAATGCAATTGTATACGATGAAGCTATCATTATACCTACCCTAAGGGATTCTCAAATAATAGAAGACGTCCAATTTCCTCCCTACTTTCATACAACCGGAGTAGGCGATTTTAAAATTACTTACAGTACAGACAGAATTGCTGAGGAGGAAAATCCTGAAGACAATTACTTTGAATATGGTTTTATAATTACTGAATCAGAGTTTTCAAAGTTTGAACCTGATCAGTTCACCTCTTCACTTTTTCCGCTTGAATTTGATCAAACCAATTCAATTCAACCAAACTGGGCCATTGCAAATCACTTTTTTGTACCCAATGGAGCAGCATATTGTTTAGACGAGGTCGTATTTGAAATACCCAATTTTGAATTCCTTGGTAAATTGAATGGAAATGATATTATAGTGAATAATGATGGAATTAATGTCACCGTAAATTTATTTGAATGGAATAATGTTCAATCCCCTAATTTAGCTACAGAGGACGAATACACTTTAATCGCGTCTGAAGAGTTTGGAGTAACTGGTAGTGATGGAAATGAATCAAATACTATAAAACTTGAATCGCTCTTCTCTGATGAAGTAAACATACCTTTAAGAGACAATCAACACTATTTTTTAGCGCTTGATTACAGTACTACTTTCAATTATAACCTATTTGGTGTTTCTGCTAATACCTCTTTAAATTATGATGCTATGATCCAAGCAAATTTATTGGCAGGAAAAAATCGTTTTGCAGCTATGAGTAAAATTGGAAGTACACCAGATTATAACACATTGGCATTTGGTGGCTGTGTTACCCCCCACATCGGGTTTACAATTAATCAAGAATGTGAAAGTCTTGCGACTAATCAGACTATAATTCAAGATGGCATTCGGGTATTTCCCAATCCAACAGATAATAGCGCTACAATTAAGTTTAACTTTAATTTAGAAAAAGATGCAAGCCTAGAATTGTTTTCAATAGATGGCTCCTTGGTAAGATCTTTTAAGCTAAGTGACAATCAAACGGAAATTGAAATTAATAGTAGTGAACTCCCAAATGCAAATTACCTCCTCACTTACAAGAGCGAGAAGGTAATTTCAAGTACTAAATTAGTAGTCTTACACTAAGTAAGATTTTCTATTTCTTTCTTGATAATTTCGATTCTTTGCTGAGCGTCCGTTTGCTTTTTGCGCTCATTGGTAATAACCTGCTCTGGCGCATTTGCTACAAATCGTTCGTTAGAAAGTTTCTTCTCCGTTGAAGCCAATAGTTTTTGATTTCTTTCTAAGTCAGTGTTTAAACGAACCAACTCTTCTTCAATGTTTATTTCTTTTTCAATATTCACAAAATAACTATCTGCGCCAGAAATAAACGAAAGCATGTCTGCAGGTTCTTCAGCTACTAAACTAAGTGATTCTAAATTAGCCATTTTGGTCACCAAGCCTTTTACACTATCGCTAGCAAATAGCTTGTTGGTATTTTCAGACGCTAAAGCTTGAAGCACTAGCTTTTCTTTTGGGCTTTTGCTATTAGAAGATCTTGCATCACGGATGGCAGAAATTAAATCTTTTACCTGTTCTATTTTTTTGATCTGAGCTTCGTCAAATGTCGTCTTGCCCGGATATGGACTCACTATACAATCTTCGCCATCTTCCCTATCTTTGATTTTATGCCAGATCTCTTCGGTAACAAATGGCATAAATGGATGAAGCAAAGTCATCAATTGTTCGAAAAAATGTAAAGCTTCTTGTTTAGTTTCAGGATCGATAGGCTGACCGTATTCTGGCTTGATCATTTCTAAGTACCAACTGCAGAAGTCTCCCCAAATGAAGTTGTACAAACTCATTATAATATCACTGAGTCTA
>CALIEI010000225.1 GCA_938022165.1 uncultured Saprospiraceae bacterium | reverse complement strand
CATTTCTATAGGGGTAATTATTTCCATTACTATTTTTAACAAGCCAAAGGCTGAGGGAAAAATAGACCCCTTGGAACGATTAACAAATCAAGAGAAAAAGATTGTTGATTTAATAAGTGAGGGCAAAACCAACAAAGAGATCGCTTCTGAACTAGCAGTCAGTCTAAGTACGATAAAAACCCACACGAATAATATTTATAAATCATTATCTAGCATCCAAAACCTTCATCGTGCATCGCTAAAATGGAATTGCCAAGTCCTAGTCACTCCCCTAAAAAATTATGCAAGAAATATATCGGTAGCTAAGATCCCCGGACAAAGGATCGGAGATGCCACGATCCCGAACACTTTCGGGACTCGTGGGTGCGCAGCACGGATACCATCGCAGAGCCTGGTCCCGAGTGAGGCGCTTGTCTTACCGCGGTAGACAAGTGACGATCACGGGATGGCCCCACATCCAAAAACATATTTTCTGCATCAGCCTCTTACTTAAGAAAAATATCTAAATGATTTGGGGCCATCCACGTGATATACATGATCATTTTGCTGTCGCGCATGATCATGCATATCAGTGGTCGCGTCATCCGCTACTACATCCCTTGGCGGCGAAGAAAATTCGCCATCAAGGGATATACCGCTACTACCGCTTGTCCGCTAGGGCTCTGGCTGAACCGCCTCGCCCGTAGAAATTAAGATTGAAATTTGAAATAAAATTTCAGCATAATAAGTTACTTAGAGCTAATAATAATCAGTCCATAAAGCGTATCCTAAAATTTTATTACCTACTATAATTGTTTATTGCATTTTCGTGTCAATACGATAACATTATCAAAATGCCAATTGGACTTGGTTCTCATGCGCCAAAATTTTTACCTCTCTAGTCTCGATCTTATTGTTATCCGAACTACGATCTATATAGCTGGTAATGACACTTTTGCTTCTTCTAGTTTTGAAAATGAGCTACGGGAGAAGATTGACGCAATTTTTTAATCGTTGATTTATCTAGATAAAAAGGGGTAATCGCATTAACGCCTTTACTCTTTTTGATTAAGAGGTGAAATAGAGCCAAATATTTCCAAAAACTATATTTCATATGACTAAAATCAGATTTATCCTGATTTTCGGCTTATAAAACATAATTATATCAAAATATTATTACCTTTGAAATGACTAAAATCAGGTTTTAGCTGATTCTAAGCTTATGAAACATAAAAAATGAAATTCAATTCAACAAAGCTAATTTCACTATTTATGGAACGAGGCCAAACTTGTTTTCATATAGAAGAGGTATATCATGAGTTTCCGGAAGTATCGAAAGGTTCGATAAGAGAACTATTGAGTGATATGACAAAAAGAGGGAAAATATCAAGACTTAAAGAAGGTTTATATGGAATTATACCTCTTGGAGAAACAAGCTCGACATATATTCCAGAATGGCATGAGCTGACCAAAAACATAGTTGACACTGCTGAATATTATATTGGTTATTATTCAGCATTGCAAATACACAATCTAATAACTCAACCCTCACTAAAACAACAAATAGTTGTATCAAAACAACAGAAAAAATCAAAACTAAATATTAAAAGAATAGAGTTTCAATTCATATATCACAATCAGGATCATTTTTTTGGAAGTAAAAAGATATGGATCAATCAATTTGATAAAGTATTGTGTTCGGATTTAGAAAAGACTATTATTGACTGCCTATTCAAACCGGATTATGCAGGAGGAATAGTAGGGATAGCTAAAGCCATCTACGAGTCAAGGGACAAACTGGACTTTGGTAAACTTCTTAATTATGCTATCCAATTCAAATCGCAGTCGGTAATTAAAAGATTGGGGTATCTCCTTGAATTATTGGATATACCAACAGATATAACCAAGTCTTTATTGACTTTGAGATCGAACTCTTATGCTACCTTAGATACTGAATTGCCAAAAGATGGTAAATTACTATCAAGATGGAAAATATTGAAAAACATTGATGAAGAAACAATTAAGTCCGCTTTATATACATGATTAAACCAGGTGAAGTATAAAAATGGGCAAATAAAATTGGAGTTAGAGATTCTCAAATTGAAAAGGACTATATCTTGTCTTGGATATTATGTGGTGTTGGTAATCATTCTGAATTATCAAGAGAAATTGTATTTAAGGGAGGGACAGTATTAAAAAAGGTATATTTTGATGATTATAGATACTCCGAAGATCTTGATTTCACATTGATTGCAGATCTATCAAATGAGAAACTTAAAGAACGGTTTGATCAGGTTTTTGAATTTTTAAAAGAAGAAGCAAACATACCTCTTGAAATTATAGATCAAAATGATCACGATGATGGTGGAATGAACTTTTACATGTCCTATATCGGTCCATTTGGTGGAGATGGTTCTAATAAAAAAGTGAAAGTTGATATTTCTCGAGGTGAAAAATTAATATTTGATCCTGTTACTAAACAAGCCATAATTAATTATTCGGATTTAGAAAATTATAAACTGCTTTGTTATTCTTTGGAAGAAGTGTTGATAGAAAAGCTGAGATCCACAATGCAAAGAATGCAGCCTAGAGATTATTATGATATTTGGTATTTACTCGAAATTCATGGAATGAATATCGATTATTTCGTTTCAGAATTTACTAAGAAGTGTGCATCGAGAAATATAGACCCATCAGATTTTCATAAATCAATTGAAAAGCGTCTGCCACAATATAAAGGAAGGTGGGGCAAATCAATGAGAGATCAAATTCACAATTTGCCACCTTTTGAACAAGTTGAACGAGAAATGAATAGACACCTAAAGAAATTCGATGTATGACTCATAAAGAATTAGAAGATTACTTTTTGGAAGATACAAAAATTCTTATGTCGCTATAATAGATTTATTCTAACAAATCATGACTCAGCATTATTCCTTTAATAAAAATGCAGCGCCCAACTGGACGCTGCCCTATTATGACAAATGGAATTATGCAATCCTAATAAACCGCCTAAGCAGCCACGCTACTTTTTCTAGCACCAATCAACATAAATTCCTGCACTACGATCTCCGTGGTATACACCGTTTGCCCCTCCTTGTTGGTATAGGTGTTATAAGTGATCTTACCTGAGATGGCTACCTCACGTCCCTTGTCTAATAAGGCGACCATATTGTCTGCGAGTTTGCCCCATGCGATGAGCCTGTGCCATTGGGTGTCTTCCACCTTCTCTCCATTTTTGTTTTTATAATACTCGTTGGTAGCGAGGTTCATTTTGGCCAGGCTGTTGCCGTTTTCTAATTTGATCATTTCAGGCTTCGCGCCTAATCTTCCGATAAGTTGAACTTGATTACAAATGTTTTTCATGACTTGAAATTTTAATAATTAACTAATAAGGATATTGTACTTGCCGATACCAATTGATCGACGATGCAAAGATGGGAGCCTATCCAAGCCAGAGTCGTGTAATAAACGGGTAGTTACGTTTGTAAACGATTGTATACGGGATAATGTATTGTTTATAGGGGTTTGGGAGAGGGGGATTTTGGGTTTGTTTATTATCTTAGAGGAGAATCGAGGTTGGAATAAAGCTTCAGAATTAAAAGAGAAATATCGAAGCGCATCAATTTTAACATCAAAAAGAGTTGTTTTTAATATTAAAGGAAACTCTTATCGACTAATTGTTGATATTGAATATAAATTAAAAATTGTATTTATAGTATGGATTGGA
>CALIEI010000224.1 GCA_938022165.1 uncultured Saprospiraceae bacterium | reverse complement strand
ATCCCGAGGCTGTAGAGCAGTAGTAGAGACGCAATGCATTGCGTCTCTACTACTGCTCTACTGCCTCGGGATACAGCGGACGACACGACGCCTCCCTTTTTTTGGGATGGCGGCACTCCCAAATCATTTTACCCTGCTCTTGTAATCAAATAATTTTTCGGACGTACCTCTCTAATAGAATAAGTTCATTAAAAAATCAAGCCCTACCCATAGAGCTCCACCTTCACCTGGCGATCAGCATAGCCCATACCTTTTAAGTTCGCCTCAGCCTCATCCACCATGTTTTGCCAACCGCAAATCAGAAACTGAACATCTTCTCTAAGCTCTTTATAAGCATCTTCGTAGGCTTGATGCACATAGCCTCTCAACCAATTAACATCAGAATCATCATTTGGCAATTCCTCTTCTCTAGAAAGTGAAACGGTATAAGAAAAAGAATCCTGCTTAGCTGCTAAGTCTGCAAACTCATCAAGGTATAAAATATCCGCTTTGGTCCGCGTCCCAAATATGAGATGTATTTTTTGATGCGGAATATTTTGATTGTATATATCATGAATCATTGATCGAAAAGGAGCCACACCTGTTCCGGTGCAAATCAATACCAAATCCCTTTCGATAGGTTTTTTCAAAGTAAATACGCCCGCAGGTGCCTTGTACTTAATAATACTATCATCCGCTATAGATTCAAATAAGTAAGTTGTTCCTAGTCCTCCTTCCAATTTCACTATGCATAGCTCAAGCAATCCATCATCAGATGGGGCATTGGCAATGGAATAAGAACGCCAGCGCTTTTGTCTGACTTCGTGGATGGGTAGATCTAAAGTTATAAATTGCCCAGGCACAAAATCGACAGCCCCTCCATCAAGTGGTTCTAAGAAAAACCGCTTCGTGCTCGCAGTCTCCTCTACTATCTTAACTACTCTTGCTTCATTCCACTTAGGCATATATCAATCACTTATTTGTTCGGAATTAAAGAATCATTTCTTTGTAGGGGATAACAACGTCAAAGCCCTTAAGTTGGCAATAGCTGCGCAGATCAGATACGGCCCCATCATAAGTTAGCAATACAAAATCACCACCCCAAGCACCGAGCGATTTAGCCACCCCATCAAGATCTTCAAAATATAAATCTTTCACCTTCGGTAATCCGATGATGTTCGAAATAATACTTTCATGCTCTTCGATGCTTTCTTCAAAATCGGCAAGCGTATTTGCAGCTAGTATATTATCATTAAGCTCTTCCACTTCAGCAATGGCATGAACGATCTTGTCTCCCAATTCTTGCGCTCTATAATTCTGAATCCCCTCTCGACTATTTTGCTTCTTACCTAAGTAAACAAAATAAATTTGATCCGCAAAAGGTGGATAAAAATCTACAGAATTAAAACGTGGCGCAGGACTATCTCTTTTATATAAAATCGGACTCCTAGCCGCCGCACATGCCAGATCATATCCCGATCCGCCAAAACTATGTTCCAATAACTCATATGCATCTACTCCAGCCCAGCTCGCCAAATTATGAATCAGAGTAGAACTTGTGCCCAATCCCCAATTTTTATCAAAGTCAATCTTATTGTTGATGTTTATCCCCTGGGCCTCAGAAAAAAGCGCTGCATTTTTCGAGGACATAAATTGAAGTAAATTTAAAAATCGATTCGCTATATCTTCATCAGTAGTAGACACAAGCTTCATCTTATCTACATCAAATTCTCCCCGAAACCATAACACATCATTTTGGTCATAGCTTTCACAAATCACTTTTCTAGTAGCAGATTCAAAAGAATTGATAGCAATGGACTGACCATACTTGCAAGGCAATGCCAAAGCACGAGCTCCGTCCAATACGAGATACTCTGCTGTCAACAGCAGTTTACCATTTGCACGCCCACTGTATAGATTATACAAAAACTAAGATTTGAGAATAAATTTGTGAAAATAAAACTTGTTAAGCAAAATGCCAATTACTAAGAACTAACCGCCTTTTGCACTCCTCTCAGTTGATCCAAAAATGTTCTCACCCCAGAAAAAGAAACCGCTTTCTCTTTGAAGTAAGCCACTGTTTGCTCCACCTCTTTTTCACTTGCCTCCAAATGATTAAGAATATTGAGTAGGTGCATTTTCATATGCCCTTTCTGGATACCTGTAGTCACTAGGGATTTCAAAGCTGCAAAATTTTGTGCCAAACCTATAGTGGCGATCACCTCCATCAATTCTTCCGCATTTGGATTTCCTAGCATATCTAAAGAACGCTTAGCGATCGGATGCAAACTCGTCAAACCGCCTACTGTACCAACCGCTAAGGGTAAGTCTAACCAAAAATGAAATTGATCATCTTTCACCTCGCAATAACTCAAACTACTATACGAACCCGATCTCGCAGCATAGGCGTGTCCACAAGCTTCTATTGCTCGGAAGTCATTACCCGTAGCCAAGACCACCGCATCCACTCCATTGTATATACCTTTATTATGCGTAGCCGCACGATAAGGATCTATGTGCGCTATTTTTACCGCTGTTTCGAATCGCTTGGCTAAAGCGCGGCATTCCTCTTTTGTCATTTTGGGATCTAGCTCCGCAATCGAACAAGACACACTCGCTCGCACTATGCAATCCGGCGTGTAGTTGGACAAAATAGACATCACTATCTCTACCTCTTTCTCCTCCTCACTAAAACTATCGTTCCCTTTGATTCGTGATGACCAAGTAGTAGACAGCGCCTCCAATATAGAATTGATAAAATTGGCTCCCATACTATCACAAGTCTCAAAGTAGACTTTGATCTGATAGTACCCATCTTGCTGAGCTGTAAAATCTAAAAGCTCCATCCCTCTTACGCCACCACCGCGCGACTCCATACGTTCCGATAGATGCGCCACGTCTTTCAGCAATTCACTTTTAGTTGCTTCAAAAAAAGTATTTATCTTTTGATGATCTCCTTTCCACACGAAATGTACTTGCCCCACCTTAGTAGTCGACAACACCTCTGCTTTAAATCCTCCACGATTCATCCAATACTTAGCCGCACTAGAAGCAGCAGCGACTACTGAGCTCTCTTCTATCACCATGGGTACACAGTAGGTCTTCCCATTGATCACCACATTGGGCGCCACACCATATGGCATAGGAAAATTAGAAATGGTATTTTCACTAAAGCCGTCGAGCACTTTTTGCTGCGCAGCATTACCATGCCAGTAGCTTGTCAGTTCTTTCGTAACTGCTTCTGGATCTTTGAAAAAATTTTCAACTATCCATTTTATCTTCCCTCTCTTAGAAAGTTTCGAAAAACCCGAAATCGTCTTTTTACTCATTCTACAATATTGATGACAGTATGGTATTATTTTATTCTTAGGTAAGCTTCGGCTAAAGCCAATCCTTGTATTTGAGCTTCCGTATAGGCCCGCAGCTCGTCAATGCTTTCTACTGCATACTTCAAAAACCCTGACGCTTGTCCATAAATTCCTTTGGCATTGAGCTTTGACATTAGATAATAGCCATCTATAAAACTCTTTACCCCGCCTGAAATAATATATTCTTTACAAGCCACCTTATCGCCTAATTTCTCATGGATGGCATTTACATATCCCACCATATCCTCGGCAGTGTGCCCCACTAAGGCTAAATTACTAAATATTTCTTGACGCATCGTATCTCCACGATACAATTCTAACTTCGAAAAATTGGTGCCGCCCATAGCAGCAAATTCTATGGCATCTATCGGCATTTGCATCAGCGCTTTTAACGACTCCGGGCCCATGCCCTGGCCTACTTCTTTGACCACTATTTTATAGGACGCCTTTTCTAACAATTGCGCTATCGTCTCTACAGGAGACTTCGCAAATCGATCTCCCTCCGGCTGCAGCCATTCTTGCAAGGGGTTGACATGTACCATGAGCCCATCTACCTCCAGACGCTTCAGCAATTCATCTATCAGGTACAACTTATCTGTTGCGATCAACTCTTCTATTTGAGCTACTCCTAAGTTAGCAAAAAACGGAACCTCATCGCCCATCAACGGACGCATCTGAAAATCCTTTAGGTAAGTATCATCTGTCAGCAACTTGCGACAAGACCCCAGACCCATGCCTAGTCCATATTCGCCACAGACCTTTGCTAGATTCGTGTTGATCTTATTTGCCAGCTCTGTCCCACCCGTCATACTAGACACCCACAATGGCGCCTTCATTTGCTTTCCCAAAAATGAAATTTCGGAAGTAGACTTGCCTTCCGGATGCGCAGCCAATAGCGGTTCGTAATAGAAGCGCTCGTCCTTCATATCCTTCAGCACCTGCGAGCGAAACGACATCTCGATATGATCCTGTTTTCTACTACTCGCCGTCGGGTCCTCATCAGGCATAATTTCCTTGATATTTGGAGTTGATGTCTTATCCTTCATTATAGTAAATTTAATACAATCTTGCTATTTGCAAGCCACGTCCACTAAAAACATGTTTAACAGGCTATTGTTCACCTATATTTCAGCGTTTTGATGATGAAAACGATGAGTTTATGGGCGATCCTGCGACTTTTTAGCGACGAGACTACTACACCCAATGGAGGTTTTAAAGTAGCTATTTGAAGATTTACAGCCCCAGATATGGGTCGCAGTCGAGCTTTCCGCTTGTATTCGGCACCTACTTCCTCAGTAGACAATAGTCGTATCTAGTCTCTATCGAGCCGTCGTCTCTCCTTTGTCTACTAGAGGCATTAGGCACCTCATATCGCTTCTATCTCTATCGCATGGGTTGGTTATGAAATTTGGAGGTGTGCCCATGGAAGCCATTCATCACGATTTTTGAAAATGAAAAATTGCGCCAAATGGGATATTTCGCACGATTTACACAGGGCTGCAAGCCCTGGGCTTTAATATTTCGCCCCACCTCTGCGAGTTGGACAGGCACGCTATGGCTTTAATATTTTACTACACATCGTCTGTCTTATATTTTGCGACAGTCTTTCGAGTGGAAAAAAGAAAGGTTTATTTCAATTAGCTAGAAAGATTGATATTGATTTTTTATCTAAATTTCTGTTAATCTAACTTAATGACATGTATGGCTTACAGTATTTATGTATCTTAGAATAGCAAAAACAATATTCATGAAATCAACATTGCTTATTTCATTTGTAATCTTCACCATTTCTCATTCCGGCTTTAGTCAAAAAATTAGCTATCAATATCCAACCTATCTGTTTGATTACACAGATGACATTAGATCTGAAGTTTTGTATAAGGAAACAATTGAAGACTTTGATACCACCACTATAAATTCAGAATATCAAATCCAATCTGACCCAATTCAAATACGTAATTACATCGATGGAAAAATAATTGAAAGTAAAAATTTAACCAATAATAGTAATTACTATTACTCCTACGATTCATTAGGGAATATTATTTCTTATGAACGAGAAAAAAATAATACCAAGATTTTAGTTTACACTCATAAACTTAATCATGACGAATTCAAAATTGAAACTTATGAAAATCAATTTCTAAAAGGAGAGTTATTTTTTGATAAAGAAAATAGATACATATGTCGAACCCATTATAGCCCAAATACAACAAGAAAAAATTCCTCAAAAACAAATTACACATACAATAACAGTGGAATTGAAAAAGAAGAGTATTATCAAGACGATAATTTAACCTTAACCATTAATTACTTTTATAAAGCTGGCAGGCTTTCGCACAAAAAAAGTTACGACAAAGACAATTCTCTTATAAAGGAAGAAATCATTACCTATTTCCCTTCGAAAAAAGAAACAATAACACTCGTTCATCGAGATTCAAAATCTACAAACACATCAAGTATTCAATCGCCCAAAAGGAGCAGAAAAATCAATTTTTTGATGAAAATGGCAATCAAATAAAAACCTATATTATTTCAAAAAACGGAGATAGCTATACTGCTACAATTGCAGAATTTAGGTTAAATACCCAGTGATAATCTTTACAATGGATTTTCAATTTTTGCCTTATACCAATGCCCCCCGCGATATGTGCGGGACAGGCATCCTAGGCTTATTTCTGAATCATTATTTATTTCTGAATCATAAAAAATGAGGCTAAATTTAAGCTCTCGGAGGGAGCAAAGCCTAAAGGAAAGGGTGCAACCCTATCTAAAAAAGAACGAAAAATTGAGTCCAAGAAGAACGACGCCAAATCTACTGCTCACCATATAGCAGAGGATAATTCATTGATAGTCCTAAACTATCAATCATGCAAATATAGACTTAGTCGCTGTCGTCCTTTCAGGACTTCAAATATTCTTTCACCATACAATGGGTTTCACCCATTGCTTTATGCCAACGCCCATCCTGGGCTGGTATTTGAATAAGATTTTAATTTGGAATCCAAAAGAACAACTGAGCGCAATCTAAGACTCCCGGAGGGAGTACAGCATAAAGGATAGGGTGCAACCCCAGGGAAAACGCATCAATTTTGGAGTACTTTCTCTAAGTACTTATTGTCCATAGCGCACTTTCTTGATCGGCGCCTTATGCTAGTTTTAGGATCTTCAAAAGATTTTAATCTATTCAATGCCATTTTTCGAATGATA
>CALIEI010000223.1 GCA_938022165.1 uncultured Saprospiraceae bacterium | reverse complement strand
TATGTGCCTTCATGAGTCTGTTGATCTTCATCGTACCACATGATTGCAAGGACACTATTGCTGCCAAGAAAAATATTGTGTTTATATATTTCATGATTATTCGTTTATCCAAAGCTAATGATTTTTTCACAAAGTCGACGGTTCCAATCTATAGTGAGTTTGTTTTTTTAGTTTTGGTTTTTTTTGGCTGTGCCTCCCGTAGCTTGCACACCTCCCAGCGCAAACGGGAGTCGGGCTCTGCGTGACTTGGTCCCTCTGCCTACCCTACTTGCTCTGCGCAGGACTGCTGCGGCAAAGCCTCGCATCACTCCGATCCCTCACAGGAAAAAGAGGTACAAGGTGCAAGGTGCAAGGTGCAAGGTGCAAGGTGAAATTAAAAGTGGAAATTGTAGGATTTAAAGGATTTGAGTGTAGAAAAATTATGAGTTATGAATGAAAATGACGTGCTGGCATGTTCGGGATTTTGAAAGAAAAATAATCTAATGGCTAATAGCTAACGGCTAGCAGCTAACAACCAAACCGCGATAGGGATATGTAGGGGACGACCAGAGGGAGTCGTGTCCTGACGACATCGGCGTCAGGATACCGAGCGCATAGCGAGCCCGCAGGAGCCCGGCCACGTTAGTGGATCGCCCAAATTATTCTAATTATAAAAACGATAGGCTATATAAAATTCATAACCGAGACCTAGGCTTGAACCCAAGGGGCCGACGTTGTAGGTAGCCATACCTCCTATGCGCATCTGACCATCTTCAAAAAAACCGTCCGTTAAAATCAATCCTCCTTGGAGAGAAAAATTTTGCGCGACATTGACATTGGCCGCAGCCCAAAATCTATCTTCTTGTTCAAGACGGATACCCGCATTTATGTCAAATAGATTTTCGGAAGCATAATTTACCCATGCAGATGGTTCGATATAGGTATCTGCATTGACCAAAATCGTGGCACCTAGCATAAGGTTGGCGTGAGGCGCTCTCATGAAATTGATCTCTTGATCTGATCCATCAAATTTGAGATTGGTACTGAACAATTGTTGAATCCCCATACCTAAGTAAAAGGTATTGCTGTCAAACTTGTCTTTATTGGTAGTGTAGAAAAATCCAGCTCCTGCATTAGGCGAGATCTTGCTTGTACCGTCCAGAGGAGTAAGTGGATCGTTGCTATCGCTAACAATGATATTGTTGACATCTAAGCGATACTCTCCATAGGTGCCGAGCAAACCGATGGATAAATAATCTTCATCAAATAAGTTTAGCTTGAACTGATAGTTGTAAGTGAATCCTATCGAATTGAAAAGCAGCGGATGGGTTTTGTCATGCATCATAAACAAACCTAGACTCATATTCTTATCTGTGAAAGGATACTGAAAGGAAGCCATAATAGTACGAGGAGCATCGTCAAATGCCGCCCACTGCTGCTTGTAAGTGGCGCCCAGTTCCCAATAATCGTATATGCCCGTCAAGGCTGGATTCCACACAAAAGCATTGGCATCATAAGTGCTGCGTTCTGCCAATTGCTGCGCGTGCATAACAGCTATACTGCCAAAAGCAATAATGAGTAGTGCTAATACATTTTTCAGCTTCTTCATCTATTTTGATTTTTGCGTTCACTAAAACCAGTCCGTAAAAAATACGAACTGGCTTATTAGTAAACATAAACACATAGTCATTTCGCAATGACCATTTTCTAAAACAATATAATATCGCTGATCAACTCAATCATTCCTTGCAATAGTCAAGGTTTGCTTGATTTGTTGATCATTTCTAAAACTCAAAACATAATAGTAATTGCCCGATGGTAGCGGCTTACCTTTGAAAATTCCACCAAATCGATCTCCATCGGTTTGATAGTTTAGTTTTTCGTAAACTATATTTCCCCAGCGATTAAACACTCGAATATTATTAGTACCGAACTTATCAATGTCTCCAAAGTCTAATACATCATTTTGACCATCTCCATTGGGTGTAATCATATTGATATGTGGAATAAAAGATGCAGGATCATTGGCAATAAAAACACTGACTGTGTCGAAGGTGGTACAGTTGTTATCATCTATTATCATGACAAAGTAGCGAGTGCTATCCGCTGGAGAAGCTGTGGGGTTGGGAATGTCATAAGCATTGAGTGGATACTCACTACCTGACCAATAATAGAAGGCGCCACCACTTGCGTCAAATGTAACCGACTCTCCTTCTGCAATACACATATCTTCTCCAGCAGTAGCTGTGGACTGAAAGAGCTCGACCGGAATTTCTAATTCGTCAGCTCCGCAATCTCCTTCTGAAATGACTGTATAAATTGTGTTTTCATTTGGATGCACCAAAATGGTACTTCCTTGGGTATCAGTCAATTCATTATTAGGATCAATCCACTCATAATTGACGCCTCCGGATACGGCTAACTCAATAGAGTCTCCAGGGCATATCATGATATCTGTTTCCGCTATTTGTAGTTGTATTTTGTCTATGTAATTGACCAGTATGGTATCAATGGCTGAACAACCTGTATCGTTTGTCACCGTTACAATATACTCACCAGCCTGATCTATATCTACCTCTTGAGTACTAGCACCATTAGACCAAGAGTACGATTCAAATACCCCTGCACTTAAGCTTACTATTTGACCATTGCATGCTTCTATATCATTGCCTAGACTAAACGCAAATGATCCTTCGGAAGGAATCTCAAAAGTTGTTTCAATAATACAATCGTTTGCATCAGAAATGGTTACTGGATAAATACCCGAAGCAAGCGAGGAAATATTTCCAGTAGAAAACTGGTCCTGATTGTCTAATATAAACTCATATGGTGCTGTGCCGCCTTCTACTTCGATTTGGACACTGCCTGTAGCTTCTGCACAACTAGAGGCTTGTATCTCTAGAACAGCAACATTAAGTTCTGCCGCAGGTCCAGCAACTATATAGGTATTGGTAAATATTACTACTCCATCGTCATCAAAAACAGTAAAGATATACTCTCCAGCAACTAAATTTTCGATAATGAGTTCACTGCTCGAAAAGCCATTTGGGCCAGACCAAGAGTAGCTTACATTTTCTTGATTTGTGCTTAATGAAATAGCTCCATCTGTATCGCCAAAACAATTTAAATTTTCAATGTTTATATCTGTTATTTCGAAAGAATTCTGTGGATCTTCTTCAACTATTTCTACTGATCCATTCTCAGCTGTAAGTATTACTTCTTCAAACTGTAAAGGAATAGGAGTTGCTTTGAAAACTTGAATTTGTAATGAATCGCCCTGAATATTGATTGGAGAAATATCTCCGATCTCGCCTACCGCCGTAAAGTGCAAGCGCAAGAATGTTTGTCCATCGCTTAAGGATTTTCCTTCGCCTTCTATATCAAACCAACTAATGTTGATACTGCCCGTACCCGCATCAGAAATACCCGTTGCCACAAGATCTAAATCGATCAACTCTGATTCGTCAAATCTTATAATATCAGGATTCCATGAGATGGAGAATTGCGCACTAACAATGCTATCGAAACCTATAGTAAGGATATCGCAGGCTACAGTTTCACCTTTGTAGGCTTGTTTATTCGGAATACTTAATGTTAGACCTTGCGAATATGAAAAGGTCATGCAAATAAAGAAGCCGCAAACGGTCAAAAGAATGGCCTTCATTATATGGTGTGTTTGTGCAAGCTTTCATTTTTATCTTCCCCGTATGGGAAGATTCATAAAAGTCTTACTGTGTTTAAAATGTGTTTACTAATTTGGTTTTAACAAATATCAGGGCACGGGAAAACCAAAAAACCCATGCCCTGATTCAGTACAATTTATTTTAAGGAAATCATACTCTTTGTAATACTACTATCACCTGCTGTAATCGTATAGCGGAATACACCATTACCTAGTTCACTTTGTCTCACGGTGACTACATTAAGCCCTTGGTTAAATTGTTGAGCAATAGTTTTAACTCTCTCACCAAGGGTATTGGTAATTGTCAATTCAGCATACATACTTTGCGGTAGTGTAAATTCTATTTGTGTTACTTCTGTGAATGGATTCGGAGTGTTTTGTCCCAAAGTATATTGAGCGTAAAATTCATTCTCTGTTGAAGTAATTTGCTCATCAATGTTTAATGTCACATCAAGCTTTTGTAAAGTTACATTGTGCGCTTCCGTATGTATAGTTTTATTGCTAAAATCAAAATGATCTAAGATGTTATTGATATTTGTCAAGGCCTTGAAACGAAGTGTAAACAACTTTTCGTCGGCATCCACTGTAAGTCCATCACCGTCCAAACTAAACCAACTTGCTCTAAGCCTTCCTAGTTCTGCTTCGGTTTCCCCAATTGCAGTTCCAGCTAGCTCTTCGTGATCAGATTTAAATGAACCTTCAAAGGAAATACTTTCCATATCGAATGCCATTCCTAACTGGTAACTTACAATATCCTCAAAATTGTTACTTGAGAAAGTAATATCAAAAGTTTGACCTTGTTCAACATTCACATCATT
>CALIEI010000222.1 GCA_938022165.1 uncultured Saprospiraceae bacterium | reverse complement strand
AATCCGGAACAGTCCCCGCTGCTGTAAGCTCCTTTATCGCTTTTGTGTAAATACCACTGTCCAATGGATGGGAAGGTGCAAAAGTGGAGTAAGTCAGAAGACCTGCCTAATCACATATTCATTAGCTTTCGGAGGAAAGGTGTAAGGAACTGTTCTTAAGGTGAGACCTCGCCCTATGGATCATCAGTAACCACTGGTGTCAGTCCTTGTATTTTCCTTTGTATATTTTTATTTGAAATGTCTTTCCGTATAGGTTTGCTCTTGTTTGCTCTCTTGGAATTCTGTTGTGTTATTGCACAGCAGGATACACTCCCTGAATTGCCACAGGTTTATAATTTTGGAGAAATAGTGGTGAGTGAATTGAAAGTAGTTGTAAATCCATTAGCAGTAAAACAAAACTGGGATGCACAATCTATAGCACAATCAGCCAGTCTAGACGTATCAGATTTCTTGCAAAAGTCTAGCAGTGTTTATGTCAAAAGCTTTGGTAGTGGAGGATTGGCTACCGTTTCCCTGCGCGGAACGGGTGCTGGTAGATCAGCCACCGTTTGGAATGGAATGCCGCTAATAGGTTCTACATTGGGGCTGTTAGATTACTCATTGTTGAATGCAAACCTGTTTGAAGATGTAGATCTCACTTTAGGAGGAGATTCGGGAAGATTTGGCTCAGGCTCCATTGGGGGTAGTGTGTTTTTGAACAACAATAAGGTGGAAAGAGACCATCCATTATTAAATATCAAAACAGTCTTTGGAAGTTTTGGGCGATATCATCAGGGTTTGAGGTATAATTTCAGCAAAGGAAAATGGTGGTCATCATCTCGCTTGTCTTATGAGACGGCAAAGCATAATTTTAAATACCAAATTAGAGAAGACTTACCAGTTAAAGAAAATACCAATGCAGCGCGTAAACAGTTGGCATTACTGCAATCTTTTGGTGTATCACCTAATGAGAAAAATGACATTTCCTTTCACATTTGGGCGCAAGATAATGCTAGAGAAATACCACCAACTACAGTGCAGACTAGAAGTGAAGCAGAGGTCTTAGACAAAACAATTAGGATGCAGGGCATTTGGAAAAATGAAACTTCTGAAAAAATTAGTTTTAATACTATTGCTGCGGCATCGTATAATCAAAATGAATTTGTAGACTCTTTAACTTTTGTATTTGGGGATAATATTTTTAAGCAATTGTATCTTAAAAGTGAGGCGAGCATAAGAGGTAGAAGTCAACAAGTGACTTTAGGAGCAAGTAATCGATATACACAAGCGATAACAAATAACTATGTGACCAATATAGGCCAAAACCAATTGGCGCTATTCGGTCAATATCAAAAATGGCTAGATGATTGGTCCTTTTATTTAAGTCTGCGTGAAGAGTTGATCGACGACACGCTCAATCCTATCAGTGGGACTGCTATCATACAGCACTTATTTAAAAATAGATGGCACACCAAACTGTCTGTAAATAAACATTTTCGAACGCCTGCATTAAATGATTTGTACTGGGCGCCAGGTGGTGATGCCGAACTCAAACCAGAAAGCGGATGGAGTCAAGAACTGTCCATATCTTTTCAACATTCTGATAAATGGAAAGCAGGTATAAATATCTACAATCATAATATCCAAAATTGGATACAATGGGGCTTGCTAGAAGAGCGTAATTTTTTTAGCGCACTAAACTTACCAGAAGTATGGTCTAGAGGAATAGAAACGCATCTCAATACTAAATGGGGTAGAGAAGACAATCTTTTATTAGTGCACTTGTCCTATAACTACAATATAGCGACTTATGAATTTTCATTGCGAAACCCAGTGATCAACGAAGGGGAACAAATTTTTTATACCCCCCTACACCAAGCGGTGGCCAATATTGCCTGGGAGCGACCAAAATATAGAATCAACTATACGCATCGATATCAGTCAGGAGTGACCTCAATAATAGATCCTTTAGATGGATTTCATTTGGGAAGTGTTAGTGCTAGCTATAAACTTAAAAACATTAGACTATTCTTGGAAGTGGATAATCTTTGGAATGCAAATTATAGAGTAATAGAACGGCGGGCTATGCCTGGTCGTAATTTTAATATAGGAATCAACCTTGAATTAATTAATAAAACTAAAATATGAGAATTTTTACAACAAACATTTTTTTACTTTTTCTAGCCGTAACGATGTCTGGCCAAGTGGCAACGGCAGACTTTGAAAACTTTGGTTTGCAAGCTGGAGAGTTTATCAATCAAGATATGAGTGGAGATGGTTTTCAATCAGGATTTATCTCCCTACCAAATAATTTTAATGCAAATTATGGCAGCTGGTCTGGCTGGGCGATTTCGGCAACTACGGATGTAACTACTCCTGGTTTTAGTAATCAGTATAGTTCATTCACCGGAGGAGGTCAGGACGGCTCTTTAACTTATGCAGTAGCATTTGAGTTTGGCGAAAATATTATTCGTATAACTGATGGTAACGAACTTGTTAAAGGTGTTGTAAATGGAATGTATATTACTAATGGAACCTATGCTTATTTAAGCATGCTAGAAGGAGACGCCTTTGCAAAAAAATTTGGTGGCGAAACCGGTGAAGACCCTGATTTCTTTTCTGCTGTTTTTAAAGGATATAATGAGGGTGTACTTTCTACGGATTCAGTAGAATTTTTTCTAGCGGATTTTCGCTCAAGTAATCCTGCCGAAGACTATATACTAGACGTGTGGGAATGGTTAGATTTGAGTGGACTAGGAGCTGTGGATAGTGTTGCTGTCACTATGCGGTCTTCAGACGTAGGTATGTTTGGGATCAATACACCACTATATTTTTGTGTTGATAATATTGAAGTTGAGCTTGATTTAACAAATACATTGGACCAAAATGCTCTAGAGTTAAATGTTTACCCTACATTAGCCTCAGATAATCTATCTATAAACTTACCTTCCCAAGAAACTGCCTATCTAAAGGCAATAAGTATAGATGGAAGTCCACTGCTGGATTTCAAATTTGTCGGTGGCGAAATAGAATTAGATATTAGCCAATTTTCAGCGGGCTACTACCTTATCGAAATACAACAAGGATCAAAAAGAGGAGTAAGAAAATTTATAAAACTATAGGGCCTTACCACTTTAAAAACCAAATTTCTATTAAGCCGAGATGTATTTGTATACATCTTGGCTTTTTCTTTGCGTTTTTATTTAAATGGATTAAAAGAGGTACATCTTTTGATTTATTTAATTTTAAGATTTTGTTTGTCCTTTAGTCCACACTGAAAGCTCACCATTAAACCGATAGTCATGCGCGCAGGTATCCCATCTCAAAAGAAAAAAAGTTTCGCTGTAAAAGCACCCTTGAGAATGTATCTCAGGAAATTCACCCGAGAAACAAGCCTTCCGGTTAAGTATAGCGATCTTATGCGCTTTGATAATACTGCCTCACTAATAGACGTAAACGGAGAAGATACCTTATGGGAAACTGTTTATTATAGTGAGTCGGACACTAGAGAGTTGCATGCTGCCTTGACAGAGATTTATGCTCTGATGAAGACTGACGGAAATATCGAAGTACTTGAACATCTTTCCGTGGCTCGAATAGATTGGTGCAGCTTTGGCAATACGCACCCTTTTCGCATTCGAATCATCAACCGATACAATGACAACTACGATCACTTTTATGTCAAGAAGGCAGATGCTTCTCGTATCTATGGCTTAGAGCTAGAGCACATACTTTCTCCAGAACGTATTACTTATCTTGTAGATCAAGAGACGCTAATTGAAGAGCACATTGCGGGTATCCCAGGTGATCGATTTGTAGCACAAAATTTAACAGTACCTAAGTTTGATCAAACAAGAATAACTAAGGAGTTTGTAAAATTTAACGAACGCTGCTTTGTGAGACTACTCGGCGATATGCGTTCTTATAATTATGTAGTAGATGTTACGCCTGATATAGAAGGCAATCAATATAGAATTCGTGCTATTGACTTTGATCAGCAATCCTATGAGGGAAGAAAAAGTTTTTATCTGCCTCAATATTTCAGAGAGAATAATCCTATTATAAAAATGGGGATGTCTTTAATGGATCCTGATACGGTGAACCAATATCAACTGGAGGAAAGAACCCTGATAGCTAACCGTGCAAAAGGAGAATCCTCAAGACTTGATATGCTGCTAAGCATTATGAGTAAGGATAAAATCAGCAGTCCAGAAAAAGTTGAAAAACTAAAAAATGAATTGAGTACGCATCATCAGACTAAAGCATTTGATTCATGTAACAATATGGGAGACATCGTTCAGACAAACATAGACCTCATTACTCAAAAAGGATTTACGCAGAGTATGGGGACTTAAGCTTAAAAACAGGTATTATTTCAACATTTAAACCCAAATTAGCGATGCGATTATTTAATTTTTACGCTACTAATGCTGAGCTTTATGTCAAGAATCTTTAAGGTTATTTATTTGGCTTTCAATTAAATAGCTTTCAGATGTCATAAGTAAGTGTTAAGTTGAAAAAAGAAAGTATAAGTACGAGTGAGTTGTCTGATAAGGAAGTAATAAACCTTTATTTAGAGCATAGATCTACAACATATTTTACATTATTATACATAAGATATTCAGATAAAGTATATAACAAATGTTTAGGGATGTTAAAAGACGAGGCTTTGGCCCAAGACATAACTCAAGAAATATTTCTAAAAATATATCTTAACCTTTCAAATTTTAGTCATAAATCGAGTTTTAGTACTTGGCTCTATTCGATAACGTATAATCATTGTATAGATTATATTCGTAGAAAAAAGAAGGAGCAAAAATTTTTTGCATTTAGCCTAGATTCCTATCATGAACTACTACCAGATGATAGTCATGATTTTAGGCTTGAGGAATCAGTTCTTTTGGCAGTCGATAAAGCTTTGAGTGAAATTTCATCAAAGGATAAAGCAATTATATTGATGAAGTATCAACAAAATATGTCTATAAAAGAAATGGCAGAAGCACTAAATAAATCTGAAAGTGCTATTAAGATGCAGTTAAAAAGAGCAAAATCTAGGGCTAAAAACAAGTATAGAGAGTTGGCTCAAGATAACTAGGGCGTGGCTATATTTGGATACAATTCATCGTATTTGTTTTTCAATTTTAGAAGGGTGTCTTTTCGTAGCGGTTTTTCAATAAAGTCATAGATGAATTCATTCCCCTTAGATTGAAATTTATCTTCATGAGCATTAGATGTGGTCAAAAAGACAATCACTATTTCTGCTTTTCGCTCTTCAGGTAACTTAGAATAGTGTTCCAAAAATTCATAGCCTCCCATGAGAGGCATATTAATATCTAGAAAAATCAAATTTGGTCTCGGGTGAGTTGTCTTATCAGCATTTTTATATTTTCCTTTATAGTTTATATAGTCCAAAGCTTCTTGACCATTCCAAGCAACTTTTATATGTGTACAAATTTTTAAGTCTGTAATTAATTCTTCATTTAAAAAATTAGTAGTTGGGTCATCATCAACTAATAAAATACAATTTATCATTGGCGTCTAATTATTTTCTATTTTTTTGGGAGCGTAAAAATAAACGTTGCTCCTCTTTTCGGGCTCGATTTCACCCAAATTTCACCCTTGTGATTATCAATAATTCTTTTACAGTTAGCTAAACCAATACCTGTTCCTTCGTATTCATTTTTGTTATGTAGTCTACGAAATACTTCAAATATTTTGTCGTGATATTCTTTTTTAATACCTATACCATTGTCCTTTACGGATATTTCCCAATGTGTTTCATTGGATATACATGATATTTGAATTATTGGAGAAGCTTTCTTTCTATACTTTAGACTGTTGCTAATTAGATTTTGTAACAATAATCCAATTTGAAACGGATCTCCATATACATTTGGCATTCTTTTGTACTCAATTTTGGCCTTATTTTGATCAATACTTTGTTGGAGATTGCTTTTTATTTGCTTGATTAGCGAATTAAGGTTGATTTTAGCGTATTTTTTAACTTCCTGACCAAGCTGAGAATAAATTAATAATTCTCCCGTAAGAGATTCCATTTGTAATGTGGCATTCTCGATCAAATCAACGTATTTCATTGCTTTTTCCCCTATTTGATTGCCATGTTTGCTACTCAGTCTTTCTGTTAAACTAGAGATAGTACGCAAAGGTTCTTTTAAGTCATGAGAAGCCAGATAAGCGAATCTTTC
The DNA here is from genome assembly GCA_938022165.1 of uncultured Saprospiraceae bacterium. Taxonomy (GTDB): domain Bacteria; phylum Bacteroidota; class Bacteroidia; order Chitinophagales; family Saprospiraceae; genus JALZVN01. Next base: position 1,017 of record CALIEI010000222.1, on the reverse strand, counting down.
AAGTTCTTCATTTAGTCTTTTCATTTTAATTTCTGCCTTCTTTTGCTCATTCATGTCGTTGATAATGGCAACTACATAATATTCTCCATCTTGTTTTTGAATGGGTTTTACTCTGATATGAGTCCAAATAACATCTTTATTTTTTGCTATAAATCTCTTGTCAAATTGGACATGATTTACTTTTCCGTCTCTTAGTATGTCGTGATTGTTTTTTGAAAGCTCTATATCTTCTTTGTGCGTTATTGATAAAGTATTTTTGTTTGCGAGATCTTTTTGAGTATAACCGAGCATTTTTGTGAAGCCTTTAGATACTTCTTGTATTTTACCTTTAGTGTCACATAAAATTATTCCTACAGGTGCATTAGAATAAATTGCTTCTAGCTTTTCTTGTTTTTCTGCTATGATTTCTTTATTCCGATATTGTCCATCTATGTCAAGAAGAGTTCCTACCACTTTTTCAGGTTTGTTCTTGCGATCCCAGCTAGCTTGAACGTTAATTCTGAACCAGCGATATGCCTTTCTTTTGGATTGCATTTTAATTTCTATTTCTAGTGGCTTTTTTTTAGTTAGATGCGCATTCAATTCATCTTGAAAATACTCAATATGATCAGGGTGAATAAGATTTAGGATCATGCCAAATGAAGCATTGGTAGTTTTAGGACTTAAGCCTAATAATTTATAAAATTGGGGAGACCACCAAGCATCATCGTTATAGATATCACTCCATTCCCAAAGCCCTGCACCTGTTCCTTGTATAGCAAGCCGAGCACGCTCTTCACTCTGCTCCACAAGTAATTTCATTTTTTTAGATTCCGTGATATTTTGAGCTACTCCCAAAATATTTATTACTTTATTATTTGCATCTCTTTCATTGACCTTGTCAGTCGATAGGATCCAAATGCTTTCACGAGTACGTTTATGAATTAGTCTGTATTCTAAATAAGCAAATTCACCATCTTTGAGTGTTTTCATATGCTTTTGGTGATTAGCAATTTTTGGAAGGTCTTCTGGATGAGT
>CALIEI010000221.1 GCA_938022165.1 uncultured Saprospiraceae bacterium | reverse complement strand
AGTTTGTGGATGGGTTAGAAAGCTAAATGCCTCTACGATTCTATTGAGTAGCACAAACTTTATGATAAAAAGCTACTCTTACTCGGTCAAACACAAAGAGCATAAAGGAGACAAAGAGCACAAAAGAGTAAGGCAAGCTTTGTGATCTTTGTGATTCACTTTGTGCCACGCCTCAATTAAGTCGCACAGGCTTTGTGGTAAAAAAAATCCTCGCACACTCGGTTAAACACAAAGAGCATAAAGGAAACAAAGAGCACAAAAGTAATAGAAGCTTTGTGGCCTTTGTGATTCACTTTGATTCACGCCTCAATTGAGTCGTACAGGCTTTGTGTTAAAAAAACATCGCACACTCGGTTAAACACAAAGAGCATAAAGGAAACAAAGAGCACAAAAGTAAATTAAGCTTTGTGGTCTTTGTGATTCACTTTGTGTCTTTGTGGTAAAAAAAACATCGAACACTCAGTTAAACACAAAGAGCATAAAGGAGACAAAGAACACAAAAGAAAATTAAGCTTTGTGATCTTTGTGATTCACTTTGTGCCTTTGTGGTAAGAAAAATATCGCTCTCTCAGTTAAACACAAAGAGCATAAAGGAGACAAAGAAGTACAAAAGCTAAGAGTTCTTTATAGACAATTTTCCGGACTAGCGATGAGGAGTAGGCCCGATTTTTATCGGGAGTCCGAAGGACTGAGCGCGTGTCGCCATAGCTTTAGCGGTGGCACAGCGAATAGCGAACTACGTATCGTAGCGACCTTCGCTTTTTCAGCGAAGGTAGGCCCCAAATGTCCTTCAAAGCAGCCTAAAAATGGCATAAAAAACAAGACTTTGTGTAAGCTATACAAAAATCACTTAAAGTAGACTCTACGTGTATTGTATAAAGCGTGGATAATCAAGCAAATATATAGTGAGTCCTACATCGTTATTGTGCCTTAAATAAACCTACTTTTAGTTAGGCAATCATACCCTTAAATATGTAAAAAAAACGTAATTTCGAGCTTGTCAAATTACTAAATAATATATGGCTTCAGAAAGGATAATTCCGATCAATATTGAGGACGAAATGAAGAGTGCATACATAGATTATTCTATGTCTGTAATCGTGAGTAGAGCCCTGCCAGATGTACGTGATGGACTAAAACCCGTACACCGTCGTATTCTATACGCGATGAATGATCTTGGACTACAGGCTAGCAAACCACATCGTAAATCTGCCAGAGTGGTAGGGGAATGTCTGGGTAAATATCACCCGCATGGTGATACCTCAGTGTATGACGCGATGGTTCGTATGGCGCAAGATTGGTCGTTGAGATACCCACTTATCGATGGGCAGGGTAATTTTGGACACATCGATGGAGATGGTCCAGCAGCAATGAGATATACCGAGGCAAGAATGGATAAATTGGCTGGTGAACTGCTCGATGATATCAAGAAAGATACAGTAGATTTTAGATTCAATTTTGATGATAGTCTAAAAGAGCCTACCGTACTTCCTGCTAAGTTTCCAAACTTACTTGTGAATGGTTCTTCAGGTATCGCTGTAGGTATGGCTACCAATATGCTTCCTCATAACTTGAGCGAAGTAGTAGATGGTGTAATCGCAACGATTGAAAATCCGGATATCACCCTAGATGGTTTGATGGAACACATCAAAGCGCCTGACTTCCCAACAGGTGGTATAATATATGGTACATCAGGTGTACGTGAAGCTTTTGAAACGGGTCGTGGTAGAGTAGTACTGAGAGGAAAAGCAGAGATAGAGCAAGGCAAGAATGGTCGTGAGCGCATCATTATCACTGAGATCCCATACCAAGTGAATACCAATGTACTGGAAAAGAAAATTGCAGACCTCTATAAAGATGGCCGTGTGACGGGGATCAGTGCACTTAGAAACGAATCAGATAGAAAATCTGGATTGCGTCTAGTGGTTGAACTCAAGCAGGACGCTATTGGAAAAGTGGTGCTCAGTAAATTGTACAAGTACACACCATTGCAGAGTTCTTTTGGTGTCAATAATATCGCACTAGTAGATGGACGACCTATACAGTTGTCACTCAAAGATTTGATTGCTGAGTTTATCAAGTTTAGACTCCAAGTAATACAACGTAGAACGCAGTTTGAGTTAAACAAAGCAATGGAGCGTGCCCATGTCTTGTTGGGGCTTCTAGTAGCGATTGATTATATAGATGCAGTGATTACCTTGATTAGAAACAGTGCTACTCCTGAAGAGGCGAAGCTGAAACTGATGAAAGGAGATTTTGTAACCGACAAAGCTAAGTTCTGGAAGCAATTCAAACCATTGATCGATACACAATCTGAAAACTTCTTCCCTGAAGGTGACAATCTGCTAACTGAGGTACAAGCTAAGGCGATCTTGGAAATGAGACTGCAAAAGTTGACAGGCCTAGAGCGTGAAAAAGTACGAGCTGAATTTGATGAACTTCAAGACCAAATCAAGGACTTGAAAGACATACTTGCAAGTTCTGATCGTCAAAATGCTATCATCGTTGAAGAGCTCACAGAGATCAAAGATAAATATGGTGATGAGAGAAGAACTCAGATAACACATGCCGAAGGAGAGATCAATATCGAAGATATGATCCCTAATGATAAGGTAGTTGTTACGATGAGTCACTCAGGCTATATCAAGCGTACTAAGACTTCTGAGTATAAGACACAAGGTAGAGGCGGTAGAGGATCTAGAGGTTCTAAAACGAAGAGTGAAGATCATATAGAACATATGTTTGTGGCAGACACCCACAATCACTTGCTATTATTTACCAATAGCGGTAAGTGCTTCTGGCTACGTATCTATGAGATACCCGAAGCGAGTAAAGTGTCCAGTGGTCGAATGATTCAAAATCTTTTGTCGCTGCCTAAAGAAGATAAAGTCAAAGGATATATCACGATAAAAGATCTGAAAGATGAAGACTTCCTGAACAACAACTATATCATCTTTTGTACGAAGAAAGGATTGATCAAGAAGACGCTTTGTGAATCTTTCTCTAGACCAAGAACGAATGGTATCCAGGCGATCACCATCAATGAAGGCGATCAACTATTGGAAGTGAAACTTACCGACGGTAAGCAGGAAATTCTGATTGCCAATAAAGGCGGTAGAGCCATTAGATTCCCAGAAGAGAAAGTACGTGCTATGGGACGTACCGCTGCTGGGGTGCGTGGTATTGTCTTGGATGGAGATGATGACGGCGTGGTCGGTATGATCACTGTCGATCCTAGCGATCCAGAAGTAACCATTATGGTAGTCTCTGAAAAAGGAAATGGAAAGCGTTCACTTTTGGATGATTATCGTGTGACGAATAGAGGTGGAAAAGGAGTGAAGACGATGAACATCAATGCTAAGACAGGTGCATTAGTAGCACTGAAAGCTGTGAAGGAAGGAGATGATATGATGATCACGACATTAGACGGTATCATTATACGTATGAGTGTGAACGATATCCGTACTATGGGTAGAGCGACTTCAGGTGTGAAGGTGATCAAGCTAAAAGATGATCAGAATATTGGTGATGTGGCCATTATTAGAGAATCGGACAGCGATGATGAGGATGTTGTAGACGCAGAAGTTATTGATGATAATGCAGATACAAGCACTGAAGAAAGCAAGACAGATACTACAGACGATAAGTCTGAAGAAGAGTAGACGATTGACTATATAGATCATGTCATCGCATATAAACGACTCTTATAAAGAAAATCCACCGTGGCTATTCAATGGCCAATTGCAGACCATCATACCTGGCTTTTTTAGACAGGTAGATGGTGTGCAATATTCTCGTGAAAGGTTAGAACTGGCAGATGGAGACTTTGTTGACCTCGATTGGGTGAAACAGGGCAATAACAAGCTAGTGATTTTGCTTCATGGCTTAGAGGGAAATAGCACTAGGCAATACATGCTAAGTCCCGCCAAATATTTTGCACAACATGGTTGGGATATTTTGGCTTTCAATTGCAGATCATGCAGTGAAGAAATCAATCGCAATTTTCAATTATATTATCACGGAGAGGTTGAGGATTTGAAGCAAGTAGTAGATCATGCTACTTCAGATAACACCTACAATGAAATTGTACTGTCAGGCTACAGCATGGGAGGGGCGATGCTAAGCAAATATCTTTCTGTATATGCAGGTCGAATACCTTCCGAAATCAAATGCGGTATTTCTTTTTCTGCTCCATTTGATCTGGAGGAAAGCATCAAATACGTAGAGATGCCTGGCAATTTCATTTACCATAAAATGTTCCGTTCTCGATTGAAAAAGAAAATAATTCAGAAAGACAAGCAGTTTCCGGGTAGATTAGAGATAGATAAAATAGACAACTACCCAAAGTGGCGAGATTTTGATGCAGCATTTTCTGCTCCAATCAATGGATTCAGTCATGTAGATGATTTTTATTATGCTGCGGCGTGCAAAAATTACTTGCATGATTTGGATACGCCTTTGCTGATAGTGATGGCCAAAAATGACCCTATTATTTCTACTACTTGTATCCCGATGGAACTATGTAAACGCCATCCGAAGATCAGATTTGAGATCACCGGCAATGGAGGACACGTTGGCTATACTTTACCGGGAAAGTCTTATAATTGGATGGATTTGCGTGCCTTGGAGTTTGCAGAGAATCTTATTTAGTTCTGTTAACGTTTAATTGGTTCGTATTAGTCCAGTTATTAGCGTCTTTTAGCGATAATATTGGCTATTACATACCTTAATTTTCTATATTTGTATAATACAACCTTTTAAATATGGCTTCCAATTTAGATCAGATGTTCAAGATAGTAGGAAATGCAGACCAGAAGAGTCTTGAATTTCTTATCCGTGCACTGGATCGAAATAATCTACAAGGATTTGATTACCTAGAATTCAAGCAATCGCTCAATTCATTGAAGGCGATGAATATGGATGATGAGACAGCAATCAAATCTGCATTTGCCACGGCTTCGACCGTCGGACTGACTAAAGACAAACTCGTACAAACGGCAAGACACTACCAACAAGTAATTGATAAGGAGAAAGCGCAGTTTGACGAAGCACTCCAAAATCAAGTACGCGAAAGAATCGCAGGTAAGAAAGCGGAGGTAGATAGACTCAAAAAACAAATAGAAGAGAACAAAAAGAAAATCGCTGAAATAGAAGCGGCGAATAAAAAAGCCCAAACGACTATCGATAGTGCTGACCAAGATATACAAGAAGCACAGGACAAGATAGATATTACTAAAACCAATTTCGAAACTACTTATCAAGGGATCCTAGCTATCATGGCGGAGGATATTGATATGTTTAACAAATTTCTATAAAGACTATGGCAGATTTCGCATCAATGGAGAATAAAGAAAAGTCCTTTTGGAAGAAACCTGAAGGAGTAACAGGATTGATATTTTTGATTGCTATACTTGCCGCCTTGGCATTTGCAGGTATGTGGGTCTTTGCAAAATTACCTGCTATTATGGCTACCGTGATCGGCGCGCTTACGCTTGGTGTAGTATTGTTTACTGCCTTTAGCAAAAGTGGACGTAATCTAGTGTCCTACATGTACAAGAGTGCAATGAGAAAGATCACTGGACTGTTTATCACTATCGATCCGATAGGAATCTTGAAGAATTACTTGAGTGATTTGGAAGACAACCTCAAAAAAATGAGCAAGCAGATTGGCAGTATCAGAGGCCAGATGCGTAAACTCAAAACTTTGGTTGAGACCAATAAGAAAGAGATCAGCAATAATATGGCATTGGCTTCCGCTGCGAAAGCCAAAGGGAATACCACTCAATTGACACTAGCTTCTAGAAAAGCAGCGAGATTAAAAGAATCAAATGGCAAATACACCACCTTGCTCAACAAGATGCAAGTCATGTATAGAATCCTGACCAAGATGTACACCAATTCAGAGATCCTTTTGGAGGATACAAAGGATCAGGTGAAGGTTAAGGAACAAGAGCGTAAGGCGATACGTGCTTCTCATGGTGCGATGAAGTCTGCTATGAGTGTTATCTCTGGTGACCCGGATAAGCGTGCGATGTTTGACGCGGCGATGGAGCACGTTGCAGATGATGTATCTAACAAGGTAGGGGAGATGGAGCGTATGATGGAGATGTCTTCTTCATTCATGGAGAGTGTTGATCTACAAAATGGTGTATTTGAAGAGAAGGGTCTTGCGATGCTTGAAGAGTGGGAGAAGAAGAGTACCTTACTTTTGATGGGCGATGCTGGCGAGTCTCTTGATCTTGAAGAGAAAGTAAAGCGTCCTGAGCTCAGAGACAATTCTGCTGGAGGAGGTAACAACTCTTATGAGAATTTGTTCGACTAATAGAATTTAGATTTATAAAATATTTTGGGGCCATCCACATCATTTCGATGTCGATGGCTCTGTCGTTTATCGACATCTCATGAGTGGTCGCGTCATCCGCTATATGCACATGCTGCCCTACGGGAGACAAGCTTGCCCGGCTTTTCAGACGGGGCGTGCCTCGTCTGAAAAGCCGAGCAAGCTTGTCTCTACCACTGCCCACATGTGCATGCCGCTTCTACCGCTTGTCCACTAGGGCTTTGGCTATACGCGTCGCCTGTTAGTCGTAAAAATTTTATAGAGTTTGATATATACCTTATATTTAGACAATAATACTAACCATATAAAAAACTAGAAACATGAATGAAGGAATCTTAGATAGAGCATTAGAATCAGAAGAAGTTGTTTTCTACAAGCCAAGTCTGATGCTGAGGGTGAAATGTTCATTGATTGATGCTAGTGTCATTATGATATTACTTTTTGTTGCGGCATGGATAAATGCTGTCTTGGATATAAAGTCTGATCTTGTTCGAGCCATCATTATGCTTTCTATCCTTCTCTATGAACCTATTTTTGTGGCATTTGGAAACACTATTGGACAAAAATATATGGGACTTAGAGTGGTCAAGGCTTCAGTGTATAAAGAGACTGAAGGTAAAGTCAGCATAAATATATTCAATTCATTGATTAGATATATTTTCAAAATTACCTTAGGATGGATTTCTCTTTTATTGATTCATTCAGATTCTTATGGTCAAGCCATCCATGATAAGTTTGGAAATTCGATCATGATGAATGTGTAGTAAGCGATGAATCTAAAAGTTTAAATATATCAAAATGAGACTAAGTCTATTTCTCCTAATCGTTCTTTGTTAGTGCACGGCTCCAGCCGTGGATTCCATACACGTATCTAGCTTAGCTATTGTTTTTTGATATGATATCGTTAAGAAACTAAGTACAAGCAAAGTTTGAGACCAATGTTTGATACGTATATAGGATCTATGGCTGCTCGCCAGCCAAAATGAAATGGCGGCTAGGAGCCATAGATCAACGAAGTAAGTAATGAATCTAAAAGTTTAATTACATCAAAATGAGAATAAGTCTATTTTTACTAATCGCCATCTTCTTTTCTTGTAAAGTAAATCATCTGCTTGATATTGAAGCCAAATCTAAATTTGTGCCTCCCAATGGTTTTGAAATTGGAGACAAGTTGTTTATCGATAAATCTGAGGTCACTAATATAGACTGGAAAGAGTATCAGTATTGGAATAAACTTGTATTTGGAAAAGAATCGATAGAGTACATTAAAACTACTCCCGATACTACGGTTTGGCTGGAGGGGGCGCGACCTGATTCAGCCTTGATGATTAACTACTATCGAAGCCCGAAATATGATAACTTTCCTGTAGTCGGTGTCACCCAAGAGCAAGTTATGCAATACAGCAATTGGAGATCAGACAGAGTTTTTGAAATGCTTTTGATCCATTCAAAATTAATTGAAGCTATGGGTGCCAATCAGCAGGATTCATCCAACTATTTCACACCTGAGAGATATTTGTCAGGAAAATTTTTTGATTATAAGCCAGACCCAAGCATCAGTTTTATTCCTAAATTTTCTTTGCCCAGCTCAACGGAGATCACTGAAATCAATGCTATTGTCAAAGAAAATATCGATTCGTATTTTGATAAATGCAAATCAAAAATTTGCAAAGAATGTAGCAGTATGAATCTAATTGTGAATTCACAACAAAACAAAAGTCTAAATTATGATCTGTATAAAGCGCCAATTAGGCCTTCAGATATCGATTGCAACGAAGAGTCATTTTTGACGGTACACAATCTTATCGGAAATGTAGCAGAGTGGACTAATGGATACTTAGAAGTCTTTGGAGGCAGCTGGCAAGATGAGATTTCTAATAATAATATTAATATTCAAAAAGTAGATAAACAGAAAGCCTCCTTCATTGGGTTTAGGAATATTTGTAAACTAGAAGCAATAAGATTCGAATGAGTTCCCTACTTCTTTGTATGTAATTAACAAAAAAAAAGTTAGTCCACGGCTCCAGCCGTGGATTCCATACACGTATCTAGTTTAGCTATTGTTTTAAAATGATATAATTAAAAGACTAGATTCAAGCAAAGCTTAAGACCTATATTTGAATACGTATATAGGATCTATGGCTGCTCGCCAGCCAAAATGAAATGGCGGTTGGGAGCCATAGACCAACGAAAGAGCTAGGCTCATGAATTCAGCAAAGACAAATAAATCAAGGAACCAACAATCAAGCAACCAACCAACCAACAATCCAACAAACCAACCAACGAATCAACGAATCAACACTCTACAACACCCACTTCCTTATCCCAATAAGCAATATAATCAAAACAGAATATCCTATAAAAAATGGTATCACATAGACTTCCAATCCAAAGCATAGCATAATGCTCATAATCAAAAGTTGAAATCCTAAGCCTAATGAAGAAACTAAGGTCATGAACCACTTTGGAAATGGTTTAGCTTGTGTGGCATCTCTGTCTAGATAGTAGATGGCTTTATCGAAAACGATATACAGGAAGTTGAAGATAGCATAAAATCGATTGACGGCAAATTGACTCTCGCCCTGCATAGCAGTGGGCGCGTGGTTCTCGAAGACACGGCTCGTGGTATCCCCGTTTACACTATTTCTCAATATGACATAATAATAGTTATACAAAGTACCTTGTAGTTGTATTCCTATAAAAGCTAAAAAAGTATAAAATAGATTGCCGTCAGTTACATACCAGAAACTAAGGGTGAACAGAAAGTTTAATATGATGTCCGCAATAGAATCAAAGTAGCGGCCAATATAAGAAGGTTGATTTTTTAGCCGAGCCAATTCTCCATCTGCTGCATCTAGTACGGATTTTAAGACCAAAAAACCAGCTGCGGCTATAGGGTAGTCATAAAGAATACAAACGATAGCAAGCAAGCCTGAAATAATAAAACTAATAGTTACATGTATTGCTGTAGCTGAGGTATCCTGCAAAGCCAGTGCAATTTCATGCGCTATAAATCTACCATAATCCGATAAATCGACAAATTGATATTGTTTCGGCAGCTTAGACATGTATGGCTATACAACTAAAAGTTTAATAAAAAAGAATGCGAATATAGGTGCTATTTATGAGAATATATTTACTGCTTATTTTATATAATGTGGCTAAGCGGACTAAAGGATACGTTAAAGACTCCGTAAGGAGTATGCGAGATAAGAATGATTAGCTTTCAAAATGTATATAAAGAGAATTTGCCCTTTATTGTGTTTAAAATTATTCGTAAATTGTACTTAATAAATATTGAGTAAAGCATCAATCTTTGACTCAATAATTGTTTAGCCTTAGAACAACCAAAAGTTCAACAAATTCATATTATTCCATCTAGTCTCAACAAAAACAAAAAAATGAAGAATGTCGTTCTAACTATTTTAGTAGTAATTATACCATTACTTTCTTATACACAAGTAGCCTGTGGAGAGTTCACTGAAGAGGATTTTAGAATAGAAAATCTTGATTGCGAAGGCGATGAAGTATCTTTTAGTACTCGTATCCTTTTAGGGCAAAACTCAATTTTTGAATTGTCCAATAACGGTGTTCCCATCAACGATGCTGTAGTTTCAGGAAACGATACTTCATTTGTTTATGCTGCTAATGACATTAATAATTTCCCTCCTTTTGAATTAGTCTCATGGGAAGTAAATGGTATGACACTTTCAGGTGATTTTAATAACTTGGATGAATTAGTGGATCTATTGAATGAGCTAGATCCTACAGGAAATTGGCAAGAATCATTTCCTGGATTCCTAACCAGTGGAGCGTCAAGTAATACTTACGGATTAATGACAATTAGAACTGGGAATAATCAAATAAACGAAATATCTGCAGATGTACTATTGAGAGCACGTTTCGGTTTTGATTTGCCGATTGCACAGAATTATAATTTTGAGGTGCTAAACACCAATGAAAATTGTGTTGATAATATTGACATTGAGTTGGATTGTGAATTTACTTCAACTGTAGACCAGTTTGATGAAAGCAACTTTCTTACTCTTGATATTTATCCAAATCCAGTATCAACGGATCAAGTCGAAATCAGCTATGAACTTTCTAAAGCTAGCAATGTACAGCTAGAGCTTTACACTGTATACGGGCAACTTGTTGAGGTGATCACAAATAATAAAACAAACAAAGAGGTTGAAAAAAGTATTTCATACTCTATTTTAGATTTACAGAGTGGTATATACTTTTTGAAATTTATCATCAACGATAAAATCGTTACCAGGAAACTTGTAAAGAGTTAATGCTAGAATTATAATTCTGTATAATCGCAGCTTTGTCTTGTTACAATCAAACATTAAAAATCTAGATTCTATAATTAAGTTAACTCTACTTGGCGTAATATTTAGCCAATAAAGTTGTGTATAAGTGAATACTCATCAATCTGTTAGGGTGTGGGATACAACCAAAAGACATTTCTTGCGTAAGTAGTTTTTTATTACTAAAAAACCAAGAAAATGATAAGAAAGATTCTAACTATTCTAATTACGTTATTACCATTCCTTTCTTTCGCACAAGTGGCCTGTGGGGAATACTCAACAGAAGACATCGAAATAGTCGATCTGAATTGTGAAGCAGATTTAGTAACATTTTGTATAGGTGTACCTATTGGTGAAGGCTCAATACTGGAGTTTTCTAATAATGGAGTACAAATCGATGATGCTCAATTATGTGGGATTGATACTACTCATCTTTATAGTTTCGCTATAGTTTTCGATGCCCCTCCTTTTGAACTGGTATCGTGGGAGGTGAATGGTATGACACTTTCAGGAAATTTTGATACTTTGGATGAACTAGTTAATCTAATGAATGAACTGCATCCAGAAGGAAATTGGCAGCAAATAGATGGATTAATTCTGATTTCGGAAACTCCAGGTATTTATGGAGATATGATAGTTAGATCGAACAATAATTTGTTAAGCACATTAGCAATAAATTTATTTGGAACAGGTCGTTTCGGTTTTGATTTGCCGATTGCACAGAATTATAATTTTGAAGTACTAAACACCAATGAAAATTGTGTTGATAATATTGACATTGAGTTGGATTGTGAATTTACTTCAACTGTAGACCAATTTGATGAAAGCAACTTTCTTACTTTAGATATTTATCCAAATCCAGTAGGAAATGAACAAGTCCAAATCAATTATGAACTTGCGGAAGCTAGTAATGTACAACTAGAACTCTACAATGCATATGGACAACTTGTTGAGCTTATCACAAATAATAAAACAAGCAAAGAGGTTGAAAATAGTATTTCATACTCTACTACAGGCTTGCAGAGTGGTGTATACTTTTTAAAATTTACCATCAACGATAAGATCGTTACAAGAAAACTCGTGAAGAGTTAGAGGCTTAGCTCAATTCTTTAATAGCTCTCAAAATATCTCTTCTACTAATCTGACCTATTAGTTTATTGTTTTTATCTAAAACTAATAGTCTTTTAAAAGGAGAGGATATAAAGACAGAAGCTACATCCAAAATACTTTGATTTTCGTCTATAGACTTCATTACATTAGACATGTAGTTAGATACGGTATCCTTGGCTGTAGGAAGTCTATTGTAAACGTTTCCGAAAAGCACTTGCAAGCAATCCTTGTCATCAATCAAGCCTACCACTTGACCATTATCGTCTAAGACTGGAGCACCAGAAATCCTATTATCTAATAGGGACTTGATGACTAAGTTTATATCCGTATCTTTTTTGAAGGTGATAAGATCTCTAGTCATATAGTCCTTTACGGAAGGTATTTGACCATTGTCAGGTTTGAAATTCTTGTCAACTGGTTTATTCTGATAATTTTTCATAACATCAATTTTTACCGTTCAAGAAAACATAATCCATTCTAAGTTAGTACATTAATTCCAAGAAAAAGAATTTTTATACGGTAAAATCAGATCGGGCTGTTTCTTAGCTATGAAAAGTCACCCTTTGTTGATGTGATTTTCAAACTAAAAAGTATATTCGAACAACTGAAAAGGAACAATGGGATTAAGAATCATTTCTTGGAATTGCAATATGGCTTTTAGAAAGAAGTATGAAAAAGTCATAGCCTTAAAACCGGATTTGCTAGTACTCCAGGAATGTGAAAATGCGGAGAAGCTAAAAAAGTATCTTGCAACAGTTGATTACAATGAACTCATTTGGTATGGCAAGAATCCACATAAGGGTGTAGCGATAATATCCTTCAACAAGGTTAATATCAAGATGAGTAGAAATCATAATACGGATTTTGAGTTTATAGTGCCTTTAGAAATGAAGGTAGATAATAGAAATATAAAACTCTTTAATATCTGGGCGATGCCACATAAAAAAAGAGCCAAAAGCTACGTTGGTCAAATTTGGGGAGCAATCAACTATTATAAAAATGACTTAAACAAAGAGTCAATATTGATCGGTGACTTTAATAGTAATGCCATCTGGGATAAAGAAAGAAGGGTTGGGAATCACAGTGATGTAGTGAATTTCTTAAACGATAAGAATATTTACAGTATTTATCATCAGAAAAAAAGACTCAAACATGGAATTGAAAAACATCCAACTTTATACCTTCTGAAAAAGGTAGACAGACCGTATCACATGGATTATTGTTTTGCTTCAAAATCCTTGTATTCGGCAAAAACAAGAATTAAAGTGGGGAAGTATGAGGACTGGATAAAGCTAAGTGATCATATGCCCATTATAATTGATCATATTGTTTAGGAGGTGATTATAAAATTATGAGTCCGCTCCGAAAAGTCACGAAACCATAAAATGACTCTTTTGGCGATATTTTCTATTTTCTCAATTCACTGATGCTCAGGCATCACTGAATTTCGAGAATAGAAAATCTCATCCAAAATAGCCCATTTTCTGCAATCCGCTACTTTCCGGAGTGGACTCAATTATAAATATAAAATGAAAACACATCATTATAAATCAACCATAGAATGGACAGGTAACCAAGGATCTGGTACAAACAGCTATAAGTCCTATAATCGCAATCATATTATTAGGGGCAAAGGTAAGTACGATGAAATCAAAGCCTCATCTGATCCTTCATTCCTAGGAGATGAGACGCGATTCAATCCAGAGGAGCTTTTACTATCCTCTTTATCTTCTTGCCACATGCTTTGGTACTTGCATTTGTGTTCGTCCAAGAAAATA
>CALIEI010000220.1 GCA_938022165.1 uncultured Saprospiraceae bacterium | reverse complement strand
ACTGAAGAGAACATCACGAACTTTACACTTCTTATCAGGGTGTAAAGAATTAGTTAGAAAACCGCCCTGTACGGTTCCGTACGCAGGGTGGTGTGGGAGGACAGGCAAGGAATTAATCCTTGTCTTCCTACCCGATAAAATCAAATCTTCCCTCTCAGGGTAATAATGAAATTTCGACCAGGTGCAGATATAGAAGAAGAGAAGGGAACATAAAATTTATCAAAAACATTCTCTACAGCTAGATTAATACTAAGCTTTTCGGTCAACTTGAAAGTTGAGTAAAGGTTGAGTATGGTCCAAGCTCTGGAGCCAATATAGTTAATGTTGCCTTCGTCGTCTAGTACAAATGGAGTGGACTCCAGGTTGTCAGAAGTGCCACCTCGATCAATAAAGCCACTAGACTCTATATCACTGACTGCATAATCTTCAATAGCTTTGGTGCCATTAAATCTTGCTTGCGCTTCAAACGTGAAACGATCACCTTGGTAGCTGATACTAGTCTGACCATAAAGTGGCGGTATGTGCGAAAATGGGATTATAGTATCCTGAACAAATTCGTTTGTGAAACTGCTTCGACCTTCTGTGATATTGACGCCTCCTTCGATAACCAATCTATCTCTAAAATTGTAATTCATATTGAAACTCAAACCTCGAATCGTAGCAGAATTAGCATTGATTCTTTTTTGTGTATCTACTAGTTCTCCTTGATAAATCAATTGGTCAATTCCTTCTCTAAGTGGCGCATCCACCTGAATGATCGCGTCAGTCAAATTCGTCACATAACCAGTAGCGCTCAAGCGTAATAGGTTGCCTGTTTTATTTTCTCTGCTCAATTCACCAAAAGATTTGGCTAAAGTTATTTCTTGGTTTATCGAGATCTCTGGTTGCAGATCTACATTAGGGACAGTAAGCTTACCATTCTTTTCACGAATTCTAGCGATGTCATCTATGTTAGGAGAACGGAATGCTTTAGCGATGTTTACTTTTAGATGCCAATTGTCTTTGGTTCTATATCCACCTCCAAATCCCCAAGTAAGGGCATCATTAGAAAATTCTAAACCTTGATAAAAATCTTCTGGCCATTGTATAGCATCCGTACGTAGATATCTTAAAGATAAATTGACAACACTATATCTTGCGTTGCCTTGAAAATTGAGCCGCTTATCCGCACTTCTCCAGCGATAGCCAAGGTAGCCTGCAGAAGTATTCATAGTGCTTCCGGCGCTAGGGTATCGAGTGTCTCCTACATTAAAAGCAACTAGGCCTTCATCGACATCTATCTGAGAGACTCTCGAGGTGACGGTGTTGAAGTTTATATCTCCACCGTAGGTTAGCATATTCTGCTCTTTGCTATCGAAGAATTTGGTGAAGTCAGCAGTGTATGACTGTATTCTGACGTTTTCAGCCTGTCTTTGACGTGTAATGTTAGCAAACCTTCTAGTGTTTCTATCTTCGTCGATATCTTGGAAAGCAGCAATCAAAGTTGCTTTGTCGTAGATAGAATTCGAATTAAGAAATCTAGCTTTGAGTGAACCCAAGAGTCTTTTTTGAGGGCCGTAAAACCACTCTGCATACTTAAAGCTATCAGCTCGATCTAAGGTGTCAAGCAACTTGTCAAATCTCGGTATATCTGTTGTAGTAGAAAACTGAAAGTTTCCAATAAAGTAGACTTCATCGCTAGGTTGAAATCTTATTTTTTGTAAAATATCTACTTGGTTGTATCCACTATCTTCTAGTATAAGTGGGTTAGGATTGTCGCGTACTTGATCTACTCCAGCAATCTGTACAAAGAATGGGCGATAGCCAAATCCTTCATAATTTTCATCACGGTTGGCTCCAGTTCTTAGACTTTCGAAAATTGAAAATGTAGCGCTAGATAAGAATGCCCATTTTTCGTATCCAAGATTAAAATCTAGGTGACCTGTTTTTTCAAAAGTAGCACTAGAAAATCTACCAAAAGAATTTACTTTGAGTGATTGGCTTTCTTCGCTGCGATTGAGTTGTGGATCTTTGGTTCTAAAATGAACAACCCCTCCCAAGGCATCAGAACCGTACAATACGGAACCCGGCCCAGTGATCACTTCTATCTGATCTAAAACGGAATTGTCAATCGTGATGGCATTTTGTAGGTGACCTGATCTGTAAATTGCATTATTCAATCGAACACCATCGACAACCAACAAAACTCTATTGGCCTCAAATCCTCGAATGATAGGGCTACCTCCGCCCAATTGGGATCTCTGTATATAGGCGCCGCCTAATTTTTCGAGTGCATCGGCAGAAGTGGCTGGGTTTTTAACCTCTATCTGCTTAGACGTTATTTCTTTGACTTGATAAGGGATTTCTTCTATGGGATCATCGGTTCTTCCTATTTTTCCAACGACAACTATTTCATCAAGATTGACTTCCTCGGGAGACATCTTGATAAATTTGTTAGCATAAAGGATTTGCTTGACGGTTAGCTTTTTGGTTTCATAGCCGATGTAAGAAAAATTAAGCGAGTCACGATATTCTATTCCTGAGAAGAAAACATATCCTCTATCATTTGTGATCTCTGCTTTGGAAAAATCGTCGGTATGGATAGTCACGCCCACTAGTGGTTGCTTGCTGTTGATGTCAACAACTCTAAATCCGAAATCA
Source organism: uncultured Saprospiraceae bacterium (assembly GCA_938022165.1). Taxonomy (GTDB): domain Bacteria; phylum Bacteroidota; class Bacteroidia; order Chitinophagales; family Saprospiraceae; genus JALZVN01. The sequence continues at coordinate 7,169 of CALIEI010000220.1, read as the reverse complement.
AATACATCTGTGGCAAAAGTGGAGTTACTACAGCACAAGACAAGCAAAAGCGGTAGTGCTATTTGTGTCAATATGCGATGTCTAATCAAAGACACTGTTGTTGTAGATGAATTCACTTTGATGTTTACTAGGTCTTGAGCAGCTTGATAGTAAAAGTTGTGCCCTTGTTTATCTTAGATAATTTCACAAAAATCTTGCCAGAATGATAGGTTTCAATGATCCGTTTGGCCAAAGAAAGACCTAAGCCCCAACCTCGTTTTTTTGTAGTAAAACCGGGCTCAAAGACTGTTTTGAGCTTATTCGCCGGGATACCTGAACCTGTATCAGACAAGTCTATCAAAATGTGACTAGAATCCTCGGAGATTTTAGCTGATATTTCGCCTTTTCCATCCATGGCGTCTAGTGAGTTTCGGATAAGATTTTCGATCACCCAATTGAATAAAGGGGGGTTAATATTGGCGAAATAAGGTTCATTTAGGTCCGGAAAGTCGAATTTTACCTTTCTAGGGGCTCTTTTTTCCATATAACTTCGACAGTCAGCTAACTGTGCGGCTACATTAAGCTTTTCGAGTTTAGGCGTAGATCCAATCTTAGAAAAACGATCTGCTATCAAATTTAGCCGTTCGACATCATTCTCTAGCTCTGTCACAATCTCCATGGTTTCCTCATCGTCTGGTTTCATGATCTTGAGGTGCTCCAACCATGCAATAATAGCTGAAATGGGGGTACCGAGCTGATGAGCCGTTTCTTTGGCCATACCTACCCATACTTGGTTTTGCTCAGCCCTTCTAGCAGTACTAAAGGCCAGATATCCAATAGATATGAAGGCTAAAAAGAGTAAGGCTTGGATCCATGGGAAGTATTCTAATAGAGTCAAAAGCTGTGTTTGCTTAAAATAAGCGTATTTAGCATAGCCATCAGATCCTACTATGGGCTCTACTCCAGAGTCCTTAAGTTTTTGAAGCTCTTTATCAATATCAGCTCCTTCAGGAAAATTGGCTGATATAATGTCTTTCTCCGTTTCGCTAACTAGAATAACTGGAATATCAATAGTCTTGATGATATCTATTTCCATAGTAGTATCATCATCATCTCCTCTATCTTTATTTAAGCTTTGTTGAGCTAAGACGTATAGATTCACCTTGTCCCGCTCTTCTTGCGCCAGACGACTTGCAATATAGTTGGTAAATAGCATGGATATAAGCAAAATCACTATCCCTGCTATAGCCAGGTACAACTTCCATCGTGATTTTTTCTGGTATATTTCCACTATTGTTTATTGTGTTTTTGGTAAAAGCGTTCTACTCTAGCGATGCTGTTCTCTCTAACGCTTTCGTAAAATAAGTTAAAATCTGCAATGTGGTAGTTTTTGGTCGTTAATAAAAAGCTACCAGGAAACTTAGGTTTGTCTACCCAGAGCATTCCATTGTGGATTTGAGCACCTACCAATTGCTGGGTAAAACCAGCATCAAAGTCTTTGAGGACGCTTCCTTTATTTTTTGATTTGTCTACTTTCTCTTTATTTGTCGTCCAGCTTATAGGATTGGTAACAGCTATTGTGTCGCCAAGCACATATTTTTTGGGTGTATATTCTTCTTTGAAGGTACGCCAAGAACAAAAGCAGTTTGTCTGCTCTGGTGTCTCGCAGACTGGTATCTTTTTAAAGGCATTTTTGGGAATAGGCATTCCTACCAAGTAAGCAGCTACTAATTGATTTCTTAATTGACTATCTAGGTCTACTATTTCTTGTATCAAGGTGGTCGCATGATTAGTGCCTTGACTGTGGGCGGCGATAATGAAAGGGCGGCCATTATTGTTAAACTTGAGATAATGTATAAAAGCGGCTCTTACATCCTCGTAAGCAAGGTCAAAAGCTTTCTTGGCGGTGGCTTTATCTTTAGTGTAATAAGACTTGATATGCGCTTGTCTGTAAAATGGTGCATATACATTTCCTGCGCCATTAAAAATGCTGGCTTGATGAAGTATAGTGCCTTCTTCTGTTTTGGTTCTTAGTTTTTCATTTAGAATGTCCCCATTCCAATTTTGCTTTGGATTCCCTTTGGTATGGGTAGTTGGGTGCAAGAAGAAGATGTCTATCTTTTTATTTTCGGATAAGTGCGACACACTCGCTCCAGGAGTGCGATCTGAAGGGTCATCCTTGTCCGGATGAGCGGCCCAATAACTCAAGTCCGAATAATCGGGTGCTTGCTGTCCTAAGGCTTTACTAAGGAAACCAGGATTAAATACAAAAAGCAGTATAAACAAAACTATTCTAAAGGTCATATATCAAGCATTCTACTAAAACAAAAGTAAATATAACACTAAATGAGTTTTAGTATAAATGCTTATTGGCTGTAGTCTATTGTTCTAGTATAGAAATTAAGATTTGTATTGTCTTTTAGAATATTTCTATCATCTACAGGATAGTCCATACGAATACCTATCCTTGCCCTAAATTATTTTACTTTTGCAGGCAAATGAAGAAATTTTTTAAGCTACTCCTTTCCGTTTTATTTTTGGCAATTATCATATTGCTGATTGTTTTTATGATTAAAACAATTGGTTTTTCTTCAAAGCAATTGGCTAAAGTGGAGCCGATCGAAAAGCTGGCTTTGGATGACTCGTTCACACAGCGATTTGTTTCTTCTATTCAAATCCCAACCCTCTCTTACACAGATAAAGTAGATACCCTAGCTTTTCAGCAATTGGACACCTTGCTACGGCAAAATTATCCAATGCTATACGGCCGTTTGCATTTTAAGACCATCAATGAATTCAGCCACATCTATAAATGGAAAGGTAAGGATCCTTCTCTTAAACCAGTACTGCTGATAGGCCATACGGATGTAGTTCCAATAGAAAATGAGACGGCCTGGGAAGAAGCGCCTTTTAGTGGTAAAATAAAAGATGGCTATATCTGGGGTAGAGGTACGCTTGATGACAAGATCAATGTAATAGGATTGCTTGAGGCAGCTACGCTACTCATGCAAGAAGAGTTCACGCCTACACGTGATGTCTATTTTGCTTTTGGTCATGATGAAGAAGTAGGAGGCAATGCAGGGGCTAAGTCGATTGCTTCTTTTTTTGCAGCGCAAGGCATTCAATTTGAGTATGTTTTAGATGAGGGCTTAGTAGTACTCAAAGAAGCTTTGGATGGATTGGAGCCTCCTTTAGCGATGATTGGAATTGCCGAGAAAGGGTTTGCTAATTTAAAATTGGCGATTGACCTAGAAGCAGGAGGCCATTCAGCAATGCCTCCCAAAAACACAGCGATAGGAATGCTAGCCAATGCAGTATCCAAGTTGAGTAATGAGCCTTTTCCTGCACGCATCGATGGAGCGACTCAAGGCCTACTTGAATACGCTGGGCCTGAGATGGGATTGTTCCAAAAAGTATTATTTGCCAACCTATGGGCAACCAGTGGTTTGATCAAAAGTAACTTAGCCAAAGATGCTACCTCAGCAGCATTGATTCGGACTACTACCGCGCCTACTATTTTTAGTAGTGGCATTAAAGATAACATCCTACCTACCCAAGCGAGTGCTACAGTAAATTTTAGAATTCTTCCCGGCGAAACAGTGGCAACAGTTAAAGATCGAGTCACTCAGTTGATAGACAATGAGGCGATCAAGGTTTCTGTTGATGAAGGAATTTCTAGTGATCCATCACCAGTGTCTAGCACGACCTCTTTTGGATTCCGAGTACTGCAAAAAACTTTACAAGAAACGTATCCAGATGTAGTGATTGCACCCGGTTTAGTGATCGCTGCTACGGACTCAAGAAACTATGCTAAGGTCGCCGATGATGTTTATAGATTCACCCCAGTCTCTATTAGTCGAGATGACATCAAACGAATCCACGGCAACAACGAGCGCATCAGTGTTGAGAACTACTTGGATGCCATTCGGTTTTATAAGCGGTTGATTGAGAATTCTACGAAGTAGATTTTTTTGGGCGTCACCACAGCCTGTAAGAATTTATCTATTGCATTCTACCTAATCATGTAGTGTGAAGTATGTATGTTTTGCTTCACCAAGGCTGTGGTCGGGCTTTGCAGCACTCCGCTTTGCTGCGGTCCCATCTGCGCACCTTGCTTTGCACGGACTATCTCCCTATCGGTCGATCTGCTTACTATCCCTGACGCAAAACTTTAAAGGGCAGGATTAAGTAAAAATTCATATTTTGAAATCCTGACTTAATCAGAAATTACTTTCTAGGCATATGTGAACAAGCTACAAGTTTATTCAATTATTATTTACCTTAGAAAATTAGATCATTGCTGAAGCTAGTCAGGATTGTTTTAGTTAGCAGCATGCAAGTCAAATAAGCCATATGAAAATCATTATTTATTTATCGGTCGTACTTGCCCAGATAGCTTATCTACATGGACAAGACTTGAATATGAGGTATGGCGGAGAAGGAGCAGAGTGGGTGTACGACTGGCATGGTGATGAATTGGCATCACTAGAGTGTACTATAGTAGAGATACCATAATAGATGATTCTGTAGTAGCTGTTTACGAAAAAGAAGGTATTTACCAAGAAGATGGAGAAATTAAAATTTGGCCAAGACAGCCAGTATATATTCGTTCAGCAAATGGAGTTGTTGAATTTTCGACCACTTTGAATTTTTTTGATACACTATATAATTTTCAATTAGAGATAGGCGAATCTTGGAGTATTCCAGAAAGAAATTTTTTTGGAGAGCTGGAAGAACGAATTTTCAAAAGAACTGTGCGGGACACATTTAGTGTGATCAGAAATAATCAAACCGTTTATTGTCAAGCGGTAGAGGCTACGGGCGATATTATTGGAATAGACACGATATATCAAGATTTTGGTTCTCGATATTCTTATATTCTTCCCTGGGAAAATTTTGAACAATATAGTGAAGGATCAAATTTAAGGTGTTTTAAAAATGATAGACTAGACGTTTTAGATTTTGAAGCAGAATTTATTGCCAATTTTCCAAACGCTTCATTTACAATTTTTCAATACGATTGCGACCAGCTTAGCAGTATAGCAAATACACCAGTAAGAAGTTCTTCTTTTTCATTATCCCCAAATCCAGTATCAAACATACTACAGATCCTATCTCAAGAGGAGCTGATAGAGCAGGTTGATATTTTTAGCCTCAGTGGTCAGTTGCTGCTTGAGGCAAACGGAGGTGGTTCGACAACAGATGTTAATGTGATAAGCCTCCCACCTGGAATGTATATCGTACTCATCAATGAAAAGTATTTTGAAAAGTTGATGGTGGTTGATTAGCTATTAGCCGCTAGCTACTAGCCACAAGTTGATTTTTCAAAGTAGATCGTTTTTTCTTTCAAGAAAAAAAAGCTACTAGGCGCTAGCTGCTAGCCACAAGTTGATTTTCCCAAGTAGATCGTTTTTTTTTTTTTTTAAATACCCCGAACACGATAGCGCAGTATTCATAATTCATCACTCATAATTCATAATTAACTTTTATAAAGTTCGATTTTCATCTTAGCAATCCTATCCTCAATATTTTCAGAACTCAATTTGATACGTTGCAAGCGATCTACAATAATTGGGAATGAAAAAGGAGTCGCTTTGTCTGGTGTCATCTTGAGCATCTTTTGTCCTTGGATACGTTTTAGTGCAGTAAGCAAACGTGCTTCTTCTAACTGAAAATTATGTACCTCATCGTAGGCTTGAAGAAGAAGCAGATTGTTCGAATCGTACTGAGAGAACACTTCGAAAAATAGCTGAGAGGAAGACTGCAGGTGACGATCCTTTTTGTGTTTACCTGGAAAGCCTTTAAAGATAAGACCGCTGATGCTTGCAATGTCTCTAAATTTTCGGCGAGCCATCTCTGCGCTGTTGATACTAGATTCGATGTCTTGCAAAAGATTTTTGTGGGCGAATAGTTTTTTATTGACAACCTTTTCAAAATCGATGGGCTGATCCGAAAGTAATTCGAATCCATAATCATTCATGGCTATGGAAAAACTAATTGGTTGAATTTGTGAAATTCTATAAGCGATCAAAGCAGACATTCCTTCATGCACATATCGACCTTCAAAAGGGTAGACTAATAAGTGGTATCCTTCCTTACTTTTGAAATATTCTATCAAAAATTGATTGTCGCTGGGAACTGCGGAGCGTTCTTGTTGAAGCTTTATGAGCGGATAAATCTTTTGTAGTTCTACATCTTCAAGGTCACCTTTGGAGAGCTGATCCATTTTGTAGCGCAGCATGTCTGCTAGTTGTACAGATAGCTGCATGCGCCCGCCCATCCAGCTTGGAATTTTACCTTTTTTCTTTTTACTCTTTTTGACTTGAGCAGTCATGCCCTTGATGCGAACCAGTTCTAAACTTCGCCCGGCAAACCAAAAGGTATCTCCCGGTCGAAGCTGTGCAATAAACCATTCTTCGACGTTCCCAATTTTTTTACCAGATACATAAGAGATGGTAAGTGAGCCACTGCCTACGATAGTGCCTATAGACAAACGATGCCGCATGGCTATGCGTTTGTTGATCACCTTATAGATGCCTCCTTCAATAATCACCTTGTTGTATTCATCATAGGCGTCTAAAGAATCTCCGCCGGTGGTGATGTAGTTGAGACACCATGCCCATTCCTCTTCGGTAATACTACTATAAGAAAAAGTCTTTTTGATTTCCTGGTAGATGACATTTGGATCGAATCCATCGGAAACAGCTAGGGTAACCAAGTATTGAACGAGCACATCAAATGATCGAATGTAGGGAATACGATCTTCTACGATGTTGTGCGCTATGGCTCTACGCAATGCAGCTGACTCAACCAACTCTAAAGAATGCGTAGGTACAAAATAGATCTTGCTCACCGCACCTGGTTGATGCCCCGAGCGACCGGCACGCTGAACAAATCTGGACACGCCTTTAGGGCTGCCAATTTGCACAATGCTATCTACTGGTCGAAAATCTACACCAAGATCTAGACTAGAAGTACAGACTACAGCTTTGAGGTTTTCATTGTGGAGAGCGTGCTCCACCCAGTTTCTTAGTTCTCTACTAATGGACCCATGATGCATGGCTATTTGACCTGCCAGGTCAGGATCCAGATTTAGTAAATTTTGGTACCAAATTTCACTCTGTGCTCTTGTGTTGGTAAAGATCAGTGTGCTTTTACTATTGTAAATAATGGGCAGTACTTTTTTGAGC
>CALIEI010000219.1 GCA_938022165.1 uncultured Saprospiraceae bacterium | reverse complement strand
TCTCTTTTGTCTTTTTTGAGTAAAGGATAGTAGTGATGCGACTGAAAAGAGCAGACCGAGCTTTTTCAGCGAAGGGCCAAAGCGAACGCGGAGTCACGAAAAGCCTGACCCAAGTGGCGCGCAGCAGAACGCAGGGATACTCCCAAATAAACAATTTACAATAAAGCCATCTCCTAAAAGTAGAGTAACTTAAAATGCTTCTTTGGGCGATAATTGAGTTATATTTTGACATTTTGTCAGGTTTTTCTCAATTTTGATCTAACTTTGTTGAAAGCAATTAGGCTTTAACATAAGTTGCTGATTAAGAGAAAAATATGTACAACGATAATCCTACCATTAATAATTTAAGCAATAAAGAGATCGATGAAACGAGGCAAGGCGAGGCTTTGGTCTTGCCGGACGGTGCGCAAGCGAATGGGAAGAAATTCTACATCGAAAGCTATGGCTGTGCGATGAATTTCTCAGACTCTGAGATTGTAGCCAGTATCTTGGCAAAGGAAGGATATAGCTCTAGCACACAGTATAAAGATGCAGATCTAATCCTGATCAACACCTGCTCAATTCGTGAGAAGGCAGAAAAAAATGTGCGTCAACGTCTTCGTGTTTTTGATAAATCTAAGGATAAAAAACCCGGTGTACTTGTGGGTGTATTGGGCTGCATGGCAGAGCGTCTGAAAAAGAAGTTTCTAGAAGAAGAAAAACTGGTAGATATGGTCGTTGGGCCAGATGCTTATCGCGATCTACCAAAGTTGATAAAAGAAGCGGATGATGGTGGTAAAGGTGTCAATGTGTTTTTGTCACGAGAAGAAACTTATGCCGACATCAGTCCAGTGCGATTGGGATCAAATGGCGTAAATGCGTTTGTGTCCATCACTCGTGGTTGTGATAATATGTGCAGCTTTTGTGTAGTACCTTTCACAAGAGGTAGAGAGCGATCAAGAGACCCATTCTCTATCATAGCAGAAGCGCAGGACTTGGTCAATAAAGGATATCGGGAAGTGACCCTGCTGGGACAAAACGTGGACTCCTACAAATGGTCTAATCCTGAAACTGGTGAACGGGTTACCTTTGCCAAGTTATTAGAAATGACTGCGGAGGTAGATCCTAGATTGCGAGTACGTTTCTCCACCTCTCATCCAAAAGACTTAAATAATGATGTGCTATATGCCATCAAAAAATACCATAATATTTGCAACTACATCCACCTTCCGGTGCAAAGTGGAAACTCTAGGATTTTGAAATTGATGAATCGTACCTATGATCGTGAGTGGTACTTGGAGCGCATCGACAAAATCTATGAAGTCATACCTGACTGTACCATATCATCGGATATCATCGCTGGCTTCTGTTCAGAAACAGAAGAGGAACATCAAGATACCTTGTCGATAATCGAATATTCGAAATATATAATGTCCTACATGTTCAAGTATAGCGAGCGACCAGGAACTGTAGCAGCCAAGAAATATGCGGACGATATCCCAGAGGAGGTTAAAGCGAGACGACTGGCAGAGATCGTAGACTTGCAACAAGAGATGTCGCATCGGAGCAACCTTAAAGATCTAGGTAAGACTTATGAAGTTTTGATTGAAGGAGATTCTAAAAAATCAAAAGACGATTTTAAAGGGAGGAACACGCACAATAAGATGCTTATTTTTCCTAAGCAAGAAGGCCTAAAGCCTGGAGATTATGTGTATGTAAAAGTGAATGAAGTGAATTCTGCTACCTTGATCGGAGAGATTGTGAAAGTGCACGAAAGCTTCAATGCTTAATTAGTTTATTCAGTATTTAAATCAAAAGATTATCAGTAATCTACAATCCATAAAGCAACGCTACGGCATCATCGGTCAATCCCAAAAGCTGGATCAGGCACTAGATACTGCTGTGCGTGTAGCATCTACCGACCTCACTGTATTGATCAATGGAGAATCAGGTGTAGGTAAAGAAGCGTTTTCTAAAATCATTCATGCACAAAGCAGCAGGAAGCATAACAACTTCATCGCTATCAACTGCGGTGCTATCCCAGGTGGAACGATCAATTCTGAACTATTTGGTCATGAGAAAGGCGCTTTTACGGGTGCCACAGCTGAGCGTAAGGGATACTTTGAAACGGTAGATGGAGGTACCATCTTTTTGGATGAAATCGGCGAAATGCCACTAGATACTCAAGCTTATTTGCTGCGTATCCTTGAATCAGGCGAATTCATAAAAGTCGGTTCTAGTAAAGTGCTCAAAACGAATGTAAGGGTACTCGCAGCTACCAATGTAGACTTATTGGATAAAATCAAGAACGGTAAATTTAGAGAAGATTTATATTATCGTCTCAACACAGTACCTATCCGAGTACCTGCATTGAAGGAAAGGCGCGAAGACATATATATGCTTTTCCGAAAGTTTGCAACGGACTTTGCCGATAAGTATAGAACCTCTCCTATCCAACTCGAGGATAAAGCAAGACTACTAATTGAAAATTATTCTTGGCCAGGAAATATTCGTGAGTTGAGAAACATGAGTGAACAACTTTCTGTGCTCGCCGAAGATCGTTTCTTAACCGCTGAGCGCCTGATAGAACTTGTACCTCAAATAACGCAACGCAACTTGCCAGCGATATCTAAGCAAGATGGTAGCAATAGCGATTCTTTTCAAGAAAGAGAGATTCTTTACAAACTACTCTTTGACATGAAGAATGACATGAATGATCTCAAGTCTTTGGTTTTTGAGTTGATCAAGAGCAATGACCTTAGCGTTCCAAATGTCAAGAAGCTAAAACAATTGCAAGCGCACAATAGTAATCGCTCAGAAGGCTTAGGTTCTCGCCCAGATAGCCCATCGGTGTCGGATCAGTTGTCCAGCCTTTCTAATCATGATGATTTCGATTTTAAAGAAGAGGAACACAATCAACCCATTTTTATTCCTAGTGAATCTGCTCATGACACCTACGATTCGATGGAGATTGTAGAAGAGTCTCTGTCTCTTGAAGACATGGAAAAAGACATGATCAAAAAAGCGCTCAAAAAACATAAGGGACGCCGTAAGGATGCCTCTATTGATTTGGGTATTTCTGAACGAACGCTGTATCGGAAGATTAAGCAATATGAAATCTAGGTGTCTAGGTGTCTAGGTGTCTAGGTGTCTAGCAGTCTAGCAGTCTAGGCAAAAAGATACTAGCTTCTAAATTTTTAGAAACTGTATTTTTTCGCTTTCAATTTTCAACTCTCCACTTTCAACTTAATTTTCTTTTAATAATTAATAAAATAGTTGCTTTGACATCTAACAAAACTCCTTCCATGTCACATAGAATGTTTTTAACCTTATAAAGAAGCACTTTTTAACATTTCTAACAAAATGATTTCCTGTTGATGGCAGCATGTTTGATTCTCATTTTATATGAAGAATTTAATCCCATTTTTTTTTATCGTACTGCCCTTGATGGCCTATGGGCAAATTCCAAATTCACAATTATTATTGCAACTCCATAAGGTGACCACTGCTGAAAAACAAGGCATCACTGGCACCGAAGAAGGCATGATGGTATATGACACAGACAAAGAAGCTGCATACGTTTACAGTACTACGCACGGATGGCAAGAACAATTGAAATCAGCAAATGTGTACGTAGGTAGTTTTATTATCAGCACCTCAGGTGCGCAGACGATTACCGGTTTACCCTTCAAACCATCTTCTGTCACATTTGAAGCAATGGCCAACATAGAAAAAAACAATATCGATGCAGATAATGCAATTGCGAATAATGCAACCAATATTTATAATGCTGGCGGTATCATGAAAGGATTTGCTAGAGATGATAATGGCACCACAGTACAACAGGTTATCTATGGCGGCTATAGTGGTAACTCTATCAACGACATTTCGAGATATGCATCAGATGCAAATTGCATTGGCATCAGGTATTCTCATCAAAATGGAAACGACCTTGGAAAAATACTCTCTAGTATGAAAAGTTTTAATAGTGATGGATTTACGCTCTCAAACACCTATGTAGCTGGAACCTTGACGGTCAATACTAATAACCCCGCTACCAATATAGATCCCGCCGCCGTAAAAAATGAAAGCATAGTTGTAATATTTACGGCATACCAATAAGAAGAATTGAATAAACATACTATAAAAAAAGCCCTTACAGCTTCGCTGCAAGGGCTTTTTAAAATTCTAGTAAATTTATAATTAGTTGATACTAATCAATTCTACTTCAAAAATCAAAGTCGCAAAAGGTCCAATCTGCTGACCAGCACCACGCTCACCGTATGCCAACTCTGAAGGGCAGAATAACTTCCACTTAGAACCAGTAGGCATCAACTGCAAAGCTTCCACCCATGCCGCAATTACGCCATTCACTGGGAAAGTAGCAGGCTGTCCTCTATCAACAGAACTATCAAACACAGTACCATCGATAAGTGTACCATGATAATGCGTAGTTACTTTATCAGTAGCCTTTGGCTTAGGGCCTGTACCCTCTTTCATTACCATATACTGAAGACCTGAAGGTAATGTAATTACTCCATCCTTCTTTGCATTTTCTTCTAGGAATTTTTTCCCAGCTTCTACATTTCCACTATGTTTTTCCATTTGTATTTTTTGCATGTGTTCACTGAATATCGCGTTAGCTTCCTCTACATCCATCTTAGCATTTCCAGCCAATACATCAGAGATCCCTTCAGCCACATCTTTTGACTGTACCTCTTCCAGACCTTGTTGCTTAAAATTTTGAGCGATGAGCACACCTAGGCTGTAACTTATTGAATCCATTTTTTCAGATTTTTGTGCCCAAGTGCTGGTTGCTACAAAACAAATAGCCATGACCACGATTATTAAACTATTTTTCATATTTACATTTTAAAATTCCTACAAAAATAATACACCTTGCAACGTCGTTAATTTGTAAGCACCTACCTAAGTACTCTATTTTGACTTATTCTTAACAGTTATGATATTATTACTGCTTTCATTAGGCCTGCAAATATACAGTCTTATCGCTATTTGACTATATAATGTCGTATTTATATTATAGCTAATTCAAAATCTATGTTGAGTCCTTTCCCAAACGGGCTTTCTCTTTGCATTTGTTGTATATTACCCTCATGTCAGAACAACTTTCCTTCAATGATATTCGACCTGAGCTCAAAGAAAGATTAGCCGATATACAAGAAAATAGAAACCCAATTACCCTTTTTTTAGACGGATTGATGGACCAGCAGAATATCGGAGGCCTCTTTCGTACTGCTGATGCTGCTCGCATAAAAGAAATTATCGCTTACCGATGTCCGATAGAATTTCATCACAAGAAATTCAAAAAAACAGCGAGATCAACCCAGCAGTTTGTCCCCTATCGGGTTATGGAGACGGAAGAAGAACTTATGGATTACGCAAAGGATAACATCCTAGTAAGTATCGAATATGCAAGCAACAGTACACTCTTGAGCGAAACTGAAATTTCTCTGCCTGTTACGCTTGTACTTGGCAATGAACGACACGGTGTCTCTAAAAAATTATTGGAATTGTCCGATAAGGCAGTACACCTACCTATGCTCGGTATTCAAACTTCTCTAAATGTGTGTACAGCCGGGTCTATCGCTGTCTATGATATTTTACGAAGGCTATAGCTTATTGAGCTTTATCTTGTCCGTAATGGTTTTTAACATCGATACAATTATTGCTGGCAACAAAGAAGCATCTTTTTCTAATCGGCTAGCACTTTGTATAAGTATGGTATCTAACCAATTTCCTTCATCAGAATAATAATTTTTGAATTCTTGCCACGTGCTAGACTCTTTCCCTATTGAATTGACCAACAGAATCAAGTAACCATCTCGTTTGATATCGTAAACGACTGTGATATGGAGTGTATCAAATAAGTCAACATTTACACGCAAAAAGAAATACTGCTCCATCAGGCTAGCATCCATCGGATATGTAGACCAAGTAAACAGAGGATATGCAAATACCTCCGATTCGATCTCACATTCTCTCAATTTTTCTTTAACCAGCTCTAATTTGCTTAGCGTTTTTTCTACAAAAAAATCACCCTCCACTAGTTCTTCTTCTTCTCTCCAGTTTACATTATCAAATGATTTATACTCAAGATTCCCAACTTTCTTTTTGTATTCAAATCTAGGAGAAGCACTCAAGATATAACCCGGATAATAGTAGGTCAACTCTTTTTGTTTAGCATACTCTACCTCGACTAGCATAGAATAAATACCCATACTATACTTGCTGTAATCTGGGTGATATATCCCCATGATACTAGCCATACTGGCCAAGCCTAAGTCTACAAAACTAGCCGCTACTAATGTACCAGCATCATAAAACTTAATAATTTTTGTATTGAATATTTCTTTTTCAAAAGAGCCTTCCAGCCACTCGGATAGCATTCCATTTAGATCGCCTTTAAAGCACTCCTTCTTATAGATGTCGTACAAATCAAGAACCTCTTCATCCAAGACAAGATCAACTAGCTCATGGGTAAATCTTCGATTGTTCTTTGCTAGTAGTTTTCTAGAACTCTTCCCTAATTGATGATTCTCCAAAGTTAATCGAGTACGAATAGTACTATTGGCTACACCATCGATAAATGTCACGGGACTATGAAACATACTTTTCCCACTACGAAAATAGCCCAAATTGAGGAGCTTGTCCATCAACTTAGGAGCATAATTTTTAAGCTTAATATTGTCGCCTCTGATCATTTATTTTCTTGTGGATAATACTCCAAAAATACCTTTTTTACTTTTTCCCAATCTTCGGTAGCATCAAAACCTGCTTTATCTTCAAACAGCACATTAAAATATGGTTTTTTATCGTAGTTGCCTAATGCCCTTGAGTGAACTTCAGGATTTTCATTGATATAATCAAAATGGATATCATGTTCCTTAAAATACTCTTGATACACGACAATTTGCTCAGGGTGAGAGCAAGTAAACAGGATACATACAATGTCTTCTCGCTTACTTATCATCTGCATCACTTCTACTACCCCAGGATAAAACTCCAATGGCAGCTCTACTTCACTCCAGTTGGGCACTATCATGGTTTCGTGGATGTCTATCCCCCAATACGTCTTTTCCCAATTTTTTGCCTTCTTACGCTCCAGGGCATTCCTGATGGCCTTTGTTATCATGAACTCTTCACCTTTATGCGCAAAATATTCAATTTATCTTAATATATTATTATTGCCTGATTAATTGCGTCTCTTTTTTTCAAAAATGACTATTTTTGCGCAAAACATAGATTAATGAATAAGCGAAATAATATTTTCTTTTGGGTTGTATTAGCAGTGGTGAGTGTAGGTATGCTGACTAGACTATTTGGATTACCGTCAAATGTGTCCCCTATGTTGGCAGTCATCCTTTTCGGTGCGGCATATTTTTCTCGCAAGTCATGGTCTATAGCACTCCCTATAGCGCTTTATTTCTTGGTAGACCTATATCTCAATAATGTAGTATACGCTCAGTATTTTGATGGTTTTCAAATCATTGGGAGCACAGGTGTCTACATCGCAATCATTGCCATCGTAGGACTTGCTATATTTATGTTACGCAAGGTTAGCATTGCTTCTGTTTTTATCAGCTCATTGGCCGCTGCGGTAGTATTTTTCCTAGTGACCAATTTTCATTCCATGCTCACTATGCCTGAATACACTAAGGATCTTAGCGGCTTGATGAATAGCTATACAGCGGGTATCCCATTTTTTAGAGCGACTTTAGTCAGTACACTGATCTATTCAACTGTGCTGTTTACCTCTGCTGAGCTATTTTTAAAGCGTCCAAGTCTACAGTCAAAAGCGGAGGTGCTTGACGCCAACATCTAATCCATTTTGGATACTCCCGATAAAAAATTAGAAGAAGGTATTGACTACACTATTGAAAACGGTTTATATGTTTTCACCGCCAAGTATTTGTTAGAGCGAGGCTACTGCTGCGACAATCAGTGCAGAAATTGCCCTTACCCTTCCAAGAAACATTGAACATTGAACATTGGTCATTGGAAATTGAAATTGCTCATTGAAAATTACACATTGAAAATTGCGCATTGAAAATTGATCATTCCACATTGATCATTGCACATTGAAACATTGATCATTGATTTGGACGCCTCCCTTACCATTCGCCTCAATCCCTGTGCCACGGGGACCAGGCTCCTACGTACTCCGCATTCGCTGCGGTGCCAGCCAACGCCCCAAGCTTGGTCACGCACTGGTCACTAGCGTTCCCCTACTCCATATCCCTGGCGCTTTTAAAATAGGCTAACAGTGAAAGCTTTAATAAGGAACGATACTAATAGTGATTAGTAAAAGGCAGTACATACTGTCGTAGGAAGAAACCGATTTTAAGAGCTGAAAGCATGGGTTAAATGAAATAAGTCTTTACGTAAAAAAGTATATTAGAGGAAACATATACACAATTAGGCAGGCTTTACTTTGGAAAATTTTTATCCAACTATTTTGCAAATGTGGTAAATCGAATAAGCAAATCCATTTACATTAGTAACTCATAATGAAATACACTTGATTAAATTTGACACCTCGATTTAATCTTTATACTTTCAAGAGCTGAAAATAAATAATATACAACTACTCTAAAAATAAGAATAGACGATATATAAATTGATTATCAGTGGAATCAAGTACAAATAAATTCGCAGTAATAAATGGAAAATCAACTTAAATCATTTTTTCAAAACACGAAGATATATGTAATTCATGCAATAAATGGTTACGAAGTTCATGAGCAGCATGTAAAAAATTTATTTTCAAAATATAACCTTAATTTTGAATTTGTTGTTGACGGAGATCCTTCATTGACTAATAGAACAATTCTTGAAAATTATTTTACAAAGGAGCTAATTGACACGGCCTCAGAAGGCCAAGTATCATGTACTTTAAACCATATACTGGCTTATAAAAAATTTATCGCCAGCAATAAAAAATATGCGATTGTTTTTGAAAACGATCCATTCTTTCTAAATAATTTTTTAGAAAAACTAAATAAAGTGTATCAAGAAATTGAAGACTTAGAGGAAGGCTTCATTGTTTCTTTGGAAAACACGACCCTTAGGTTTCCTTCTTTTTTTCAACTAAAAAACAAGAAGATGCTTTACAAAGCCACAGTTGGACGTATGGCTGGAGCATATATCATAGATGCCACTGGCGCTGAAAGAGCAATTAAGTACTTGAATACTCAAAAATGCAAGGACATAGTAGATTGGTGGCACAACAGTTTAGTTAAATTAAATATCATAAAAATGTACTGGGCTCACCCTCCCTTGACAGAACAAGGTTCTCATAACGGCCTAATGAGCGGAACCATTTCATCAAAATCAAAGTCTATGACTCGCAGAATAAGGTGGATTCTGCGTAAATTTTATAGATTCTATGTTTTAAGATTTAAGAAAGAAAAAAGAATAATCGAAAGCTAAACAACATTAAAAGTACTCTTACAATGAAATCTCTAAGACTATGAAATTGTTAATATTCTGATAGAAATTCTTCTTCAAACTATGTAGTTACCAAGAATAGATGCCCTTCAAATAATATCAGATTTCTAAATCATTAAAGTTCAAAAGACATTTTCTTGATAGATAAGGATAAGTTTGCGAAACTAGCTTTTGAGAGAACATGGCTTATCAATTTAATTAGTTATATTGTGTAAAGTCTAATATAAAATGCTTTTATGAAAAAGCTCTTAAATACACCTTTCTTTACGTTTCTATTATTTCTGCTCTCGACAACATCTTTATATGCTCAGTACCAACTCAATGGAGATACAAAGGCCTTAGATGACGATTGTTTTGAATTAACTCCTGCAAAAGATGGCAAAGTTGGTAGTGTTTGGTTTTCCCCGATGATCAATTTAAATAAATCTTTTGATTTCACTTTCGACATTAACTTTGGATGTGATGAAGATGGTGCAGATGGAATGTCTTTTAGCTTAACCAATGATAAATTTGCGCTAGGAGGAGGAGGAGGAGGACAAGGATTTGTATACTTATGGGAGTCATTTAATATAGAATTTGATCAATTTAGCAATGACTCACAGAATGACCCGAGGTATGACCATTTTGCTATGTTCAAACATGGAAAAACCGACCATAATGATGAATTTAATGTAGCCGGACCTGTACAAATAAATCCTGACAGCGACAACGTAAAAGATTGCCGTTTTCATGAAGTCAGAATTAGATGGGACGCATTTACAAGTACGATTAGCGTATATTATGAGTGTGACTTAAGACTTAGTTATACTGGAAATATCGTTGACGAAGTATTCTATGGAAATCCAAATGTATACTGGGGATTTACAGCTGCAACAGGTTCAAACAATAATAAACAAGTAGCTTGTTTAAAGGATATTAGAATTATTGAACCTTTAGGGAAACACACGATGTGTCCGGGAGGTAAAATTCAATTGAATGCGGCAGATAATGGAGTTAACTATAGATGGTCTCCTGAAGAAAGTTTAAGTAATCCAAACATTCAAAATCCTTTGGCTTTCCCAAAATCAAATACAACCTATTCTGTAACAGTAACTGACAACTGCGCTGAATATATTGATACGGTCCGTGTAAATATTCGAGGTGATTCTGTTTCATTTAATCTTGCTGACAGCACTCTGTGTTTTGGTGATGAAATTATACTTGACGCCTATACAGAGAATGCAATTTATGAATGGTCTAGCGGTGAAACAACATCTTCTATTTCCCCTGCCATATCGAATTATTATACTGTCACCGTCACACTAGATAATCAGTGCAGCGCAAATGAAGCAGCGCAAATCAATTTTATAAGTTTACCTACTGTATTCGATACAGAATTTACTACAGTCTGTCCTGGTGAGCAAATTTTGCTCGATGCTACACTTGCAGATGCGACCTACCTATGGCAGGATGGTTCAACTGACTCTACCTTTTTGGTGACTACAGCTGGATCATATTCTGTCATGATTTATCATTTTTGCGAAAATAAAAATCTCAATATAAATATTGGATTTGATCCTAGTTGTACAGATGCTTTTGTACCTAACGCCTTTTCGCCAAACGATGACGGAATCAATGATTACTTCACTATTTTAGGAGGAAGTGATATTACCATTATAAATCATTTTACCATAGCTGATAGATGGGGTGCCATAAAATTTCAAAAAATGAATTTCAAAGCAAATGATGACAGTTTTGGCTGGGATGGGAAATTTAATGGTGAGCCTCTACCCATTGGAATCTATATTTATTTAGCGGAAATTACTTTTCGAGATGGAACAACATCAATTATTAAGGGCGACCTTACCTTACTTAGATAACATTAAATTCTGATGTATCTTCTATTTTAATACCCTTATAATGCGTAAGTTTATTACAACTTTTGGTCTTCTTAATTCAAAGTCATACTGATAATTTTAATATTTAATTGATATCTAATGAATAAAGGTGCTATACGTCTGTATAAAAAGCTCAAAGCAAAACAATTCACGCCAAAGAATATGTGTGAAGTAGGCGTATACCTGCCAGAAGAGTCCAACGTCTTGCAGTTTATCAATGATGGTATAGCTGCTACATTAGTTGAAGCAGATCCTAACTATGTAGTTCAGATGAAAGAATACTTCAAAGCTAAGCCTAAAGTCACTTTCGTCGAAGCAGCTGTGTTTGACAGCAAAGGAAATGTAGAATTATCTAGAACAGGTGCATCCACCTTCATCAGTAATCTCGAAAAAAGCCCTGCTCTGATCAATGATGGCTACCAGGTCAATGAAGAAGAAAAATTCACCGCCAAGGCTATCCTCTTTAGTGAGATTGACAATGGAGACTTTGATCTCTTAAGCGTTGATATTGAAGGCGCAGAGTGGTTTGTCATTAAGCACCTTGTAAGTAGACCAGCTGTCATCTCTCTGGAAACGCATGGCAAGTACTATGTCAATTCAAAATTGCCAGAGATTTCTAGATGGATGGCCGACAATGATTATCATATTTGGTACAAAGATAAAAGTGATACTGTTTATGTGAAACGAGGTACCTTCTCTATTGGCCTTCTTGATAACCTTTCTTTACTCAAAACAAATCTGGGCTTGTCATTGGTAAGGCTTAAAGGAAAAATAAAAGGTAAGATTTAGTTGAATACTTTATTCAACATTGTTTTTAATTCTTAATATTTTTCTGCAGACCTCTTTCTCTCTTTATTAATCGCTTAGCTATTCGTTGCTAAAACAACTTAAGTAGTTCTACACTCTGCTCTCCACATCAATTTTAACAATTGAGTCCACTCCGAAAACTCACGAAAGCACAAAATGGTTCTTTTGGCGATATTTTTCATTTTCTCAATGCACTGATGCTCAGGCATCACTGAATTTCAAAAATAAAAAATCTCATCCAAAATAACCTATTTTTTGCAATCCGCTAGTTTCCGGAGTGGGCTCACAATTAAATTTTGAATTGAAGGTAGAATCCCAAGAAAGGGGGATGTATACACCTATAAGGTGCTATAGCTTTGCAACTAAACCAAAATAAACTGCTATGAAAAATACAATTATAATTGCCGCTTTAATTTTATCCTTTTCTTTTACTTTATATAGCCAACAAGGAGAAATAGATAGTGGCTCCAGCCCGGATGCTTTAAGATTAAGAGCTGATGCACAAACAACTTTGGACTTTTTTACAGGAAACACTATGCAATATAGGATTAGAAAATTAGGCAATGGAACTGGTGATTTTCAATTTATAAACGAAAACAACTCAAACACTGTTTGGGCCGTAGGTGGTCTTGGCCGAATGAGGTTAGATAATAATGGCAATTTAGGCCTAGGTACAGGGGCTTTCGGAAGTAGTTTTAAACTCCATGTAAACGGTAATAGTGATGCTAGTCTTGTTGAAGTTACAATAGAAGATGATGATTTCGCTTTTATGCGTTTTGATGCTGCATTACAATCTGGAATACAATTCAATACAGGAAATACTACTCATGCAAATGTTTGGTATAGAGGAAATGGAGCGCCTGGTCTTATCCTTAATACAGTTGGCCCTGGTGGAACGCCACATGTATTTATAGAAGATAATACTGGTTTTGTAGGTTTAGGAGATGATACTCCAGATGCTGCCTTTGATGTAGAAGCTACTAATGACGGGTGTAATTTTGGAAGTAGATCCGGATCTTCATGGGGATATGTCAATACTCAACGTCCAGCAGGTTCTGGTAATGTTGTTGTACAAAGATGGAGAGACAATACATCTACCTTAGTTACCGTGAACGAATTGACAGACACATATATATTTACTGTAAATGGAGATGCTCTTGCTTCAGGAGGTACATGGGCCAATTCTGATTCTAAATTAAAAACAAATATCACCGATTTAGGAACTGGGACTTTGAATAAGTTGATGAATCTATCACCGAAAAAATATGACTGGACTTCTGATGATCAGTATAAGTTTTTAGGTTTATCTAATAGAAAGCAAATTGGATTTCTTGCACAAGATCTTGAAGCAGAATTCCCAGAAGTAGTGCTAACTTCTACACAAACAGATGCTGACGGAGAGGCACCTGTTGATCATGAGTTGAAATCAGTAAATTATTCGGCAATGATTCCTGTATTGACAAAAGCAATTCAGGAACAACAAGAAATCATTGAAGCATTACAATCAAGAATTGAAGTATTGGAGGAAAGGTAAAATCTAGCTATTAGAATTTCACGTTCTCTTTTTTAATAATTGGAAAAAACGAGTGCTCAATAAGTACTCGTTTTTTTTGTTTCCGTATTAAAGAACCTTTGTTACAAACTAAATAATAAGTTCAAATCTGAATTGCATTGGTAGATTGGTCGCGGCGGAGCTTGCGACAGAGCTCGGCGCAGCAGAGCGAGCAGGATAAGTGATGGTAGTGGTATCGAGCAGCGGGATAGCATAAGTGCGCTAGCTGCTCGGTAGGAACGGACAGCAGGGTCACGTACCAACGTAGGCTTTGCCGGAGTTGGGATCGTGATAGCCCCAAAACAAAAGAGACCTACCCTATGGCTTGATTTAAGTCTTCGATAATATCTTCTGCGTTTTCGATGCCGATGGATAGTCGGATCAAACCGTCTGTAATACCATTAGCCTCCCGAACCGCCTTGTCTACCTTGATGTGAGATGAGGAAGCGGGATGCAACACAAGTGTATCCACATCGCCTAAGGTCGGTGCAAGCGTGCAAAATTGGATCGCATTCATAAATTGTAGGCCAGCTTCTAGGCCTCCTTTCAACTCGAAGCTCAACATGCCTCCGAATTGGCTCATCTGTTTAGTGGCAACATTATGATGTGCATGGCTTTTGAGGCCGGGGTAATTGACGAAAGAAACTTTTGCATGAGACTCTAAGAAGGTAGCCACCTGAAGTGCATTGTCGCAGTGGCGATCCATGCGCAGCTCGAGTGTCTTGAGCCCATTATTGACCAACCAAGCATCGAATGGATTGCAATTGGTCCCGATCAACTTCATACCTGTCCACACCTTCTCTTTCATGAAGTCAATGTCTTTGCTGATCACTACACCTGCTATCCCATTGCCATGGCCATTGAGGTACTTAGTGGTACTATGCAGCACAAAGTCGATGCCCATATTAAGCGGTTGTTGTAAATAGGGTGTGCAAAACGTATTGTCCACTACCGTAGTTATATTATGGCGTTTGGCGATATCGGCAATGCTTGCAATGTCAATACAAGCTAATGAAGGATTGGAAGGGGTCTCAAAATATATCATCTTGATGCTGTCATCTCTCTTGATAAGATCTTCAACTTCGGCTGGGTTTGTAAGATCCGTCAAGATCGTTTCTACCTGATAATTGGCAAAAACCTTGAGAAACAATTCCGTCGTCCCTCCATATATATTCCCTTGGGTAAGGACCTTGTCGCCTGGCTTGAGGCATGACATCAATAATGTCGAAATAGCAGACATCCCCGAAGAGAACATGATCGCAGCTGCTTGGTCATCCGAACCATATACCTCTAGTTTGGCCAACTTTTCTTCCACAGTATTGACTGTAGGGTTAGCGTATCGCCCGTAAACATGGCCTTGCGCCTTGCCCTCAAAGATGTCGATACCTTGCTGTATGTTCTCAAACTCAAAGGAGCTGGTTGCATATATAGGCAATACATGGGGCTTGGTGGTACGTGCATCTTGCTGTTCTTTGACACAAAGTGAACCGAATCTGACTTTTGACATATGAATGAGTATATTTGTGGATCACAAGATATTGTAATTATAAATAATTCAAAAAAGTGGCGGACTATAAACCTGAAATGGAGGATGTGGAGATCAAGGTTGATCCAAAACAGACTCCTGTGCGGATTGATAAATTCTTATTAGATAAGTTGGCAGATGTATCGCGTACGCGCATACAAAACGCTATCAAAGAAGGGGCTGTATTGGTGGATAATAAGCAGGTGAAATCTAACTATAAGATTAATCCAGGCGAAGTCATCTCTTTTTCCATTCCTAGGCGTCATGATAAAAATGATCGCGCACAAGCGGAGGACATTCCACTAGACATCATATATGAGGATGAGGATGTGATGATCATCAATAAACCTGCAGGGCTTGTCATGCATCCTGGTGTGGGCAACTGGACTGGTACGCTTGTCAATGGGCTCATGCATTATCTAGGTGATACAGACATACCGGTCAAGGAGGGAGAATTTTATGATCGACCAGGACTTGTGCATCGGATAGATAAAGATACTTCTGGCTTGATTGTAGTCGCTAAGTCTAACTTAGCGATGGATAGTCTCTCACAGCAATTTTTTGATCACACCATTAAGCGTAAGTATAAGGCGCTTATTTGGGGAGCGCTGGATGAAGCAACAGGGACTGTCGATAATTATATCGGTCGTAATCCGGCAAACCGCTTGGTGAATATGGTTTTTCCAGAAGAGAATCTTGGTAAAAGAGCCATTACACATTGGAAGGTACTGGAAGACTTATACTATGTGAGTTTGGTCGAATGTCAACTGGAAACAGGACGTACCCATCAGATAAGGGTGCATATGAAGCATCTTGGTCATCCTTTGTTTAGTGATGCAAAATATGACGGAGACCAGATTCGCAAGGGAACCGTTTTTACAAAGTACAAACAGTTTGTACAGAATTGTTTTAAAATTATGCCTCGACAAGCCTTGCATGCATACGCTTTAGGATTTGAACATCCGAGGACGGGAAAAGAAATTTATTTTGAACAAGAGCTACCAGCCGATTTTGCGGAGTGCATGGAAAAGTGGAGAAATTATGTCTCATATAGAAAGGAACTGATTTAAATAGCACATGACTTTAGAAGAAAGACTTCAACTACTAATAACATTGGGGCAACAGCTTCAAGGTGAAGATGAATATCTGGATGCAGTGATTCATAGATCTTATCATCATAATCTTTGGTTCACACCTGAAAATATCAACAAATCTATTAATGCCATCGCGCTTGAGTTTTTGAATGAACAAAAGCTGCGCTCTTTTACCAATCATTATAGTCTCGATGATAATATCAAAGCCTTGAAAGTAGGTATCATCATGGCGGGGAATATTCCACTTGTTGGGTTTCATGATTTTTTATGCTGCTTTCTATGCGGGCACCAATCTCTATTGAAGCTGTCTGATAAGGATCCTTATTTGTTTCCATACTTCATCAAGATGATGGAGCGATTGGATGATCGAGTAGCAAACTATGTGCAATTAGTAGATATGCTTAAAGATTTTGATGCCGTGATAGCTACTGGCAGCAATAATACCGCTCGCTATTTTAATTCTTACTTCGAAAAATACCCTAACATTATCCGTAGAAATAGAAACTCGGTAGCTGTATTAGATGGTACAGAAAGCAGAGAAGAATTGGGATTATTAAGAAAAGACATTTTGGATTATTTTGGTCTAGGCTGTAGAAATGTAAGTAAAATTTACATTCCCAAAGATTATGATTTCAATCCACTGATGGAAACGATCCATGAGGAAAAAGAAATAATACTACATAGTAAGTATAAAAACAACTTTGATTATAACTATGCGATTGCTTCTCTGAATGGAGACAAGATAGTCATGAATGGCTGTCTCATACTATTAGAAGATAATAGTTTGACCAGTCGTATCGCTAGTCTTCATTATGAATTTTATGAGGATAGATCTGAGTTGAACAAGCACCTCTTGGATATCAAAGAAGATATTCAATGTGTAGTAGCAAAGGATGCTATTCCTGAATTTGAACTGGTATCCTTTGGTCAAACGCAATGCCCTGGACTATCGGACTATGCGGACGGAGTAGACACTATGAATATGCTTTTGAGCATCGCGTAAATATCTGGTTCGTGATCAAGGGTAAGCAACATATCAAAAAGCGAATTTCTGCTTTAGCTAAGGAGAAAACACCATTTCTCTTCGTAATCAACTTTGAGGGTAACCTTGCTTTTGTAGAACCCATCGAAAACTGTGCAGAGCAACAGGTACTCTTCAAAGTGAAGCATCTAAAAAATTACGAAGAGCCGGAAGCTTCGAAAGACACCTTTACATTTGCAAAACATCCAATAACTGAGGAAAAATATAAGAAGGGTTTTGATATTGTTCAGCAAGCCATTGCAGACGGCAATACCTATTTGATCAATTTGACCTACCCTACTCGTATCGATACCAACTTGAGCCTTAAAGAAATATTTTATCGCAGTAATGCTAAATATAAGTTGTGGCTCAAAGACAAGTTTGTGGTATTCTCTCCAGAGACCTTTGTGCGCATCCAAAACCAAAAGATATATTCTTATCCGATGAAAGGCACAATAGATGCCACGATTCCAAATGCATATCAAAAGCTAAAAGATAGTTTTAAGGAGATCGCTGAACATCATACTATTGTAGACTTGATAAGAAACGACCTCAATCGGGTTAGCAAGAAAGTGGGCTTAGAAAAGTTTAGGAATATCGAAAAGATAATCACGCATGATGCAGAGTTGTATACAGTCAGTAGTCGCATAGCTGGGTATCTAGAGGAAGGATATCAACAAAAGATCGGAGAATTGCTTTATGAAATGCTTCCTGCTGGATCCGTAACTGGAGCACCAAAAAAGAAAACTGTAGAAGTAATTAAAGAAGCAGAGCAGTATGACCGCGGATTTTACACTGGTGTCTTTGGTATCTTTGATGGATACAATTTGCAAAGCGCAGTTATGATTCGCTTTATTGAAAACATTGATGGTCAATACTATTTTAAGAGTGGTGGCGGAATCACTACATTTAGCGATTGCCAAGCTGAATATCAAGAATTGATTGACAAGGTATACTTACCCATTAAATAAAAAATTTGGAAGCGCCCAAGCTCATAGAATCTATTAGACTTATAGATGGTCAATTTTACCATTTAGACCTTCATAGTGCGAGAATGAATCGTTCATGTGATGCTTTAAATATTACTCATGAGACCTACGATCTTGAAGCGTACTTATCGAAGTATGATTATCCTAAAGATGGGACATACAAGTGCCGCATCTTGTATGATACTAGAATTAAGACTATTCATTTTCAGCATTATTGGCCAAAGCAGGTGAATTCACTTCAAGTGGTTTATGCAGATCAGATTGAATATAGTATTAAGACACTACAGAGGAACACCCTTAATTATTATCATCGCCTGAGAAGATTTCGAGACGATATTGTAATTGTAAAAAATGGATTCGTTACCGATAGCTATTATGGCAATTTACTTTTTCTTAAAAATGGTAATTGGTATACGCCTAAGACACATTTATTGGGTGGCGTTCAAAGAAGCTACTTACTTGAACAAGGCTTGATCGAAGAGATGGAGATCCATGTCTCCGATATTCGGAAGTTTGAGAAAGTAAAGATTATCAACGCAATGTTGGATTTAGACAATGGCCCAGAAGTGGACATAATGGATGTGCATGTTTATTTCTAGCGTTTATTTCTGTAAGCCCCAAATCCAAGTTCCAGCTTGATTGAAATAGCCAATCAGATCACCTTGCTCTACTCTAAAAATACCGTCACCAGCATAACTTATATACTCGTAATCAGGCGCAACAATAGTTTCACCAGCAAGATTGCTAAGGCCTGAAAAAGAATTGATTTGCACTTTGGCGTAACCGTTTTCAAAGCTTTCAATTTTATTATACTTGGGTTGTATTACTTCTATTCCTTTTTGGTTGATCACACCCCATAGCCCATTCACTTGGACTACTGCTACTCCGTGACTGAATCGTCCAGCTTTTTCGTAAAAGCCATCGTAAAGCTTTGCTTGCTCTGTAATGTAATAGAATCTATATTTTTCATCTCTAACCAGTCCTCTTCCCTCATTAAAGTTCATCAAACGATTTAAGCCCGGCTTGATAAGGTACTCTCCTGATTTATCAATAAGGCCCGCTTTCCGATATCCATTGTAAACCACCGCTTTACCATCTTGAAAGTCAAGACATTTTGTATAGTCTAATGGAACAACCGTTTCTCCTTTCTCATTGATATATCCACACTTTCCATTTTGCTGTACACTAGCCATACCTTCTGAGAAATCAGATACTTTAGAGTAGCTGTTCTTGATAACTAACTTTCCTCTATTGTCAATAAAGCCATACTGATCATCCAGCCTAACCGCAGCATAACCTTCTCTAAATGGTTGAATATGACGGAAGGCCGTTTGGGTAATAATCTTTCCAGTTAAATCGATCACCTCATACTTTACTCTTTTGCCTTGACGACTCGCTATAGCTAATCCATCTTCATTGAAATCAGAAATCATGATGTATTTGGGGCGGACTAGAAACTCCCCTTTGGTATTCAATAAGCCATATTTTCCATCTGCTTTTACTCTAGCTACTCCATTATTAAAATCATCAGCTACACTAAACTTCGAAGGAATCATTTCATTGCCATCTTGATCTAAATAACCATTGCCTGAAGTACCTCGAAATGCGATCAATCCATCAGAGTAGTTACCAAGTGAGCTGTATTCAAACTCCAGCTGTGTTTCTCCTAACTTATTTATCAGGCCCCATTTATTAGATAGCTTTACAGTAGCGAATCCATTGGAGAAGTTGTTCACTTTATTAAATCTGCATGGAATCACTTCTCTTCCATGTTTATCAACAAAGCCCCATTTATTACTCTTACGAACAGCCAATCTCCCTTCACAAAACTCACCAAGTTCATCATATAGCAAGCTAACCGTAACTTGACCGAGCGTATCTATTAACCCGTACTTTTGATTGGACATAGATACCTTGAGGATGCTGTTATCTGTATTGTCAAGAAAATCAAGTTTATCATAATTGCAATCCATGAGTGTCTCTCCATCTACGCCTACTACACCCCATTTTTTCGCACTCTTTACGAGCCCAACTCCATTGACAAAATCTTTTGCAAAGTCATAAGTTGGCAATACTATTTCTTGACCAGTCGTATCTACATAGCCCCATTGACATTCCGAACATATCACATTACCATCGTGATACAAATCTTGATCGTACTGTGTATAACTCACCAATTCGTATGGAGCTAAAATAGAATGCGCATATTTCTTTGTCGAAATTAAAGCTTGGTCTTTCTTCTTTAAGCTTACTGATAGTTTTCCTTTTTTAGAAAAGCGAGCGAGTCCATCATTGTATTTCCCAACATAGGTCAAGTTCTTCTTCACCACTTTACCTTTATTGGTAATTAAACCATGTCTACCATCAGCAAAAACAACTCGCGCTACTTTTGATCCATTTTCGAAATCAGGATAACGGATATCAGTAAGGTTTACTAAGGTGGTTAACTTTCCTACTTCATTATTCACTAAACCAAATTTACCCATAGATCGAAATTCAGTCTTATCCATTTTGGTATAGTCAAACTGCTCTATAAATGCCATGGTAAATCCATATTCTCTTTTTATGCGCACCCAATCGTAAATAGGCTCTATTTGATCTGTTCCATCTTCTAGTTTTCTCAAGCCCCATTTATCTAATTTAGGTGCGTAATACCATTCAAATTTATCTAGTAAATAATTTGTCTCAGGGCCATTCCAAAAGGAACCTCTTCTTCTTCGATTTTGTAGATCATTGCCACCAATCGATATGGTAAAATGCTGATCAAGTTTATTTTCATCTAAAATATTTCCATCTTCATCAATACCAAATAATTCCAATGCCCCATTATAGCTGGCTTTGATTAAGTCCTCTTCCACCGTTACACGTTGATATTTTGCGTCGATAAGTTCTTCTCCATCGAGATTGATAGCTGTATAAAACTGTCCTTTTTTGGCAGCACAAACATTACTTTGACTCGGAGCGATGTAATCATATTCAAATGGAATGATGACTTCATCATTTTTAGAAACGATCCCCCATTTGCCTTCATAATTTACTCGATACAAATCTTCGGCATAGGCATGTATTTCGTGATATTGCGCTTCTAGAATAGTAGTGCCATCATTATGTATTAAACCAAGCCTTCTTTGGCTTTTGGTAAGGATCTGATCATCACTAAAAGAGTAAAAATTGCTATACTCATCTTTTGAAACAATATCCTTTACCGCATGAGAATATAG
This sequence comes from uncultured Saprospiraceae bacterium, assembly GCA_938022165.1. Lineage (GTDB taxonomy): Bacteria > Bacteroidota > Bacteroidia > Chitinophagales > Saprospiraceae > JALZVN01. The sequence goes on along the minus strand of CALIEI010000219.1, from coordinate 3,612 downwards.
ATATTTGAGGTTCTTACTCAATAGAATCAGAAACTGGTCGCTAATTTTTTGATAGGAATCAAAAACAGCTGGAAACACTTCTGTTCCAGTTCCATCTACTGCCCCCCATCGTCTCCCATCTTTAAAAAGGAATAGATCATCATGAAGGATTTTTACCTCTTTATAATTAGGTTTGAGCAAAACCACTCCGTCTGGTGAGAGTAAACCAATTTTATTTTCTATTTGTGTTTCAAAAAATCCGTTTTCAACTAATTTTAGATATTCATAAGCTGGTGGGGATAATAAGGTGCCATCTTTTCTGGCCAATCCCCATTTGTTATTTTTCAAAAAAGCTAGGTATTCTCCTTCCCACACATGGACCCTACTGTATCCTTTTTCAAGAACTACTTTTTCGTTAAGATCAATTACCATCCACTCGCCACCATCCATTACAGCGATCAAATCTTGATCTAGTACTTTAATGTCTTCGTACCTAGGGCTAATGGCTTCATTTACATTCTGATCTAAAAGCCCAACACCTTCACCTCTTTGCATCACGGCATATCCATAATGCTTGAATTCTCCAATTGCATTATAAACAGGATCTAAGACCATTTCCCCATTAGCGTTAATGAGTCCCCACTTTTTATCTTTTTTTATTGGAAATAACTGTTGAGCTTGAATGCTGAGAGAAAAGACCACACAAATCAAAGTGATAAGACAAGTTGCCTTTTGATTTTGTGAAAACTCAGATCGGGTTATTTGTGTGGTATTGATGCTCAAATTAGTTTAAATTCGATTTTATCTGTTGTATGCAATTTACAAAATATTGAGTCCATTCCGAAAACTCACAAAAACCTAAAATGAATTCTGTCAGTTTCCGGAGTGGACTCATAGTTCTTCCTTATAGTTGCTACAAAATAAGAATGAAATAGGTAGTTAAAAGTAACAGTCATAACAATGTTTTGAGCAAATTCATTTTCGCAAAACAAAGAATTTTGCTCAAATCATTAAAAAATGACTAATTAAGCTTCGTTTTCCTCAAAAAAGCTAAAAATAGCTTGTCCATAGCTCTTTTCTTTATAGCAAAACGGATGTTTGCTAAAGTCGTGCTTATTATCATGCTCGACCACCAATAAGCCATCTTTCTTCAATAGATTATGCTTGAAAATTTCGATAGGTAGACTAGATAGATTGGGTAGTGGATATGGAGGTCCGGCGAAGATATAGTCGTATTGTATACCACAATGTTGAATATATTTGAATACGTCAGACCTGACTATCCGGATGTAGTTCTCTATGTCCAGCTCTTTGCTAATTTCTTTAACAAACTTAAGGCAAGGGCCATGCTGATCAACATAAGTGACATCTTCACATCCTCTAGATATGCATTCATAGCTATGGCTACCAGTCCCTCCAAACAAGTCTAACATTTTGACTTCAGAAAAATCTATCTGATGCATCAAGGTATTATATAAGCCTTCTTTTGCGAAATCGGTAGTAGGCCGTGTAGGCCATTTATTGGCAGGTGGGTAAAATCTTCTACTTTTAAACTTGCCAGCTATTACACGCATAACTTCATGCTTAAAAGATCTTGGTAAAAATGAAAATCGACATTTTCAAATACAGAACTGTATTGATAGTAACTTGGTGGCTTTATTATTTCCAACTTGTTGATGTATTTACTTAGCTGATCATAAATTGACGTTTTCTTGCTAGTTCTTCCTGAGATCAAAACAGGTACTTCCTTAGGATTTAAACCAAATTGCTCATAGATCATCAAAGTGTGATACATGAAGTCCATTTCGGTTTGATATGGATAGGTGTTGACTAGTTTTAGATCCGCGCCATCTAAGAGCACCGCTCCCATGATCCCATTACCGATGTGTAAGCAAACCACTTCACCAACTCTGCTTTGGCACTGCTGGTAGGATTGCATTACTAAGGGAGCAACAATATGTAAATGCTTTGAGCCTGGAAAATAACTTTTTACAACATCTTGTACTACCTTATCTACGCTATAAACAAGGTTCAAATTCAGCTTATTGATTTGAAAGGAGCCAACTGTTTGAGTATCATCTACTCTGGTAACTTGTCTTAGATAAGTATCAATCTCATGTTTATAAAAGAGTTCATCAGGGACAAGCGTAAAGTTGGTACTAGAATAACAAATATAGACTTGAGCATAAGGTAACTGTAATAATTTTTCAGTCATTAAAATTCGTTGCAGCTCCAACTCTTTCTCTTGTTGGGTCGGTGTGGGAGAAGGAAATGCATACCTAATTTGCTTGAGGGCAAGCGCATTAGACTCACTATCTTCTATAAAATAAAAAAAGCTGTCCATACCAATGAGTATGGACAGCGTATATTCTATACTAAAATAGTTGTCAAATTTTGGATCAACAATGTCAACAGTACCTGCTACCAACTTCCCGCTAGACTTGGTTTAGTCATGTCTCCAAACTTAATTACCTCAGTTGGTTCATAAGTGTCATCGTATCTTTGGAATCGTTTATCGGCATACTTACCCATAAATTTATCTCTTGTCGTTCCTACTTCGCAAACATGTACCAAAGTAGCCTGATAAGTAAGTGTATCAGATTTTATAGTAAATCTTTCCCCTTTAGTGTAAGGAATGAAGGGTAACGAGTCAATCACTACGCCTAACTTAGAGATTGAATCCTTAGCAGATACAAAAGTGGTATCATAAGAAATCTCTTCATCGTTATCTTTGTCCCCGACAATACTAACTATCTGGAAATTCTCATTTGACAAAACCAGTTGAAGGGTATCAAAATCATTAGCGAATTCACCAGTTATATCGCGAAAAGACTCTTGAGCTAGTCTAATCTTATCTAATTTAGATTCTACAGCATTCTCTCTTTTTTCTCTTTCTGAGAAAAACTGAATAGGTTCTCTGATACTATCTATAAGCAAATAAGCTAATACAGCGATAATAAGTACTAAAACAATATTAATTACAATTCTCATTGGTATGAATTTACGGTTTTGTTACGTGCAATAATAATATAATTTTCCCAATATTCTTGGCTATTTCATGGAGTTTCTAGGCTTAAAAACATGAAATATTTTGCCTTTGACATACTACTCCATACTTTATGATGCGCTATTTTGTAATTTTGGTGCTTTAAAGTTTATAATCTTGAAAAAATCGACCATTCTTGCTATAGAGTCTTCATGTGATGACACATCTGTAGCTATTTTACAAGACGGAAATGTACTTTCAAATTGTGTCGCTTCACAGGAAGCGCATAGGCAATATGGAGGGGTAGTTCCAGAGTTGGCTTCCCGTGCCCATCTCGAAAACATAATACCTACTGTTCAGCACGCTCTTAAAGAATCTGGCCTAGATAAAAAGGACCTAGATGCCATTGCAGTTACCAGGGGGCCTGGTTTGCTAGGTTCATTAATTGTAGGAGTTACCTTTGCAAAATCTTTTGCCCTTGGCTTAGATCTCCCCTTAATTGAGGTCAATCACATGCAAGCGCACGTATTGGCCCATTTTGCCGAGCCTCCTTATCCTAAGTTTCCATTTTTATGCTTAACTGTTTCTGGAGGTCATACCCAAATAGTGCTCGTCAAGGACCATTTGGATATGGAAGTACTTGGAAG
>CALIEI010000218.1 GCA_938022165.1 uncultured Saprospiraceae bacterium | reverse complement strand
GTCGGTACGTTGGCAGGTGGTTCGGCGAAGATGCCTGCGTCACCCAAAGTAATTTGTGTCTGCGCTTGTCTGAGAAATAAAAAGGTCTCTTGATTGAGCGAATGTATCTCCACTCGTATGCTGTCTCCTACTGCCCATGGTGCTACCGTATTGTCATCATCTGAGTCATCCATAGCATCGGGAACACGATTTATATTTTGTCGAATGGGTAAAATGAAATTGACCCCATCTACTCCACCGCCGGGTGTAAAACTGGCATCGAAGGCGATATTGATTTCGCTAGGTTTGTTAAGGTACTCCCCATTTTTATACGTTTGGATCCAATAGGCGTCTCCTGCACCAGGAAAGTCGCGGGCAAATACTTCACCATAGATCCCCTCCGGCATACCTAGCTCTGCTTCTTGAAAGTCGGTAATCAAACTGTCTATCGGCATGATCCTGTTCATAGTAGACTGTGAGACATACTGCTGATCCCCTATTTCAACGCTAAGGCCAAAAGTGGTGCCTACCTCACCGATAGTTTCGCCATTGTTGGGTTCCCAAATGTAATTTCCTGTGTTGCCGTCTTCGATAAACTCGAACAGATTTCCAGATTCATCTGCAACGATAACCGTAGCACCATTGATGGCTGGAGAGGGAGAGGAATCAAAAAATGGACTCACTCTTCTCAATTTGATCGTTTGTGTCTGAGAACGATTGTCGATCCAAGCGTCTACATTTACCTGCCCATTGGTTGGGCTTAGTTGAACATCTATCGGATCTTCACAAGCCATAAATGCATAGATCGCTAAAACAATAAAAAATATATATCTAGTCTGCATAGTCTTAAAATTTGAAGTTGTAAGCTACTGAAGGAATAATAGATCCTATCACTGATAGTCGGATCGCTTGAGTTTGGATCGGGTCTCCATTTGGGATACGCACCTGATCTTGTTCGAAAAAGATAGAAAACGGATTTCTTCGATTGTACACATTGTAGGCTGCGAAAACCCATTCTCCTTTTAATTTTTTCTGATCATATTTCTTTCCACGGAAAGTAGCGGATAAATCCAATCTATGGAAATTGGGTATGCGCACATTATTACGCACATCGTTGGATACCTCCGGAATCACAAAACCTTGCTGCTCGATACGCCCTGTAGGGAAAGTAGCAGGTGTCCCGGTATTGAAAACAAAATTTCCAGAGACTGTCCATCTATCGTTGAATTCGTAAAATAAAGTGGTAGACAAGTTGTGCGTTTGATCAAAGCGACTCGGATACCATTCGTCATTATTGATGGATGGCACCAATCTTTCTGAGCGAGCCAAGGTATAACTTACCCAACCTGTAAACTGTCCTTTCTTTTTCTCTAGTTGAACCTCTACTCCATAAGCTCTACCGTCACCGACTAGTAGTTCTGCCTCGATGAGTTCGTTTACAAACAAATCTGCACCGTCTATATAATCTACTTGATTTTCAAAATCTTTATAGTAGACTTCAAGAGATGTCTCGAACATATTGTTGTTGAAGTTTTTGAAAAATCCCGCAGCGTATTGATTAGCGATCTGCGGTTCAATATTATTGGTACTTGGCAACCAGACATCAAGCGGAGAAGCAGCAGTACTGTTTGAAATAAGATGTATGTATTGCGCCATACGATTGTAGCTCAACTTGACAGATGAGGAAGGCGATGTCTGATACTTCAAAGAAGCTCTAGGCTCTAAATTGGCATATCGCTGTATAGACTCAAACTGATCAAAAGGTTCTGAAACAGTAGCTAATACTTTTCGCTCACCTGGAGCAATCTCATCAAAAGTGTAGGCTAAGCCTTCGCCAGTATAATCAAAGTAGGACAAACGCAAACCATATTGCAAGGAGAATTTCTTATTGATGGTCTGTTCGTTTTGCACAAATATTCCGCCTTCGATAGCATATTTTCTATCTACAGAAAACTCTGTCCTTTCTCCCTGTGAAACACCCACAGCATTGCCTGGAGAAAATTCATAGATTATACCTTGTGCACCGAAAGTGATTTGGTTTTTTGGGTTTGCGAAATAAGATATGTCTCCCTTAGCGCTATAGGTGCGAATCGCTGCATCCCAATCAAAGCTATCTACGTCGTCCGAACCAAACTTGATCTGATAATCATAATTGCTAAAGTAGGCTGTAAAATTTGAGAACAACTTATCGCTGAAGAGATGATTCCATCGTAAAGTCGCCGTTTCATTTCCCCAATCAAATCCTGCATTTTCTCCAAATCTAAAATTATCTCTTCCTAGATAACCCGACAAGAACAATCTGTTTTTCTCATTGATTTTATAATTCGTCTTTAGCGTCACGTCGTAAAAATTAAGCGCCGTCCCTGCAAAATCATCATTGAGAAAAGGACGAGATAGTACATCAATATAAGATCTACGTCCAGCAAGTATAAAAGAAGCCTTATCTTTTATGATTGGTGCTTCTACAGAGAGTCTACTAAAGATGAATCCAACCCCTCCTGAAACTGCCAATTTTTTGTTATTGCCTTCTTTCATTCTTACATCCAGAATAGAGGAAAGTCTTCCGCCATATTTAGCAGGAATACCTCCTTTATATAGTTTGACATCTTTAACTGCGTCCGGATTAAATACGGAGAAAAATCCGAATAAATGAGATGAGTTAAAAACGGGGGCTTCATCAAGGAGCACTAAGTTTTGATCAACTCCTCCCCCTCTAACATTAAATCCTGTTGCACCTTCTCCAACGGTAGATACGCCTGGCAGCAATTGTATACTACGTATCACATCTACTTCACCAAGTAAGGCTGGGATTTTGGTAATGGTTCTGATGTCTAATTTGTTTACTGAAAATTCTGTATCAGAAATATTTTTATCTTCCGCTTCGGAGGTAACCACGACTTCTACTAGTTCTGCAATATCCTCGCCCATCTCTACATCACGGGTAACATTTTCTCGCATTGAGATGTCAAAAGTGAGGGTCTCAAAACCTAAATAGGAATAGTCTACCTTGTAATCTCCAATGGGAACTGTGATGGAGTAAAAACCATATTCGTTGGAGGTTGTACCTGTACCTAAGCTAGGAAAGTAAGCCGAAGCACCAATCAGCGTTTCTCCTGAGTCCGCATCCTTTATATAACCGCTCAGCGTGACTTTGCCAAGCTCGTCTGTTTGTCCAGAAAGACTAAAAACAAAGGCACATAAAAGTGCCAATAGGGATAAATTTCTTTTCATAAATACAAAAGCAAAAATGCTATGTTTTAGTTTAAAATATGCACGAATTTAACCCGTTTTTATTCATAAAATGGCCTATTTAGACAAAACCTTATTATCAAAAGACCAATGCAGGTTTATTTGGAGTTTGTAAAAAATAATAGACTTTAGATATTAGATTTTAGAAATTAGACGGCTTAAACTAATTAACGAATAAGCAAATAAACAAAGTAAAGCTTGACGGGAGGCATATAAGAGACGTTAGACTTTAGAGATTAGCAATTAGACGGCTTAAACTAATTAACGAATAAGCAAATAAACAAAGTAAAGCTTGGCGGGAGGCAATCTTCGGTGCCACACCTCTGCGAGTTGCACAAGCTTGTACTAGTCAGCGATGCCTGCGATGTCTGCAGTGGTAAACTGAATCAGCTTTGCAGCTCTATCGTGTTATAAACCACCTTAGGTACCTAAGACTTCTGTAGCATGTGCAAGATACCTAAGTTTTTTTTTCTAAGGTACCTTGTACGCGTTAGAGCTGCTTAGGTATCTGAGGTGGTTTTCCGAATCAGCTTTGCAGCTCTCATTCAAGAAACCATATAAGGCAGATAAGGCTCCTTTAACTTGTAAAAGCTTGTGCAAGTCAGCGATGCCT
>CALIEI010000217.1 GCA_938022165.1 uncultured Saprospiraceae bacterium | reverse complement strand
CTTGCATAGTGTCTGATAAGTTCTCTAAAATCTACTCTGCCTTCTGCGATATAGTAAAAGATAGCTTTTCTGTTATCTCCTTGAAACTCAACTTCACCAACTTTCATATCTAAGTCAAGTGTACGAGCCAGTTCCCTAGCTCTAATCATTGTTTTATTTTCGCGCTCACGAGCCTCCATCAGTTTTTCTAAATCTCGATCGTTAGCTTTTCTGATTACCTTCTTAGTTATAGAGGCCTCCTTTACTCTTTTCTTTTTCATCTGAAGTCTAACCAAGTCTCCAGATAAAGTAATACTTCCCACATCATACCCCGTTTCTGCTTCAACGACCACCGGGTCTCCCGTAATTGCTCTTGAAGAAGGAGGGTTTTTTAAAAAGGCTTTTCTATTTCCATTTTTAAAACTTACTTCAACGTATTTGTAGTTATCTACATCTACTATATCGTTCTTAGATAACCAATCATATGTATTCAATTTATTGCATCCTCCAGAAGCACAATGGCCATTACTTTTACAGCCTGAAGGCGTACCATTATTATTCGAACAACTTGCACATCCCATCTTTTCTCTTTTTTTATATGTTAAGCCACTAGGGCATCTTTTATTAATATTCTATTCATCCGTATTGCCATACTGAGCAAAGAGGATTTCATATTTGCGTTTCGTTCTAAGTGATAAGAAGCTTCATTAAGCATACTGCTTACCCCTTGTATGGATTCATCATCAATTACAGTAATTACTTTTTTGGCTAAGTCTAATTCTGCTGGTAATAGCTGTACTCCACTCTCACCCATATGTCTCAATAATAAACATTGTCTTAAAAAGTGAATACAGTAACTAAAGTAGGTTTTCATTTCTTCTTTAGTCAAAGAAGCAATCTCTTCTACTGATTTACTTACTGTAGCAGGGTGCCCCTGATAAGTAGCCCTAAAGTATTGGATCCAGAGGGGTAAAAATTTGTTACCACTTTGCTTACTCATCTTTATCGCTTCACTCAGATTGCCATCACTTAGGTTCGCTATCGTATTTGCTGACTCTAATTCTAAGTCAGATTTTTCAACTAAAAATTCAGCAATAATACTGGACGGTAAAGGTGGAATATTTAAGATTTGACATCTTGAAAGAATTGTACTCAAAATGAGTTCAGCCTGATCAGAAACAAAAATAAAATAGGTTTCTTCAGGTGGCTCTTCGATCATCTTCAGGAGTCTATTGCCTTCCTTACCTAAATATTCTGGTAGCCAAATAATAACAATCTTCTTGTTTGCTTCATATGGTTTGAGATGCACTATATGAGAAATACGATTGCATTCCGCAGCAGTCATATTTCCATTCTTCTTGCCTTCACCCATTTCCGTGATCCATTCCGTACCTGCGGCATAAGGACGCTCCGTAATGAAGTCACGAAAAATATTCATGAAATCGTTACACGTAGCCTTTGCACCAGTGATAGGAAAACTAAAGTGGATATCTGGATGAACACACTTTTGTGCTTTCCGGCAATTTGGGCATGTTCCGCAAGAAGAATCCTCGGTAGGCTTATCACAGATAAGAAACTGCGCCAAGGCTCTAGCAATAGCTAGCTTGCCACGACCTATACCACCTGAAAGTAATAAGGCATGTGGGTAGCGTTCTGAGAGGATCAGTCTAAATAGATCTGAAACCGCATCGCTTTTATGGATAATGTCCTTGACCAGCAATTGTCATTATTTTACACAGACATGTCTGTGATATTTTATAATCAATGCAACGGTTCGTAAAGCTGACTTGTAATAGGGGAATTCCTTAGTTGAGAATACATTGAAATAGAAGCGGAAACATAAATGGCACCAAGTTCTATATCAGTTTACACTTCGATGATTTCAATCCAATATTGAATCATCTTGATTTTCTCAATTACTTACTTCTTATAGCTTAAACACTCATGAATGTGTATAATAGTGCTAAGATGTGTATAAAAAGAGTTGTTAATGAGATTTATTTAAATTCAGCTTTTTAAAGAATTTCTAATTCTTAAGCTGAGGTATATATTTTGTATTACTAAGTGTTATATTTCTATTACAAGCTTTACTTACTCGTTTTCTTTCAAATTTACGTAAATTAAACGAATTCAAGTAAACAACATTTGTTTAGCTTTCCTGTTATCTATCTTGTACTTATAATTACCTGATAAAGTTACTATTATGCGAATATCTGTCTATAGAAAGGCCCATTTTAATGCCGCACACAGGCTTCATGTTGATTCTTGGACTGAGGAGCAAAATAAAAAGGTCTTTGGACTGTGTAATTCATCTAATTTTCATGGACACAATTACGACTTAGAGGTCCGAGTAACGGGAGAAGTAGATCCAATAACAGGGATGCTAATAGATCTAAAAGTGTTGAAAGACGTCATAAAAGAGCAAATAGAGGATAGGTTTGATCATAAAAACCTCAATCTGGATACGGAGGAATTCAAAACACTTAATCCTACGGCAGAAAATATCTGCTATGTCATATGGCAAATACTAAGTGCAAAACTTGGGGAACAGTACGAAATAGGGGTTAAGCTCTTTGAAACGCCCCGAAATTTTGTTGAATATCCTGCATAATTATCATTAAGCTCGTACTGGTCGCTTGTGTAAGAAGCACATAATCAATTACTTGAGTCGGGTTGTTTTAAAGTCTTTATTTATTCCATTTTTTTGTGATAGGGGTAGAAGTGGTACTCAGTATAGTGAGTCAGCTACACTGCAAGAAGTAGCGAAGGCTCCATGAGGTACGATTGGAGACTAGATACGCTTATGCAGTGTGCTGAATCAGTATGCTGAGTAGGAACGGATGGCCCGCCACGAGCCGTAACGATAGTGTAGGCGAGGGGATCACCCTGATTTTCTAAAGTATAGCGCGGAATACCATTTTTTAGTGTAGTTATTGGATATGCACTATGTCAATTGATCGACTTTTTTGTAATATGCAACGTTTTTTTCTAACTCCTGCTAGTAGTTAGTCTAATTCATTTGTTATTGGTTATATTCTTAACGATCAACAAAACCAAATGTATGCATGTAGTAATCATAGGCAATGGAATAAGTGGTGTAACCGCCGCTCGTTTTGTAAGAAAATTGAGCGATCATAAGATCACTATTATCTCTTCTGAAACCGACTATTTTTTTTCTAGAACTGCACTGATGTATGTCTATATGGGGCATATGCGTAAAGAGGATATCATGCCCTATGAACCTTGGTTTTGGGAAAAAAATCGCATTGAGCTGCTAAAAGCTCATGTTAATGGAATTGATTTTGAAAATCAGCAATTAAATTTAGATCAAGGCGAACCAGTCAAATATGATAAACTCGTATTGGCATTAGGTTCTGCAAGTAATAAATTTGGCTGGCCTGGGCAAGACCTTAAAGGGGTAGGTGGGCTTTATCATATGCAAGATCTAGATCAGATGGAAGCCTATAGTGAAAATCTAAAGCAAGCCGTTATCGTTGGAGGGGGGCTGATCGGTATAGAAATGGCGGAGATGTATCATACTAGACACATCCCAGTGACTATGCTAGTGAGAGAGACCAGCTATTGGAATAACGTACTGCCTGATGAAGAATCAGATATGATCAATAGGCATATCCGAGAAAGTGGAATCGATCTTCGCTTAGAAACAGAATTGGATAGCATCATAGATGATGGCACTGGGACTGCAAAAGCAGTGAAGACGAATAAAGGTGACGAAATCAGCTGTGGCTACGTTGGATTGACGGCTGGAGTGCATCCAAATGTGAGATGGCTCAAAGAAACGGCATTAAATGTAGAGCGAGGGATAGTGGTCAATAATCATCTCGAAACAAATCAAAAAAACGTATACGCTATAGGGGATTGTGCACAACTCTCTGAGCCAAGACCAGGGCGACGATCTATAGAAGCAGTCTGGTATACAGGTAGAATGATGGGAGAGACAGCTGCTTACAATATCTGTGGTAAACCTGTGGCCTACGATCCAGGTATCTGGTTTAACTCAGCAAAATTTATCCATATAGAATATCAAGTCTACGGTGACGTGCTTGCTACTCCACCTGAGAATCATCAATCTTTTTATTGGGAACATAGTGATGGTAGAAAAAGTGTACGGATCGTCTTTGATAAAAACACGGATGCTATAGTCGGATTCAATCTGATGGGAATCCGATTTAGACACGAAGTTTGCGAAAAGTGGCTGCGTGATAAGACTCCCGTAAACGAAGTCATGGCTGATCTAAAGTTGGCTAATTTTGATCCTGAGTTTTATACTAAATACGAAAAGGATATAGTAGGCGCATTCAATAGAGAGTTGAACAGGTCAGTGCAACTAAGATCAAAGGGAATGCTTGATCAAGTTTTTTCATTCTTAAAGTCATAATCCAAATAACATGAAAGCATTAAAAATATTAGGACTCGTTATCTTTATCTTCAGTTTATTGGTTTTTACGCTGTCGATGTTTAAGAGTGAACATAAGTTAACTGAAGCGCTACTGACGGAGCATATAGGCGATGAGACAAGTAGAGCTGCTCTAGTGAAGGTTGCTAATGAAACTGGATTCTTTGATAAATCTTTTGGAACTAATGTTTCTTTTATTAGTGGTCTGAAAGGTTTATTTGATCAGGCAAATAATGGCTTGGAGAATAAGATTCCGGGTTGGCAAATAGAAAAATATTTATTTCCGCTAGCTAAGTTCTCAACTGCCGGCCCCTTTGGGAATGCCAATATGATGTTTTGGCTGAGTATTATGTTAGGCGCATTAGGAGGTTTGATTTATATATTGCCAGACATGGGGCTCCTGCCAGGAATCAAAAATGATGGCATCTATCTCGACGCCTCTACTAAAGGAATAAGCTATAATGTGAGAGCCATTTTTCTAGCTATTGCAATCTTATATGCGCTGGTGAATTCCGTATTCCAATTTCCATTGGTGATTTACTTCTTAGCGGTTATAGGAATAATTGTCTACTTGATATGGAAAAGTGAAAAAAGCTACGGGGGCAAACGAGCAAGAAGCGCATCTGTTAAAGCATCTGGTTGGCTGGGTATTGCCTTTGGTGTGTATTTGATCACCTTCTATGTATTGTTATACTTCTTTCCATATTATGTGACAAACTGGACCAAAATGTTAGACCCATTTTATCAATCGATAAGTGGCAATCCTACTGCTTCGGCTTCGCACTGGTTTTTGTATGGATTTCTTTATTGTGTAGTGATGCTGGTGATGGGCGTCCGTATGATGGTCAAGTATAGACATAATAAGTATCAACTGGTACGTACCAGCTCAGTTCTGTTTTTTCAGTTGGGATTTGCCTTTTTGATCCCAGAGATTTTGGTGCGTTTGAACCAGCCTTACATGGATCTTAAAAATGCTTGGCCCCTAGATTATGATTTCTACACCAAGGATTCGATCAATAGTTTTGTAGGTCAAGGCACAGAGTTGGCTCTGGGTGGAATTAGTACAAGTGTAGGTACGATCATGTTGCTATGGGGTATAGCGCTTACTTTTATCGTCGTACCCGTATTTACCTATGTATTTGGTAAGCGATGGTATTGTTCTTGGGTGTGTGGTTGTGGTGGATTGGCGGAGACGCTTGGTGATCCTTATAGACAACTTTCAGATAAGAGTATGAGAGCCTGGAAAGCAGAACGATACATCATCCATGGTGTATTGGCATTAGCAGTTTTGATGACGGTTGTGGTATTGATCACTTACTTCAATCCGGATATGAAAAATTTTGGAATATTTTCTACTACTCAGATCAAATCATGGTATGGCTTCATGATTGGAGCGATGTTTTCAGGAGTGGTAGGTACTGGTTTTTATCCATTGATGGGTAATCGAGTATGGTGTCGTTTTGGTTGTCCATTGGCTGGTCTATTGGGATTGGTACAAAAGTTCAAGTCTAGATTTAGAATTACGACCAACGGTGGTCAGTGCATCTCTTGTGGTAACTGTTCTACTTACTGTGAAATGGGAATCGATGTTCGTGCCTACGCGCAACGCGGGCAAAATATAGTACGTTCTTCTTGCGTGGGATGTGGAGTTTGCTCTGCAGTCTGCCCTAGAGGGGTATTGAAGTTGGAGAATGGATCTGCGGATATTGGGGAAAGAACTACGGAGTTGAAGACTATTCACATTTCTGAAAATGATTTAAAGATTTTGTCTTAGGAAATAAAAATAGAATACCGGATAAAAAAAAGGGGATCGCATTTGCGATCCCCTTTTTTTATATCTACATATTCAGACTCGTTTCTTAACTAAAGTCAATCTCAGTATTGTCTCCAATATTGAGGCTTTGACTCAATCCCTTAATCGCAGCGTCATTACCGACTATAGATTGGGTAAGAATAACTTCTTCGATAAGTGCATAATTGCCGATGATGGAGTCTTTAACTATTGAGTAATTAATGTTTACGTTTTCCCCTATCGTTACATGCGGGCCAATAATAGAGTTTCGAATTTTGCAGTTTTTACCAATACTTACTGGATGAATAATAATAGTATTGTCAAAAGAAGCCAAATGCTCAGAGGCGTAACCTTCTTTATCTAGTAGTTGTGCATTGGTTTCTAGTAGGATTTCTTTTTTTCCACAGTCAAACCAGTTGTCTACTTTCATAGAGGATACTTTATATCCTTCTCCTATAAGTTTCATTAGAGCATCTGTCAGTTGGAATTCACCATGGGTACGCTTGTCATCTTTAATCAAGCAATCTAGCGCATCTAATAGCGCAGGCACCTCTTTGATTTTATATAAACCTACGATGGCTAAATTTGACTTTGGAATTTTTGGCTTTTCTACCACTTTGGTCACAAAGCCTTCAGCACCTATTTCAATCACTCCAAAATTTCTTGGATCCTCCACTCTCTTTACCGCCAAACAAGAAGTAGGTTCTGCCATAAATGCTTTTAGATTCAGGTCCAAAATAGTATCCCCTAGAAAAATGATTACTTCATCACAATTCTTTATTACATCCTTGGTCATCCATATCGCATGACCAAGACCTTGGCGGCTATCTTGTACTACAAATTCCTTCTTAAGCTTTGGGTAAGCTTTTTCAACGTAGTTCTTTATTTTCTCTCCTAAGTAACCAATAATGAAAACGAACTCATCTACACCAGCACTTCTTAACTGATCTATAATAAGTGCAATAATAGGCTTACCGGCCACTGGTATCAGTGACTTTGGTTGAGTATATGTCAATGGTCGGAGCCGAGTACCTGCACCTGCCACTGGTATGATAGCCTTCATGATTAAATTTTATTACACTATTACAATTGAGCCCACTCTAAAATAGTCCATTTTTGAAAATTCGCTACTTTCCAGAGCGCACTAAAGATATTAAATAATTCAAATTGGTTGATCTGCTGATCCCCAATTTATCTTATCACTGTAGTAGATTATACGGTAAAATAAGTATTTTGATAAGCCTAAATCCTAGATCTCCAGAAAAAATATAGCGTTAACAGCACTGCAATCGCCATAATGCCAAAAATAATAGTCCCAAATCCCTTTTTATGATCTTCGCTAAGTTTAGACATGATGGATCGCCAGTCCAGATGGCGCATTTTGTGCTCTCTCACCAAGACCAAGTATTTACTTTTTCCAAGCGATCTTTGGTCCCCTGGCTTGTCTAGGATCATAAACTCATCATTCATAAATAGCATATTGTATAATTCACTATCCGAATGCTGCATTGCATTTTTCTCTATTAAGATTTTGTTGGACTCTAATGCACGCCATTGGCCATTTTGAACATTGCCATTAATAGAAAAGAGAAATTCGTTTTCATCCTTGAAAAAGTAGAGTACAGATTCTTCAAAAAAATCATCATCTCTGACTTCTCTCCAAGGGTAGTCACCTGTATAATATTCTCTTTCTGCTAAGTCTTCAGACCAGTGGTGAATCCTAGGAATAAGATCATCCAAAAAATCATCCATATTAGCATAGTCATCGACTAAGCGTTTGGGAGCTGTTTTAAAAAATTCTGCAAATGTATTTATCATGCTTCGCCAATTCTTAAACAAGAATATTGGATCAGTATACAAGGTATAAAATGTATGTGGAATACCGAGCGCCAAATGAAAATTATACCTTCTTTCGCTTTCCGTAGAACTTCTTATTTACCACCAATAATCCAAAAGAATCACAATTTTCTTTGGTCTGTACAGCGTGGTGAGATCCATGCGCTCTTAAGATGGCCCTTGAAAATTTATTATCCAATTGTTTAAACCACTTAAATCTACGATGAATATAGACATCGTGTACCAAGAAGTATATCAAGCCGTAGATTGAAATCCCAATACCTACAAAAGTCAGCAAAAACCAAGCAGGGTAACTAAGGCCTATCATATAGCATAATGCACTTGGAATGGCAAAGACTAAGAAAAACAGGTCATTCTTTTCAAAAAAACCGTCTCCATCCACATGAGGCTTATGATGGTCCTCATGCCATACCCATAGGAATCCATGCATGATATACTTATGTGCAAACCAAGCCACAAACTCCATAGTGGCTACTGCTGCTAAGGTTACGAATATGTATAATAAAATCTGCATGATTCTAAATTGAGTTCAAATTTAATAAACCAAAAAACAAGAATTGAATTATTAACACAGCTACAGCCACTTTGTTTGTGCTGTTTTTAAAGGAATAAAAGAAAATATGCATCATTCCAAAGGCGATAAGCCACCATGCAAGGTAATTCTGCAGTGGTATATCTACCTCAGTCCAGCTCCACATATCCCATTTGACCGCTACCGGCTCGATGATAAAGTCCAAAATAACTAGCAAAGTAGCTGCAAAAGCTGCTTTCAAAGAAGTATGCCATTTGGGCGAGATGGCATTTAGCGCGTACCCCGCAGCGTAGGTTAGCAATACCCAATTCACTCCTATCATAAGAGGGGTGCCCCATATTTTAGATCCCAATACAGACCCGTATTGATACTCTCCAAAGATTAAACCTGTGTTTACACCAGCTACTTCTATCCCATAGCCCAAGAGGAAAGCAGGAATCGCAAATAGCATATATGCTTTTATACTGTTCGATTCAAAATGTCTAGCAATCAATAAGGAAATCAATAGGTTAATTGGAGTGAGCCATATCAACTCAGGAGCAACACCTAGGCCGATACCGACATAACCCACTATGTGCAATATGCACAAAACACCAATGGCTATTTTTTCATTCATGAATTATCTCATCTACTATTTTTGCACTCAACATACATAATGGGATTCCGCCTCCTGGATGTACCGAGCCACCACAAAAATACAAATCTTTTATCCGAGAGCTAAAATTGGCGTGACGCATAAAGGCTGCCATTTTATTATTAGAGCTGCTTCCATACAAAGCTCCTTGGTGTGAAGAAGTACGAGACTCGATAGTGCGTGGGTCTAGCAAAGCTTCCTCAACAATCAATTCATCTAGATTTATGTCTAGGATGCGATTGAGCTTTTCTTTGATGCTCTGCCTTGCATTATTGATCAGCGTATCCCAGTCTTGCCCATTATTATATGGTGCATTGATCATGACAAACCAATTTTCACAATCATTTGGTGCATCATCGGGAACATACTTCTTTGTGATATTGATGTATACCGTCGGGTCATCAAAAATACTCCCTGCAGACATGGCATCAAATTCAGCCTTATAGTCTTCGCTAAAAAAAATATTATGAACATCTAGAGCTGGAAACGCCTTACGAACTCCCCAATAAAAAATGACCGCTGAGCTTGAACGTTCTTGTGATAAGGTCCTTTCTGGATGCTTTACTTTCGGCATGAGCCGCTTATAAGTACTAAAGATATCCATGTTAGAAATCACCTTGTCATATGATATAGTACGATCATCAATTTTTATACCCTTTGCCCTTCCATCCTTTACTATTATCTCTTGCGCACCTTTTCCAAAATTAAACCGCACCCTTTTGCGTTTGGCCAATTCAAATATGCTTCGGGTGATCTGATTCATTCCTCCCTTCGGCACAAATGCACCCACATTATATTCAAAGTGAGGTATGACGGTCAGCA
Organism: uncultured Saprospiraceae bacterium; assembly: GCA_938022165.1. Lineage (GTDB taxonomy): Bacteria > Bacteroidota > Bacteroidia > Chitinophagales > Saprospiraceae > JALZVN01. Next base: position 2,561 of record CALIEI010000217.1, on the reverse strand, counting down.
AACCGGGAGCACGGTAGGGATTGCTGCCATTATATGTAGCATATCTATTTAGCAGTTGGATTATTTTTGGGTGATCAGATAGTCGACTATTCACCTTATGCATTGAAGTAAATAAATCCAAAGTGGGAATCATCATCATGGCTTTGATGATTTTTGGCTGCAACCAAGTACTTACTTTATGCAGTGATTTTTCTAGAAATATCTCTCCGGCTATATCATATTTTCGCTGACTATCTCTGAGGATTTCATCTAGCACATTTTTAGGTACGCCTATTTTATTTTCAAGTTCAGCGCTAAATTTTTCTGGATTGGCGTATGCTGATAGCTTTGTTCCATCCTCCCAAAAGTATTTGCAAACGACTTCCAATCTATCATACTCAAAGTGTTCCTTAGGGGATTCTCCTGCCAGCTCAAAAAGTGCTTCCACATATTTGGGCATTGTAAATAGGGATGGACCAGCATCAAATCGAAAATCTCCAAGATGAAATTCAGACAGCTTCCCTCCGGGATAAGTATTCCGCTCCCAAACTTCTACCTCATGACCGCGACAAGCCATCCTTACTGCCGAAGCCAATCCCGCTACGCCTGCACCAATAATTCCTACTTTCACTTACTTTATTTATTATTTGCTTGAACCTAACAAAACTTATCAGTCACTGTTTAGAATTGCCCCATTTAGGAAAATATTTTTTTGGGCCATACCGTATGCCTGAAAAAGGCATCGGTACCACGTCGTCCGCTATTACCGATGAGTATAGACGCATTGATGTGCGTCTATACTCATCGATACCGCTACCACCGTTTGTCCTGACGCACGCTGTGCTCTATGCTTTATGCCAAGGCATACGCTCGTCTGTATTCGTTCATAAGTATTTAAAAAAAGTCGTTCCCCTAACAAAAAGAAGACTATTAAATAATTTTTCTAATCATTACAAAACTTATCCTTTCATACAGAATGGAATCTAAAGTTGTACAAAATTAAATAAAATGAATCTACTGTCTCTACAAATACCTTTTAATCGATAAACCATTTTTGAAAGTTTGTGTTGGCAACCATTCGATGTTGTAACATGTATTGTTAGTGTCTGATTGATGATGATGTTCACAATCAATTAAAGCGCTTACAAATTACACTGCACGTTAGAAAAGAAATTGAAAAGTCGATTTCGCATTTTTAAAAAAGAAAAGCTAAATTTTGTTTTTATTTCTCGAGTTGAAAATAAAATCTGTTCTATTTTTTAAATACCATCTAACAATTTGGAAAATTATAAATGTATTATCGAGAATACCATTTATAATAAGTACAAGGATTTTTGAACACTGTTAAAAAACTAAATGACACCAAATTACCTAGTTAGAATTGAACTATCCATAAGTCGATTATATCTTGTTTGATTTTCTTTATTGATACATTTAATACAGAGGAAATTACGCAATCAACAAATACCAATATTTAAGAACATTACTAAAATACGCTACTGATATAGTATAAATAAAACGAAATACAAGCCAAGCTTACCCTTAATAAAATTTCAAACTCATTTTGTGATACGATATTTTGCTCTTCATAGCGAAGAGCCTGGGAATTCTTTGCCTTTAAGTTTATAAATTATCATTAGCTCAAAAAATTAGAAAAAATGAATAAGATAAGATTACCCCTGTTTCTCTTAGCACTTCTTTCGAGTGCATTTCTCTACTCCACAAATATTATCAAAAGCAATACTACACCTAGTTTTGCATCGCAATGGAGTAAAATAAGTAATCCTTTTGATTTCCCTTGGGATAATAAATGGGCACCCACAAAAAATAATACCTTAAATAATGAATCTACTTCTGCTTTTATTCTTGAAGAAGAAATGGTGGGAGCAGTGTACGCCATGACAAATGGAGAAGGCCAGATTGATGGCAATATACAAGGACCAAATTCAATAGTAGCTTATGGTCAAGCAGCAGATGGAACACTTACGCTGATGGGTTCATTCCCGACGGGAGGCAACGGTGGAGATTTTGACGGAGGTGAAGGACTTGATCCTTTAATCTCTGCTTATGCAATCACTAAGTCAAATGACAATAGATTCGTAATGGCGGTTAATGCTGGATCTGGTACGGTTACTTCTATGAGGGTAAACGAAGATTTTACGCTTGAAGCAGTGGATACAGAATCTACTATTGACGTAGGACCTAACTCTATCGCTTACGTTCCTTCTAGAAGACTCGGTGTGAACGGTATTGTGTACGTAAGTAATATTACGAGAGAAGATCTTCTTGGTCTAGGGGAGCCTGGTCACCAAGGATCTATCGTTGGTTACTTATTGATGGATGATGGTTCTTTAGAGCCTATAGCAGATTCTCGTAGAGAACTGGCTAACAGACCATCAGCAATACAAATTTCACCTGATGGTGACTTCATCGTTGTTGCGTCTATTAACTCTGGTGCTTCAGGTTTAGAATCAGGAAACGAAGATGAGATCGTATCTTTTGGATTAAACGCTGACGGTATGGTAAGTGAAGACCAGTTAGACGGTGCTACTTCAACATTGAGAGATAACACAGAAGGAAGA
>CALIEI010000216.1 GCA_938022165.1 uncultured Saprospiraceae bacterium | reverse complement strand
TCTTACTTGAGAAGCCAATCGCTCCTACGGAAAAAGAGTGTCGAGACATACTTGCCTTATCAGAGAAAATGGGCAGCATTGTAGCGGTGTGTCATGTACTGAGATATGCACCCTACTTCATTGAAATGAGAAAATTGATTCAAGATGGGAGTATAGGAGAGCTAATCAGTGTACAACATTTTGAGCCTATCGAACATGTACATATGGCGCATAGTTTTGTGCGTGGCAACTGGCATGACAGCAAAGCCACCACCCCTATTATTCTAGCGAAGTCTTGTCACGACATGGATATTATGCGGTGGCTAATCGACAAACCTTGCAAAAAAGTTTCTGCCTTTGGTGGTCTGAAATGGTTTAACCAATCTAAGAAACCGGAAGGTGCTACTCCAAGATGTATGGATGGATGCTCCATTGAAAAAGAATGTCCTTATAGTGCACTCAAAATATATTATAGAGATAGACAACGGACTTATGTCTTTGACTTACCTGAAGAAAAAGAAAAGCACGGTGATGCTATTCTTGAATATCTACGTACCACTAACTATGGTAGATGTGTATATCAAATGGAAAATGATCAACCAGATCACTACACCATGAATATGGAATTTGAAGGAGGCATCACCGCTACTTTTAATATGGAAGCCTTCACTTCTTATCATGGTAGACGTACCCGCATCATGGGTTCACATGGAGATATCGTTGGGGATATGCGTCAATTTACCTACACCAATTTTTTGACAGGAGAAAAAACAGAATGGGAAATGAAAACAGACGGACATGGTGGAGGGGATTGGAACCTTGTAGCTGATTGGGTACAGGCCGTTTCTAAGAAAGATGCCAGTCTTCTTAGTTCTTCAATTAATGCTTCAGTAGAAAGTCATGTAATGGGATTCGTAGCGGAAAAAAGCCGACTGGGTGGAAAAACAGAGGAGGTGATTGTGTAGCTTCACATAAAGCTTTCTTTCTAAACTAGCTTTTTAAAGCTGGTAAGTGTTTCGCCACTTTTGCTATCAATGACTTATGCACTTCTACTTTTTTTGCGTAATTCTTCCATTCTTTGACTACTGCTGATACTTCATCAATAATCTTAGCTGCACGTTTAATATTCATAGATCTTGCAATAGTCAAAAAATCGGTATGGGTAAATTCCTTTCGTTTGCCATTTAGGCTGAGGGCATGTTGACTGACCCAAATACTTTTAGGGTCGTAGGCATAACAAATATCGTATGCGGGAGCGAGCTCCCATTCTTGACCTTGTCTTAGTCGGAAAGAAAAATTCTTGGTGTGGTCGTCGCAGTTTTTTGCCAGCACATTGAAGACCATTCTTCTGAACATTTGCTCAGCTTCGGGATAAGATAAGTGCAAGCTACGCATGGTTTCAAACAAAAGCTCGTAGCTAAAACTTTGCATATCATTAAAATCAAAATGACTCATCGCACACCAGGTTTGCACATGATGCTTCACCTTTGGGCCTTTTCGATCGTAGCGTTTAGTCATGAAGTGTGCTCGACCATTTTCTTCTAGTAGTTTGCATTCCATCATGTCTAGGCCTGCATCGATAGCCATGAGATAATAGGCCATCTCTACTCTACCGTAACCACTAGAAGCACCAAATTGCACATCACTGACTCCGTCTAATTTGATCAACCAATGTTCGAATCCTTTTGGAGCAAGGGTCTGACCTGATCTCACCTCGCCCGTTTTTTCATTATAAGCTATGACTGCTTTGGGTCTAGCACCACCCGCAGAAGTACCTATGCGCAAGATATCTAACATTGCTTTTTGTTCATCTGCACCCAGGTCAGTATTGAAATCTGCTCTTTGATGGAACATTCTTTTTGATATCTCTACTAGTGAATCTAACTCAATACTATTGGCTGATTTTGCTTGCTCTTGATGAGCGGGTTCAAACTCTAGCGCGCCCATACCACGCGAGCCAATAAAACACAATTTTTCTATTGGATTCATAGAACCGGATGGTCGGCCTTGTTGTACTAGCCAAGCGTCTATCAGCTGATTCCCATATCTATCAGGCAGCATATCTGCTATCAAACCGGGTAAGCCTTTGAACGTATCAAATGTACTTCCCCTTGTAGGACGCAACTCTGGAAAACTAAATACTTGTCCGCCTTGCTCAATGGGCATTTTGATGGGCGATAAATCCCATTGTTTATCTAAAAAGCTTGGTGCATACTCAAAGCTTCCGAGTTGATTGCGTTCATCCCAAGCGATAGCACCTACGTATTCGCCCCATATTTTTACTCTAGCCGTTTCGATCATTACCAGTCTGATTTTTTGGGGGAAGATTTGGAGGTCTTTTTCTTGCGAACCCTTTTGATGGGTGGATGCTGCGCCTCGGCTAAGGCCAATGGGCTAAATGGCTCGATGTACTCAAAATCTTTGAAGGTGGATAACTTTTGGAGCACACGCAAAACTTTGATCAGTGTCTTGAGGTTACCTGACTCTCCAGCCTCTAATAAGCTAAGTGTAGATCGACTGATGTCAGCCAGCTTGGCTACTTCCTGCTGGGTTTTGCCTTGCTGCTGGCGCACCTTTTTGAGGAAGGCGCCAATTTTTTTCTCAATGGCTACATCATTGAGTAGCTCCCAATTTATGTATGTATTTTCAGACATTAAGTACTTTATTTTACTTTTATGTAAGTTTATCCATACAAATATACAGCATTTTTAATGGTATTTCAATACCAGAATGCATTATTTTTCATACCATAAATAATAATTATTTACTTATAGTCTGATTTATCATACAATATATGACTATTTTTGGAAATGATTGTGGAACTTATAGCGCAATAATTCTACTGGATCATTGGGTAGCTTTACTGTGCCATCCAATTTAAAATTCAGCTTTTCCAACAATTTTCTGGAAGCTAGATTCTCTTCCAAAGTGATACCTTGGATCAAAGGCAAACTAAGAACCCGTGCAGCGAAATCCATCAGTTCAGTGCTCGCCTCAAAAGCATAACCCTGCCCTTCGTATTCAGGTAAGAATGCAAAACCGATATCTACTCCTTCTAGGCCTTCTCGATCATAGAGTCCGCAGGTACCCATTTTAACTTGATCGCTTTTTCTAATCACTGTATAATTAGAATAGCCTAATCGCAGCAACTGAGGCTTCATTCTTTCTTGGATATATTTTTCTGCTGCTTCTATCGTTTTGACATTTCGGTCGCCAATGTTTTGTATCCACTTCGGAGAGTTGAGGAGTTGTAAAAGGAAAGGAGCATCTTCTTTGGAGGTAGCTTTAAGTAATAGCCGGTCGGTTTCGAAAGATTGGTAAACATTCATAACCTGTAAGTTATCAAAATATCTAAAAAAGCCACAAAAAGAGGGTTAGACTTACCACCTAAAAAAGCCCTCCCTAAGCTTAAATAAGTCCTTGAATTTAGTATCTGACAATCGATTATAAGTCAGACCTATACCATAGTAGGTCGCTCTACTATTCAATAAAAATTCTTTAAGTCTTCCATCAATAAAATACAAAACGCTATTTCTTTGATAGATAGCTTGTAAACCAAAATTAAAAATAAGATTCAGTGTAAGATTGCTCTTTTCATGCTTATTGCGCCAAACTTCAAATTCAGTTTTCAAGAATAGACTTGAATGAAAATTACCTCTAATCTGATAGGTTGTTTTCACAAAAGATCTAAAACAACCTTCCATACATTCTGCTGGTGTAAAACGGATAGGCAAAGGCGATAATCTACGTTCCGGTACACGAATTTGTCTCATTCCATACCCGAAAACAAAATTAATATTCTTAGCATTTTTAAGTTGCAGATTATAACCTAGGCCAACTTGATAAGCAAAATGATGATCACCACTTTTTCTAGAACGTCCACTACTTGCTGTTCTTCTTTGTATTGAGGAAGGCATTTCTTTAAGAAATAAGCCAAAATGAAATCGAAATTTCGTTTCCTTAAGTCGATAATTATAGACCAAGCCTCTTGCATTGCCTACATTTTTTAAATACGGCACGCTAACGTCTTCATCAAAATCAGATCTTTCATCAAAGTGGGTTACATGGTGTATCGCATTCACAAACAAACCCAAGCTGTGTTTTTGGGCATAGATGAAATTTGCAGCTGCTAAGATTACAAATAGTGTGGGGATGGTTTTACGCATGAATGTAGATTCTAAATTCTATTAAGTCAAGTAAATGAAAACAAAGGCCTCTTCATTTAAGAATGAAAAAATAAGTCTTTTATTGTCTTTGTTCAATTCTCTACAATTAGGAGGATAAAATCTAGAAATATGTAAAACAGTAAACATAACTAGAGACATATAAAAATGCATCGAAACATAAGCACTATATTGCGTGTTGGAACTGAAACAAAACTACCTTTTTAATAAAAAATCTCATTGCGTCATAGGCAATGAGATCAATTCTATTACATGAGCAAAATTATACTTATTACTCTTACTTTTTTGGCAATTTTCAATACCCAAAAGCTAATAGGGCAAGAGACTGAACTCTATTCCAAAATAAAAATTAGTCTTGACGGCAAAGATATCCATGAATTGGAACACTTAGGTCTAGAAGCAGATCACGGGCATCATCACAATCACAGAAGTATCACCAATTACTATTCTGCTTCGGAATTAAAAATATTAGATAATGCAGGATTTGAATATAAAGTTATCATCAAAGATGTCAAAGCATACTATGCAGAACATGGGACCATGGATGAGAGTTATGGCAAGGTCCTTCAGCGCAGACTGGAATGTAATAATGGGAATGATTCGGTCTTAGAGTTTGAAAATGTAACTCCAGAAAACTACAGCCAAGAGGGCACCATGGGAGGTTATCTAACCTACGACCAAGCATTAGCAGAATTAGATAGAATGGCAGAACTATTTCCAAACTTGATAACACAACGTATCGCGATTGATGACATACTTACTGAAGAAGGAAGAGCGCTATACTATATGATCTTGTCGGACAATCCAAACCAGGAGGAAACTGAAGAGCCTCAAATATTTTATAATTCTTTGCATCATGCTAGAGAGCCCAATTCCCTCTCGCAGTTGATTTTTTATATGTGGTATTTGCTAGAAAATTATGAGACAAATCCTGAGGTACAATACTTAGTGAATGAAAGTGCCATGTATTTTATGCCCATCATAAATCCAGATGGATACGTTTATAATGAAACAACAGATCCTCAAGGAGGAGGATTTTGGAGAAAGAATAGAAATCCAAACGCAGATGGATCTTTTGGCGTCGATCTTAATCGCAACTATGCTTACGATTGGGGAGCTGATAATATAGGATCTAGCCCAAATCCTACCTCAGATATATATAGAGGTACTGCACCGTTTTCTGAACCCGAAACGCAGGCAGTAAGAAATCTATGCGAAGCCAATAATTTTCAAATCGCACTAAACACACATACCTTTGGTAATTTACTAATATACCCTTTTGGCAATGGCGACCTTACTCCAGATGATGATCTATTTGTCAATTTATCCTCATTAATGTCAGTGGATAATAATTTTATTTTTGGAACTGGTGTTGAGACGCTAGGCGCTACTGTAAATGGCGATAGCGACGATTGGATGTATGCAGAAATAGAGACCAAAAATAGAATATTTTCTATCACACCAGAGGTTGGAAACACTTTCTGGCCTGCACCAGATCAGATCTTAAATCTAAATAGAAGCACCTTGCGACAGAACTTAAATGCAGCGCACTACCTGCATAACTATGGTTCCATAATCGACCTAGAAAGCAATGAAATAATCCTAGCTACTACTGGGGATCTAAATTTGGAACTAATCAAATCAAGCTTTCTAGATGGCACATTAAGCATCAGAGCAATTTCCAATACACCTGAATTAAGTTTTGAAAATGAAAGCATTGGCAGCTTTGACCTTGCAAATGGGGAGACTCAGAATATTGGAATCATCTACTCCTTAGATGAAAATTTTGCAGGAGAAGAAATTTCATTTTCTGTATTTATGGATAATGGAACATTTGAAAAAGAATTCACTTTTACTAGACAAGTAGACCTAACAATAGAACAACCTACTTTTGTAAGCACAAACCCAATAGAAACGCTTGATGCATTTGAAGTATCAGGAGAATGGGGATTAGATGATAGTCATGCGATCAGTCCTATATACAGTCTTGGTGATTCCCCAAATGGAAATTATTCTGACAATAGCAGTAGCAGTGTATTTTTTGATGGCCCTATCGAAATGGGTAATGCCATTTCAGCATCGCTCAATTTTTATGTAAGATTTAGAATAGAAGAATCTTTTGATTATGCTAGGCTAATGGTTTCTAGAGATGGTCAAAACTTCAATCCCATCTGTGGACTTTACACTAACCCAGCTGTCGAAGAACAAGCTGGACAAAATGGTGTTGAACTAGGAGACCCGATTTATGATGGCAACCAAGATTGGGTACTGGAAAGCATAGATTTGTCAGATTATTTAGGCGAAGAAAATTTACAATTTAGGTTTGATTTCTTTTCAGACTTCACTGTCAATGATGAAGGATTCAACATCGATGATCTAAGTTTTCAAATAACAGAGGCAGAGTCTACATCGACAAACAACCAATTAGACGAAAGCATCACCATTTTTCCTAATCCAGCTCAGAACACCCTAAATGTATGGTTCAATTCTGTTTTAGACAATCCGCTATCTTACCAAATCGTAAATACATTAGGTCAAGAAATAAACAATGGCAGCATTTTATCTCAAAAGAATGCTATTGCTATTCAGCATTTAGATAATGGCATATATACCATCCGACTGTTTGATATGGAAGGAAATGCTAGCACACAAAAATTTATCAAGATTTAGGACTAAGATCATTAGCAATAGAAACAAAAAAGGATTAACCCGAGTTGGGTTAATCCTTTTTGAATGTATAACGACAAAGGAGCTTACTCCATATCCTCTACATCACCTTTGATCAGAACACGACCCTTATAGTACAGGTCACCGTCTACCTCATAAGCATTATGCCTAAGGTGCTTTTCACCTGTTACCTTACAAGTAGCTACTTGAGGAACTGGCGTCTTATAGTGCGTTCTTCTTTTTCTCTTTCTTTGCTTTGAGATTCTACTTTTAGGATGAGCCATTTTATATTTATTTTATCGTTATTACTAATTGTCTTTAAAATTTTGCAACTGATCCTTAAATGGATTAGAAGCTTCCGTATCTTGATTTGACTCGAGCTTGTCTAATGTGTTGTCATCGCAAGGTCTTGGATCATCATCCTCACAATTGTAAGTTTTAATGATCGGAACAGAAAGCAATACAAATTCATAAATGTATTGTGCTACTTGCAGTTTGCGCTGTGAAGTATTCACATGAATCACATCAACATCATCAGCCTCCTCTTCAGCATTCTTTATCAACATCGGAAAGGAACCTTCGATCGGCAAGTGAATGTCAGTAAGACATCGATCACATGGCGTCAAAACAGTGCCTTGAATATTGAACACTATATCCATTACTTCTGGCTTTCTAGTCAACACAATATTGACCTGTATATCAGAAGTGCCTATAGGAGAATGTTCAAAATGCTCAAAAAAGGACTCATTTATGTCAAAATCAAAATTATGGATACCGTGCCCTAACCCTTGTATGGGTATGGCATAATGCTTTAAAGCATCCATAAATCGTACATTTTCAAGGGAAAACGTTTTTTCCCGTATTTATAAATAATTCTAGATCTTCGATATTCACCGAAAAGTTCGGCAAAGATACACGAAATCAGGGGATTGTGCAAATAATCCTAGACACATATTTTCAGCTTAAAAAACCTTAAAAAAAGGCCATTTTCAGCTCATCAAGAGAACTTCTTAACCACCCAAAGCACCAATGCTACGAAGCCAAATAAGTAACAAGCGGAAGCCAGAAAACCAAGGAAACCTAATCCGGTTACAAAGACTATGAAAGTCAGCGCTAAGCCAGCTGCCCATCCAAAAATCCAAAACCACATCCACTTATCCACGGGATCATCAAAGTCCACATCCGCTCCAGTGGCTTTAGCTTTCATTTTAGAAATCTTCTTTGTGATTTTCTTCTCAAATTTTTTCAGCTGCTTTACTTCTTTATCAGAAGTTTCAACTGGCGTCGCCTTCACAGGCTTTACAGCTAACACATTTTCAGCTAACAACAATATCATTGATAGCATAACTAAACCTGTAAGTATCTTTTTCATAAAAATTTGTCTTTAAAATAATTTTGCAATGCACTTCAAGTATTACACCATCTTCTCTGGACGCACCCATTGATCGTATTCCTTTTCAGTCAGATAGCCGAGCTTCAATGCAGCTGCCTTCAAGGTAGTCCCTTCTTTATAAGCCTTCTTGGCAATAGTAGCCGCATTGTCATATCCAATCTTAGTATTCAAAGCAGTCACCAGCATCAAAGAGTTGTTTAGCATCTCTGTGATACGTTCTTTGTTTGGCTTGATCCCCATCGCACAGTTCTTGTTGAAACTATTACAAGAATCTGCTATCAATCTTGCTGAGGTCAAAAAGTTGAAGATCATCATCGGCTTGAATACATTCAACTGAAAGTGCCCAGTCATGCCCCCTACATTGATTGCTACATCGTTTCCTACTACCTGCGCCATCGCCATAGTCAATGCTTCAGATTGCGTTGGATTTACCTTACCCGGCATGATGCTCGATCCTGGCTCGTTGGCTGGGATAATGATTTCGCCGATACCTGATCTAGGACCTGAAGACAACATACGAATGTCGTTTCCAATTTTCATCAGTGAGCAAGCCACTGTTTTCAATGCCCCATGTGCTTCTACGATAGCATCATGAGCGGCTAGCGCTTCAAATTTATTTTTAGCCGTGATGAATGGCAATCCAGTATTCTTTGCTATATACTTTGCTACTTTTTTATCATATCCTTTTGGCGTATTGAGGCCTGTACCTACTGCAGTCCCTCCCAGTGCTAATTCACTCAAGTGCTTTAGCGAGTACTTAATCGCTGCTATACCATGCTCTAGTTGAGACACATATCCACCCAGTTCTTGCCCAAGCGTGACTGGAGTAGCATCCATAAAGTGTGTACGCCCAATCTTCACTATCTTATTAAACTCCTTAGCCTTTGCAGCAAAAGTATTCTTCAGTGCTTCCATGGCAGGGATTGTATCTTTTACCAGCATGGTGTATGCCGCTATATGCATCGCAGTAGGAAAAGTATCGTTACTAGATTGAGATTTATTTACATCATCGTTTGGATGCATTGATTTCTTTTCATCAGTCAGTTTACCGCCTTTCAAAACATGCGCTCTATTGGCGATCACCTCATTGACGTTCATATTGGATTGTGTACCTGACCCAGTTTGCCAGACTACCAGTGGAAACTGATCGTCCAATTTACCTCCCAAGATTTCATCACACACTTTCCCGATCAATTTCGCTTTCGTTTTAGGTAGCGCTTTCAAATCCGCATTGGTCTGAGCCGCAGCTTTCTTCAAGATGGCAAAAGCACGAATCACCTCTATCGGCATTTTGTGTCCTCCGATCTTAAAGTTTTGGATAGAGCGCTGTGTCTGTGCTGCCCAATACTTATCTACCGGAACTTTGATTTTCCCAATACTGTCTTTTTCAATTCTATATTTCATAAGAGGTGATTTTTTTTGCTGCAAAAATAGAGATTCAATCTACAATGTACAATTTTCATAGTGCTAATTCAGTGTGGCGATGTTCATTAGAAATTTTAATATTTATTTATTAGGCGCCCATTTCGTGCTCATCCGCTTTACTTCAGTCGGTATATCTGAGTTCATCTATGCGTTTCATGCATCTCTCCTATCGTCGAGCTACCTGAATACGCAGATTCACTTCAGATCTACCTCCTTACGTGCTCGCTCCTATCACGGGTCGTAGAAAATTAATTTTCAATGAGCAATGAGCAATGAGCAATGGACAATGGACAATGAGCAATGACCAATGGACAATGACCAATGGACAATGAGCAATGGACAATGAGCAATGACCAATGACCAATGAGCAATGGACAATGAGCAATGACCAATGACCAATGGACAATGAGCAATGACCAATGACCAATGGACAATGGACAATGGACAATGGACAATGGACAATGACCAATGAGCAATGACCAATGACCAATGGACAATGGACAATGACCAATGAGCAATGCTAAGGTGCTTACAAAATTACATCATATTACACATTGAACATTGCCTAATTGTACATTGTACATTGCCTAATTGTACATTGTACATTGCCTAATTGTACATTGTACATTGCCTAATTACACATTGTACATTGCCTAATTGTACATTGTACATTGCCTAATTACACATTGAACATTGCCTAATTGCACATTGAACATTACCTAATTGCACATTGAACATTGCCTAATTACACATTGAACATTGCCTAATTGTACATTGAACATTGCCTAATTACACATTGAACATTGCCCAATTGTACATTGAACATTGCAAGAGGGATGGTAAGGGCTGCGACGATAGAAGCAGGTCACGACCTTTTCGGTCGGGACGGGAGCCGAATGGCGTACCCCTGCACAGCCCGACAGCCAGCCTTTTTTGCTGGCTGACTTGCCCAAATAATAATGAGCCCGCTCCGAAAACTCACGAAAGCACAAAATGTCTCTTTTGGCGATATTTTTTTTGAAATGGTTCTAGCCAATGCAAGTTTGCATTGGTTTCTTCATTATTTTGATCTACTAGATCAAAATTGCTCCGCATCATTTAGTCACATCCAAAATAGCCTATTTTTTGCAATACGCTAGTTTCCGAAGTGGACTCAATCATTATTATTTAAACCAAGAAAACGAAGTGGACAATACCATAAAACTTTTTACCTTTATAGGTATTATATATTACATATAGACAATATTGATTCACAAATAAAACTGAAAAATTATGGCTTTTACTTTGCCTGAATTGGGATATGCGTATGATGCGGTTGAGCCGCACGTGGATGCACGCACTATGGAAATTCACCACACTAAGCACCACAATGGATATACCAATAAATTGAACGCAGCGATCGAAGGTACTGATCTAGATGGAAAATCTATCGAGGACATCTTGACGAACCTAGACATGAACAATACGGCTGTAAGAAACAATGGCGGTGGTTACTTTAATCACAACTTGTTTTGGACGATGCTGAACCCTAACGATAAGGGCAGATTGAGTGGTGCACTAAAGGATGCAATCGATAGAGACTTTGGCTCTAAAGATGCCTTTGTAGAGCAGTTTTCAAAAGCAGCTGGTACAAGGTTTGGATCTGGTTGGGCTTGGTTGTGTGTACATGATGGTGGTAAGTTGGAGATCTGCTCAACGCCTAATCAAGACAATCCTTTGATGCCAGGTGTAGGATGCGGAGGCAAACCTATCATGGGGATCGATGTATGGGAACATGCATACTACCTAAACTACCAAAACAGAAGACCTGATTATGTAAGCGGATTCATGAACGCCTTGAACTGGAATGAGGTGGAGCGTAGATACGAAGCTTGCATTTAAAAAAAAATAAATTGAATCTCAGAAGGCCTTTCTCAATGTATTGGGAAAGGCTTTTTTTATGTAGCTGATATTTAATAACACGACGGCATGAGTTACCGATAGGTCTTGTCAAGCGATACAAAACTGTCAAAAAATTATAGATTGACGTTGTTTTTTATCTTTTAAACACTAAAAACAAAATTTTGCTAGTTTAATAGAACAATAGTTGGTTTCGCACCTTTTGTTTATGTGTTACTGTTATGAATGGTTCGGTAATTTCTGTAAAATTATAAATCAAGTTCGTATAAGTATTTGATTTATTGCGGCTTATAGAATCTACTGTTATGATTTTAAAGCGCTATTTATCAGCGATTTAAAATTTATTATCGAACCATTGTGTTATTGAAGATATGTAAAAAGTCTTCGTACTAAAGATTACAAAATTATATAGCTATGATTATCCTTACTGTCTTAGTTGTGATATGTTTATTATTTGGACGTGAATTTTTAATTGACTTCAAAGGTTTAATTTCAAGAAAATAATCAATCTATTTTCTTCCTCTTTGCATGTCTACCCAAGGCTGCCAAACGTTGAACATACGCATCGTAAACTCCAGTTTATGTTCGTCAAACAGTGCTTGTATTTCTTGTCTAGATTGTCTCTCCCAGTTTACTTCAGACTTATCCATGTTTGCATAACCTAATGCGACGTATGCCACTATAGAAGCATTCTTTTTCAATTGTTCAATATCAACTTTATCATAGGTATCTGAGGCTGCATGATAGTTCAATCCATAGGAAGCGGATAAGTGATTGGCCACCAAATTTCCTACACCTTGTAGCATGAAATCAAAATTATCGGTCCCTACTATAGGTACATTTATTGATGTAAAAGTCTGGCTGGTATCAGGATAAGTCGCTAAGATTTTGTCTGTGGCGTCAGCCATTTTTTGGCGTCCATTCGTAAAAAAACCAGTAATCGCTCCACTACCAATATCGACAGACATAGCCATGATGTGCTTATCCAATTGTGATAGATGGTCTTTGGTATAATCCCATGAGCCAAAGTAACCTTGCTCTTCCCCATTCCATAAAGCAAATCTTATTGTCCGCTTTGGCTTTATTCCTAGCCTAGTCATTTGCCTAGCGATATCAATCATCATACTTACATTGCAACCATTGTCATTGGCTCCAGTGCCTAGCGCCCAAGAGTCCAAATGTGCTCCTATGACTACTACTTCGTCCGGATATACGGAGCCTTTAATTTCGGCAATCACGTTATGGCTTTCAAATTGGCCTCCCGTACTGGCTTCTATATTTAGATTTAGACTTAAGTCATTTCCTTCTTCTAATAATCTTTGGCAGCGCTTGGCATCTTCTCGAGCCATGACCAACTGGGGTAGCGTTTCATCAACTGCTCTGGAAGTAATGAATCTATATAGCAACTTTTTAGGTCTAGAGGACATAAAGATGATGCCTTTAACGCCAGCTTTTCTTGCTTCGTTTTCTACTACTGTTGCAGCAGCATACTCAGCAAATAGTCCTCCGATATCTAAGCAGAGATCCATTTCTACTAGGATGAATTTTCCCTCTAATTTCCCTACCTGTTCAGCAAACTCATCAGGTGTGCCCATCCCTACTGAGACCAAATCAGCTTTATAGTTTCCTACAGGGCTGTGATATTTAGAAACTACTTGCGCTTTGAAATTCGGAAATTTATCAAAAGTGAGTTGGGTGCTTTTTGGCAACCATAGACTTGGCATTTGGAATGGATCTAGTGTAGTAGACAAACCTGCTTCTTCAAATTTTTGAATTGCCCATTGCACGGATGCCTCATTTGCATCTGATCCCGTCACTCTTCCACCAATGACATCACACAACTCCTTGAGGTCATCATCGATAGGGGTATCCTTTAAGAGCGCTTGGTGTAAGGGAAGAAAACTATTGACCTGCGCAATGGTCAAAAAGCAAACTGAGCTTAAAATAAGTGTCAGTACAAAAATAAGTTTATTCATCTTTGATCTAATTTATCGGTAAACCATATCCTTCCTTAGCCTTAATGTGGATCTTCTTAAATAATTCGACTTTAGAATTATATAAATTTAAGAAATCTAATCTAATAGCTGCCCGCACTACCCATAACAACCAAATAATAAAGATCATAGGAAATGCCCACAAAACACCCCAATTGAAATAGATGGCTTCGGAAAATTGAAAATGATGAAAATGCATGAATGCTCTAGTCATCCCGCATCCAAAACATTCTACATTAAAAAAGAATTGGGAAGGGCATAAGGATTGACCGCCATGATCAAAATAGTCAGCCGGGAGTATCCAAAGTACTATTGGTACTGCTAGTAATAAAAGTAACCAGAGTATTTGTAATGTTCGTTTAGTTCCAGTCATGTGTATTAATTATTTCTTTGCTAATATAGTTAGCACAAAATAAAAAAAGCGGTAATGAAAACTTCAATACCGCTTTTTTCTTAACTAAAATAAGTTTTAGTTAATAGTAATCGTTCATCTTGATGAAACCGTGGATCACGCCAGGTAACCAACAAAGAAGAGTAAGAATAAGATTTACCCACCAATTGTTTCCTGAAAAATCATCCATAAGACCCATTGCTAACCAGCCCCATCCTAAGATAACAAGAACGATATAAAGACCTTTAGGGATATCCGCTCCACCAGCTTCGTCAGCGTTAAGATTGCTCTTAAGAAACTTTTGTGCTGCTTTTAACTTAAGCGTATTTTTAAGTCCAAGCTTTTTTCCAGTTGCTTTTTTGTACTGTCCAGGAGTAAGGTTCATGAAATCATCTAGATTCATTTGACTCATTCCAAGGTCTAAAGCACCAACTTCTTCTTGAACTTTAACTTTCCAATTGCCGGAATTAACTGCGAATGTCGCAGACACCATTAAAAACATGGCGCAGATTGATAGTAGTAATTTTTTCATATTAGATTTTTGATAATTAAACTGTGTTTTGGTCAAATTTAAGACAATTTTGGATAGCATCCTATACCTTGAGGCTTTTTATAATCTCGAATGTGGTTGAAATATGGTGGCTATCTACAGATTTTTCAGACTTTCCAGTTATTCCATCTAATGCACCTAATTCTAAAATAA
>CALIEI010000215.1 GCA_938022165.1 uncultured Saprospiraceae bacterium | reverse complement strand
AACTCACGAAAGCACAAAATGACTCTTTTGGCGATATTTTCCATTTTCTCAATCCACTGATGCTCAGGCATCACTGAATTTCGAAAATAAAAAATCTCATCCAAAATAGCCTATTTTTTGCAATCCGCTAGTTTCCGGAGTCGACTCAGTATTGAAATTGAAATGTAAAATAAACTTTTGTTGCCATAACAACATTTTAACTTGATGTCTTATAAAATTCATCCCTGTTTTAAGGGATTTCGCCATAAAATTGGGGTCACTTAATTCAACATTGCTTTTGCAAGTAAGTTTATTCTTAGGGAAATTATATTTCAAGTTAAAAATTTACAACTAAACACTTGTATATCATTGATTTAAAGTAGTTTACACTGAATATATTTCTCGCTAATATAGGATGATAGAAAATCATTAGAAAATATAATCCTAGTGTTTTGTTCTGTTTAAAACATTGATTCAATGTCACACTATTTTAGGCGGACTATTGGTACTAGCATCCATATTGCCTAGTTTTAATGTGTAATTCAATTAAAAAAGTTTTTGTGTTTATTTGTTTGGGTTAGAGGCCCTTGTTTGTTTACAAGCAAGGGTTTCCTCTTTTTTAGGGATAACTGGATTTGAACCGAATTCCAGTCAATCAAACACATAGTGCAAAATAAAAAGCGCTGCAAACAGTATAGTTTGCAGCGCTTTTTATTTTAATAAAGGAAACCTTAGTTTATTACTTTGATCCTCCGTTTAAGATGGAAGGCTCATTTAATGGTACTGCAGCAGGCTGTTCAGCAGGCTTTAATACTTCGCCTTTTATCGTAATAACTCTTCTACCCACTTCTTCATTAGTAGTTAGGGTAACAGTTTTAGTAAATTTACCAATTCTCTTAGTATCATATCTTACTTTGATTTCATTGGATTCACCAGGAAGGATAGGTTCCTTTGGATAAGTAGGGACAGTACAACCACAACTACCTTTTGCGTGCTTAATTACTAGTGGTTCATTACCAGTATTAGTAAAATTAAAAACCCTGAAAGGTTCAGATGACTGTGCTATAGTACCATAATCTACTACAGTATCACTGAATTCCATCACAGGTCCTTCAGAAGGTGCTGCCTCAGCAGGGGCTTCAGCTCCTTTCTGAGCATTCACAAAAGTTATGCTTAAGCATAAAACCAATAAAGTCAATAAATTTTTCATTTCAATCATGTTTATATATACACCGTAAAATTAGCAATATTCGTACTAAAAAGAAACATAGCCTTATTATATCAATGTTAAACTACCGTTAATACTCCTTAATACATTCATAAAACCTAATTTATTAGTCATTTGTTCAGTTTTTAAACCACTTAATGTCAAGTGAAATAAGGGCTATACGAACGATAGTTCGTATATTTGAGCACTCAATTAAGCCATTTAAAAATAAATATCAAAATGACTGAAAATCCAGTATTAGATCAAGATCTACTTAGCCATATTAGCCAAGAAAACCCCAATCACGAGGAAGTCTTGAAGGATTTTTGGATTTGTTGTGTGAGCAGAGAAGCCAGTTTATTGGCAAGAAAAGACGTATTGACCGGCAGGGGCAAGTTTGGGATACTAGGAGACGGTAAAGAAGTCCCTCAGGTAGCCATGGCTAGAGCCTTTAAAAATGGTGATTTTCGTTCGGGGTACTACAGGGATCAAACTTTCATGTTCGCCCTAGGACTGTGCTCAGTCGAAGAGTATTTTGCTCAGCTATATGCTGATGCTCAAAATGATCCTTTCTCGGGAGGTAGACAGATGAATAATCACTTTGCTACACCACTTGTAGATGAAGAAGGCAACTGGACCAGACATACTGATCTCAAAAACATTACTTCTTGTATTTCTTCCACTGGTGGCCAAATGGCTAGAAGTTTGGGAGTAGCTTTTGCTTCTAAAAAGTATAGAGAGAATAAGAATATAGATCCTTCATATAATTTTTCAGTAAATGGAAATGAAGTTAGCTTCTGTACCATTGGAGATGCGAGTACATCTGAAGGCGTATTTTGGGAAACCATGAATGCTGCTGGTGTAATGAAAGTGCCACTGGCTGTTTTTGTTTGGGATGATGGATATGGGATCTCGGTTCCAAAAGAATTTCAAACCACGAAGGGTAGTATTTCTGATGCTTTGGATGGCTTCAAGCATGAGAAAGGTAAAGGGGGGATCAAAATTCACAAAGCCAAAGGCTGGGATTACCAAACTATGGTTAGTCTTTTCACTAGTAAGGTGCAAGAAATCAGAGAAACGCACATACCTGCTTTATTTCATATAGAAGACCTTACCCAACCTCAAGGACATTCCACTTCAGGATCACACGAAAGATACAAGTCTAAAGATAGGCTCAATTGGGAACGCGAACATGATTGCAATCAGGTTATGGCGGAGTGGATGATTGACAACGATATTGCTACGGCGGCGGAGATTGAGGATATGAAAAGTAGAGCAGCTGAATATGTTAAAGAAAGAAGAAATATAGCTTGGGCCAATTACACGGACCCGATTAAGAAAGAGCATGAGCTTCTTATTGGTCTATTGGCTCAGATTAACTCGGATAATCCAAAAGTGCAAACGCTGATTACTGAGTTTAATTCGCTTAAAGGTCCTTTGTTATATGAAGTAACAAAATACATTAGAAAAATTCTCTTCTATTTGTTGCCATCTGAAATACCGGTAAAAGCAGAATTGAAACAATGGTTAGAAAAAATAAATGACACCGCTAAGCTAAGATATCATGACTATCTATATAGTCATTCAGGTCGTTCCGCTTTGAAAGCACCAGTAGTGCATCCGACTTACTCGGACTCATCTGCTAAGCTTACCGGATTCAAAGTATTGAATACATTTTTTGATATGGTGCTTGAGCGAGATCAAAGAGTGTTTGCTTTTGGAGAGGATGTAGGGAGGATAGGAGATGTCAACCAAGGTTTTGCGGGTATGCAAGATAAGTATGGAAGAGAACGCGTTTTTGACACAGGTATTCGGGAGTGGACTATTATTGGACAGGCGATTGGATTGGCTATGCGTGGACTTAGACCTATTGCTGAAATTCAATACTTAGATTACTTGATTTATGGCTTGCCTCCAATGTCTGATGATTTAGCTACGCTTAGATATAGAAGCGACAATATCCAGCAAGCACCAGCCATCATTCGTACCAGAGGGCATAGGCTAGAAGGGATATGGCATGCAGGTTCTCCGATGGGCTTACTACTCAGCTCTCTCAAAGGAATGTATATCTGTACTCCTCGAAATATGGTACAAGCAGTAGGGATGTATAGCACGCTTTTGCAAAGCGATGACCCAGCTCTGGTAGTAGAATGTCTCAATGGCTATCGTCTAAGAGAAACTATGCCTGATAATATCGGAGAATATTCTGTACCCTTAGGTTCTCCAGAAATTATGCAAGAGGGATCTGATGTGACCTTGGTGACTTATGGATCGTGTGTAAGAGTAGCAGAAGCCGCATTACCTTATCTCAAGGAGATGGGCATTAGTGTAGAGCTGATAGATGCGCAAACTTTAATTCCTTTTGATTTAGAAAAAACCATTTCCCATAGTTTGAAGAAAACGAATAGGCTAGTTATTCTCGATGAAGATTTTGAAGGAGGCGCTACAGGCTATATGTTACAAAAAATTTTGGAGCGTGATGGTGCTTACGAATATTTAGATTCAAAGCCTGTAACCATTACAGCTAAAGATCACCGTACACCATTTGGCTCGGATGGAGACTATTTCACAAAACCCAATACAGAAGATATTATTGAAGCCATATATGGTTTGATGAACGAAGTGTCTCCTGAAAATTATCCAATTGTTTAAAATAAAATACTAATGAATCAATATATAAAAAGCGTATTTTTTTGTGGCGTTTTGGCTTGTCTTGGCATGAACACTATTGCTGCACAAACTACACAGCCAAGCAAAACAATTAGCACACAGCCTACTTCAAAACCTACTACTCAGGCGATGAAAAAATCAGAACTTATGCCGAATAAACCATACCACAGCATTGGAGAATATCCAAGTACCTTCACAACAGCGACAGCGATACAGCGTACGATAGATGGTCTTGGTTATAGGTATCATTGGGCTAGCGAAGGATTATTGGAGGCTGATTTAAACTACTCACCAGGTAACGACGGCATCACTACTTTTGAAACACTAAAGCATATTCATAACCTTTCCGTTACCATTATGACTACCGTGAAAGGCCAAGATAATCTTCGTCCTTCGCCAGAGTATGATATGGATTACGAAGGATTGCGCAATGCGACTTTAGAGAATATTAAAGCAGCTAGTGATTTCCTTGCGCAAAATCCTAACACCAATTTTGATGAACGCGAACTTACTTTTGTTCGAGGAGAAAAAAGATCAGCTTTCCCATTTTGGAATTTACTCAATGGCCCTATACTAGATGCAGTTTATCATACTGGACAGATCGTTTCTTTTAGACGTACCAGCGGCAATCCTGTACACCCAAAAATGAACGTATTTTCAGGCAAAGCGCCGTATTAATTAATGGTGGTTGTTGAGCCGCTAAGATAATTTTTACTTAACCCTAGTTGAAAATCTATTATAAATTCTAAGTACACATAAGCGCTGCATTTATAATTTATAATTCACCATTTATAATTATTTCGGGGCCTCCCACTTCATTGCGGTAGTATTTAGCTATCGCACATACTACCTTCATTCGTGGTCGCGTCATCCGCTACTACCCCGCAAAGGGGCGGGATACCGCTTCTACCGCTAGTCCATGTAGGGCTTCCGGCTATTCGCCTCGCCCGTATATGACTAAAGTACAGCCAAAACTTCCTCCATCATACTCATATTGTAAGCATTCAATTTTTGATGTGTAGGCATCCATCCAAAAAGAAAACGATTGAAGTCAGTGCAAGCGATAGGGTACATTCGTCTCCACTCTTCCTCCAGATCTTCAAATACATTTTTGGTATCTGAAAAATTGATGGCGCTTTCCAGCTGAGTAAAGTAAAAACTCAATAGCTCATCTTCATACCTTTTGCATTCTCCGCCAGACAAACAACTACCCAAAAAATAGGCTACGTCTTTCATGCCACAGCCACCACCTACATATTGAAAATCTACAGCAGCGACCTGCTCCCCATTTTCAGAAAAACAGAAGTTTGCCAACTTTGCATCGCCGTGTACTATTGTTTGATGTTTACATTGATTAAGAAGATCATCGATAAGGTGTGCTTTTGATTTTAACTCAGCATGCGCTATTAGTTTCCATTCATCCGGACGCGTTTCTAGATTCCAATACGTACCGACCTTCCATAATCCTTTTGGCTCTCGCCCCATGAAAGTCCCGTGAAAATTAGCGAGCCACTTTAAACACACTTTTACTTCGTCAATATTCAAATCATACTTCCTTAAGGGGAAGGTTGGATTAAGATCTTCGAGAATGATCCATTGATCAGATTTGTTTTCGAAGCTTCCTATTAGTTTTGGTATGCGGCAATTCGTGTTACAATCTTGACTCCATTCTTCATACCAGTGGGTTTCGATCTCGTATGATTTTACTTTTCTTTGATGAGATGTACTAGTGTTCCAGCCTCTGGGGTGGGTAGAGGGTTTAGATAAATTGATAAACTTAATGACTACAGTTTCTAGTTCTGGGCTATCTAATTGGTAACGAGAAATTTTGCCATAGTTACTCCAAAGGGATTGGATTATTTCTAGTTCTATATACTTACTTGAATTGGTGATTTTCAATAGATAGTCAGAAAAATGTGAATTCATACTTGCTCTTATTCGCGTTTACATACGGATACTCTAATTTAGACTTATTCCCTCAAAGTGGGTATGTCCAGCTTGCTCGCTTGACTATTTGGTGTTTATTAACTCAATTTCCCCCTTAAATATTAATCAAAATGGTAAGAATTCACGTTATTACTTAAATATAAGATAGAATAAGATTGTCAGATAGCTTAGTAATCATACCGACATACAATGAAAAAGAAAATGTAGCCCAGATAATTGAGGCTGTATTAGGCTTGCCGCATGACTTTCATGTGCTCATTGTGGATGACAATTCGCCTGATGGAACTGGTGATATAGTCCATGAAATCCAAGAGAAAAAAGGAGATAAAGTACATTTATTATCAAGAGCTGGAAAAGAGGGGCTTGGTAAAGCGTATATAGCTGGTTTTAAATGGGCTATCCAAAGAGACTATGCCTATATATATGAGATGGACGCCGATTTTTCGCATGATCCAAATAGTTTGCTCGATTTGTATAGAGCATGTAAAGAAGGTGGTGCTGATATGTCTGTTGGTTCAAGGTACATCAAAGGAGGGGGAGTTGTAAATTGGGATTGGTACAGATTGGCCTTATCATATGGAGGGTCTATATATGTGCGAATGATCACTGGAATGAATGTAAAGGACCCAACCGCAGGATTTGTATGCTATAGTAAAGAGGTCCTTGAAACAATTGATCTAGATAATATCAAGTTTGTGGGCTATGCATTTCAGATAGAGATGAAATATAATGCTTATAAGCTAGGATTCAAGCTATCTGAGGTGCCGATCACCTTCAAAGATAGAGAGGAGGGCGTCTCCAAGATGTCCACCAGTATAGTTGGTGAAGCCATTAAGGGCGTAATCGCAATGAGAATGAGTAAAATCCAACCTGCCCAAAACAAAGGGGCTTCTATTAAAAAGTTTGCCTAGTAGGTCTCTACTAGCGTGCCGTTTTCTACTATTTTCCTTAGTAAGCATCTTTGAATAGGTATAACGTGTCAATTTCTATTGGTTTTTGAGCGTTTTTAGTCCAGAATTAAACTTTGGTGGGAAAGTTCATTGAGTGTCAAAATATTTTCCCACAACATATACAATAAAAAGACTATATATAAGTGTTACACTTACAAAATTGTATATATTTGTTAGCATATTGATGATAATTAGGCAACCGAATGAGGTATCGGTAAAATATTGGAAAGAAACGGTGTGAAAAAGTGTTTTTTTGTGTCAATTAGTGTCTTTTTGTCTTCAATTTAACCTATCTTAGCGCTACAATTAAGAAGCACTAAAAAACATGCCCGCTTTACAAGGAGAATACTACTGTAAGGTGGATGCGAAGGGTCGCATTCACATGCCGGGCAAGTTACTTTCACAATTACACAAAGACTTCCGCGACAAGTTTGTCATCAATCGTGGATTTGAAAAGCATCTTAATATTTACCCCAAAAATGTTTGGGATAAGATTTCAGCCCAGCTGAATAAATTGAATGGTTTTGATCCTGAATCTAGACACACCCAAAGATTTCTCTTAGCGGGGATTTCTGTCTTAGATCTTGATTCGGCAGATCGCTTATTGATTAGCAAGCAGCAACAGATGTATGCGGGCATAGAAAAGAAGGTTGTGCTCTTGGCGTATAAAAACAAAGTAGAGATATGGAACGAAGAATTGTACATGGAGAACTTTGTGAAAGTGCCTGATCCCGAAAAGACAGAATTTAATACAGAGATTCTGAAATCTATTAGCGATGATTTTGATGTACTAGACATATGAGTACCTATCACGTACCCGTATTGCTGAAAGAGAGTGTTGAGGGATTATCAATAAATAAAGATAGCGTTATCGTAGATGTCACCTTTGGAGGTGGATCTCATTCGCGTGAAATAATAAAACATCTTGGCGACAAAGGTCGCCTCGTAGCTTTTGATCAAGATACCGACAGTCTTAGAAATTCAATTGACGATGAACGATTTGTATTAAACAATGCAAATTTCAAACATCTTAAAAGATTTCTTAGAGTCAATGGTCATCAGCAAGTCGATGGAGTATTAGCAGATCTAGGCGTATCATCTTATCAGTTTGATACCGCTGATAGAGGTTTTTCATTTCGATTTCAAGGCGACTTGGATATGCGGATGGACAAATCAGGAGAGCTTACTGCTTCAGACATTTTGAATAAATATTCAGCAGAGGATTTACAATCTATATTTAGCAGATATGGAGAAGTGAGAAATGCAAAGACCTTAGCAGCTTTCATAGTGGCAGAGAGAAGTCAACAAAAGTTTTCAGATATAGCTGGCTTTTTGAAGATAATCGACCCAATGATAAGAGGCAATAGGAATAAATATCTCGCTCAGTTGTTTCAGGCGATCCGAATAGAAGTGAATGACGAAATGGGGACTTTAGAGTCTTTTCTTACTCAAGTTTTAGAAACTTTGAAAGTAGGAGGAAGAGTTTCCATTATATCCTACCATTCACTAGAAGATAGGATGGTTAAAAATTTCTTTAAGACAGGAAATGTCAAAGGAGAAATTGAGAAAGATTTTTTCGGCAATCATACCAGGCCTTTTAAGATCATAACTAAAAAGCCAATATTGCCAACTGAGGAGGAAGTGAAAATGAATAGTAGAGCACGGAGTGCAAGATTGAGAATAGCAGAGAAAATATAGTCAATATCTAAGCCCATTGTGGCATCGTTGCAAACCCTACCGCAGCGTTTGATATTCTTGACAGTTCTTCTATACCATATAAGAAAGGCGACACACAAAGTATTGGTAGTTCTACCAGTAGATCACTTATTTAATTTAATTAATAAACCCCCATGGCAAGAAGAAATTTTTGGGATAAAGTATTCTTTTGGCGTCAGAATAACTCTGAACGAAGAATGGAAAATGTTCCAATGATTTTGTTCATCGGGTTCTTGGGAGTTATGTACATAGCCAATTCGCACTACAGTGAGAAGCAAGCTAGAAAGATAAGAAAAGTGGAAGCGGAAGTGCAAAGCCTTAAGCGAGAACATATGCAAATATTGTCAACCTTGATGCATGAGAAGAAGCATACCCGAATAGAAAATGATGTTAAGCAATTAGGCTTAGCTCCGCCGAAGAGTAGGCCTTATAGAATCGTAGTTAATTAGGAAGAGGTAGGATGAATATAAAAAACGAGGTTCTTGTAAGAATGTATATCGTGCTTGGAGCATTTGTTTTAGCGGCTATAGCACTATTCGGTCAAACGTTTAAGATCGCGGTACTCGAAGGAGACAAATGGAGGGCGATTGCAAAAGAGAATTATGTACGGTACGAAAAGGTACCTGCTTTGAGAGGAAATATTATGTCAGACGATGGTAGTCTATTAGCAGGCTCCATTGATAAATACGACATTCACTTTGATTTGCAAGTGAATGGTCTAACCAAAAAGGTCTTTGAAGAAAATGTAGATTCACTAGCTTACTGCTTATCTACCTATGTGAATAATAAATACACACCAGGTGGACAGCTTAGGCGCTTAAAAGAAGCTAAAGCAAAAGGAGCGAGATACTTTACTATAGCCAAGAATGTATCTTTTGAAAAGAAGAATCAAATAGCCAGCTTTCCTATTTTCAATAGAGGAAGACATAGAGGTGGACTTATAGTTGAGCGTGTACTCAAGAGAGAAATGCCTTTCAATTTGCTTGCGAAACGAACTATTGGTTATGCCAGTAGAGAAGGAGCAAACGATGTAGGAATAGAAGGTGCTTATGATAATTTTCTGTCGGGAAAAGATGGACAGCGACTAACACTAAGAGTAAGTGAGAAAACAAGAATACCAATAAATGAGCAAGCAGAAATTGAACCGGAAGATGGTTCAAATGTGCGAACAACGCTAGATATTGGAATGCAAGATGTAGCAGAAAATGCGTTAATCGATGCTTTAAAACATCATGATGCACAAAGCGGTTCAGTAATCCTGATGGATGTTGAAACTGGACAAATCAAAGCGCTTGCGAATCTTGAAAAAACGGAAGGAGGATATTGGGAGACTTTCAATTATGGAATAGGATCAAAAATAGAACCTGGCTCAGTACTTAAATTGGCACCAGTCATGGCACTACTTGAAGATGGTAAAATTGATATCCATGATAGCATCCCAGTATATAATGGTAAGAGAACTTTTTATGATGAGGAGATGGTAGATTCATCAACTAAAACTTCTAAAATGGACTCTATCACTTTGTTGAATGCGATTGCTTATTCTTCAAATGTTGCAATAGCTTCTCTTGCTTCAAAATATTATCAAGGGACGGACAAGAAAGGTAACATAAAAGCTAAGCAACTGATTCGAAGATATGAACAGTTTAACATTCCTTATCCAACAGGAATAGAAATAGTTGGAGAACCGGATCCAGTAATTAAGGATCCAGAAGGAGGAATTAAAGAATGGTCTGGATTGACCTTGCCTTGGATGTCAATAGGATACGAAATGCAAATGACTCCATTGCAAATACTTGCTTTCTATAATGCAGTGGCAAATGATGGAGAGTATATGAAGCCTTACTTGGTTTCAGAAATTTATAACAAAAACGGAGTAGTTAAGAAATTTAAACCGACAACATTAAATGGAAGCATTGCGTCAAAAAGTACAATTGAAAAAGCGCAAACATTACTTGAAGAAGTAGTAAGGTCGGGTACAGCAAGAAAATTAAAGAGTCCAAAATATAGTTTCAGTGGAAAAACTGGAACAGCACAAATAAACTATAAAAACCAAAGAAAGAACTCAAAAAAGAAAGTAGGATATAGGTCTTCATTTGTAGGATACTTTCCTTCTAAGCAACCAAGATATTCATGCATCATTGTGATTACTGATCCGAAGCAGAATGGTATTTATGGGGCGGATGTAGCGGGGCCAGTATTTAGAGAGATAATGGACAATATATTTTACTTAAAGCCAGAATTACACTTGGCATTAAATAATTATAAAAAACCAAAACTGGAAAATAAAGATTTGCCGCCACCATTTGCAGGAAATCTAGAAGATATGAAGCTGGTTTTGAATGAATTGAAAGTACCATTTGTAATAAAGTCAGAAGAAGAGATGATGGCCACTTCTTTAGTAAGAAATGATTCTGTCTTTTTGATCGATAGACCAAAAGGAGAAAACCTGATACCAAATGTGGTAGGGATGGGAGTGAAAGATGCGCTTTATGTTTTAGAAAATGAAGGCATACAAGTTAAGTTCAAAGGAAAAGGGAAAGTTAAAAAACAATCCATCAGTCCTGGGACTAGAATTGAGGGGCAAACTATTCATTTGACTTTAGGCTAAAATGGATAGTCGAAGTTTGAATATTGAAGATTTATTGCTGGGAGTAGCAGTAGAAAGAAAACACTTACCAAGTGCTGCTTTAATAAAAAGCGTAGCATTTGACTCCAGAAAAGTAAATAATGATAGTCTGTTTGTAGCAGTCAAAGGACAGCAAACTGATGGACATAAATACATCGCTCAGGTCATCGAGAAAGGAGTAAAGTGCATAGTCGTAGAAGATTGGCAAGAAGATATATCAAATGAAATAATACAAATACAAGTAAAGCACAGTGCAAAGGCATTAGCTATCCTGGCTTGTAATTTTTATGACAACCCTTCGAGAAAATTAAAACTCATCGGGGTTACAGGAACCAATGGAAAATCAACCATTGTCAGTTTGCTGAAGCAAATATTTGATGGACTAGGATACAAGACAGGTTTGTTGTCAACCATTAAAAATGTAGTTGTTCAAGAAGAATTTGAATCAACGCATACAACACCAAATCCAGTTTCATTGAATGACTTGCTAAATAGAATGGTCAGTGCAGGATGTGATTATGCTTTTATGGAAGTAAGTTCTCATGCACTAGATCAAGAAAGAACAGCGGGCTTGGATTTTGATGTAGCGATTTTTAGCAATATCTCTCATGATCATTTGAATTATCATGGTGATATGAAAACATATATCGCAACAAAGAAAAGGTTGTTTGACAATTTGAAAAAATCTGCTTATGCCATCGTCAATCAAGATGATAAACGAGGCGCTGTAATGGTGCAAAATACGAAGGCAAAAGTGAAGACATATGCATTGCAAAGTATTGCTGACTATAAAGGTAAAGTCATTGAGCAAGATTTAGTAGGGACACTACTCAATATCAATGGCCAGCAAATACACAGCAGAATTATCGGCAGATTTAATGCTGAAAATATGCTTGCCGTGTATGCTTGCGGAGATGTTTTTGAGGTTGCAGAACATGAGTTGCTGATGCAGATGAGCAAGTTGAAAGCAGCAGAAGGAAGATTTGAATATGTGTTTGATAAAGCAAGATCCATTATTGGATTAGTGGATTATGCGCACACACCAGACGCTTTAAAGAAAGTACTGGAAACAATAGTTGATACTAAGAATAAAGCTGCAAAAGTAATCACAGTAATTGGATGCGGTGGGGATAGAGA
The DNA here is from genome assembly GCA_938022165.1 of uncultured Saprospiraceae bacterium. Classification (GTDB taxonomy): domain Bacteria; phylum Bacteroidota; class Bacteroidia; order Chitinophagales; family Saprospiraceae; genus JALZVN01. The sequence continues at coordinate 24,850 of CALIEI010000215.1, read as the reverse complement.
TAAAACCAAGCGACCAAAGATGGCAAGGATTGCAGCTGGATTAAGTGATCAAGTAATTTTGACTTCTGATAATCCTAGGACGGAAGATCCAAACCAGATTCTTAAAGAAATGGAAGCCGGGTTGGGTCCAGAAGAGCAGAGTGCAGTACTGATAATAGAGGATAGAAGAGCAGCGATCAAAACAGCTTGTAAGTTGGCAAACGCTGGAGATATAATTTTAGTGGCCGGGAAAGGGCACGAAAAGTATCAGGAAATTAACGGAGTGAAAACTCCATTTGACGATAAAGAAATTCTTAAAGAAGAATTGAAAATATAATTGGTAATTCCAATAAAGATAAATAGTAGTGGAGGGACTATTATCATTCTCAGATTGGACAGCTGGACCGAGAATCACCTTGATTCTCGGCTCCGGCTGACTTTTAAAAGAACTAAAAATGACACTCGTATAAATGCTTTATTACTTATTTGAATATCTGGCTACTCATTTTGATTTTGGTGGTGAAAATTTATATAAGTTCTTAAGTATTAGAGCGGGTCTGTCTTTTATTTTTTCCTTAGTCATTTCTATTTTATTTGGAAAAGGAATTATCAATAGATTGAGAAGATTGCAGATAGGGGAGACAGTTAGGGATTTAGGATTGCAAGGTCAATTAGAGAAACAAGGGACGCCAACAATGGGCGGAATTATAATCTTGTTAGCTATTGTAATTCCAACTTTGCTTTTTGCGAAGGTATTCAATACCTATATTTTGACCATGTTGATTGCAACAGTGTTCTTGGCAGGAATTGGCTTTTTAGATGATTATATCAAGGTCTTTAAAAAGGATAAGAAAGGATTAGCTGGAAAGTTTAAGATACTGGGGCAAGTTGTTTTAGGGATTTTTGTTGCCTTAGTTATGCTCTATAGTAAAGACATTTCTATTGTAATGGAAAAAGGTGAGGCAATGGCAGAGCGGTATGAAATTGTAGATACCTATGTTGCTAAGAATCCTTCGAACATCAAAGAAAAAATAGAATACGCAACAGTAAATACAACGCTTACCAATATGCCTTTTTTGAAAGGAAATGAATTGGATTATAGCAATTTACTTTGGTTCTTAGAAGTAGAACAGGCTCGAAAATATGTATGGGTTATTTTTATACCCGTTGTAGTTTTTATAATTACAGGTGTTTCGAATGGAGCGAATTTGACAGATGGGATTGACGGCTTAGCTACGGGGACCTCCGCCATAATTGGAGCTACCATTGGGATATTAGCATATTTATCAGGTAATGTTATAGCTGCCAATTATTTGAATATTTTATATCAGCCACATACTGGTGAATTGATAGTTTATGCTTCGGCATTTATAGGTGGATGTATAGGTTTTTTGTGGTACAACTCATATCCGGCCCAAGTTTTTATGGGAGATACGGGAAGTTTAATGCTCGGGGGAGCCATTGCAACCTTGGCTATTTTGATTAGAAAAGAATTGTTAATACCGATACTGTGCGGAATATTTATGATAGAAAGTCTATCCGTAATCATGCAAGTATCATACTTTAAATACACTAGGAAAAAATATGGTGAAGGCAGACGCATTTTTAAAATGAGTCCGATACATCATCACTATCAGAAAGTCGGGATACCTGAACCTAAGATAGTTACTAGATTTTGGATATTAGGTTTGATGTTGGCAGCATTTACCATCATCACACTAAAGTTAAGATAAGAAGAAAACAACTATGTCATCACTAGCAAAATCCTTACGCTCCGAGTTAAGAGGAGATACGGCCATATGGTTGATTGCAATAGTATTGGCATTGGTTTCTTTGTTAGCAGTTTACAGTTCTACAGGGAGTATGGCCTTTAGAGTAAAAGGTGGCAACACTGAGTTCTTCTTGATGAAGCATATGATGATAATTGCGGCTAGTTTTTTCATCATGTATATTATGTATAAAATACCCTATGAAAACTATAAAAAGTGGGCACCCTTTTTCCTAGCAATAACTGTCCCCATGTTGGTTTATACATTGTGGCAAGGGGAGGACATAAATGATGCCCGTAGATGGATAGCAGTTCCATTTATTGATTTGACATTTCAGACTTCAGATTTTGCAAAGTTAGCATTGATAACATATGTGGCTAGTTCGATAGGGTCAAAGCAAGAGTATATAGAGGATTTTAATACCGCCTTTAGATCAATATTAGTACCCATATTATTTATATGTGGATTGATAGCACTAGCGGATTTGTCTTCAGCGATCATCTTATTCAGTACATGCTTTATAATGATGTTTGTCGGTAGAGTTCATTGGAAGTTTTTGGCTTTATTGGTTTTTTCAGGAATAGTATTATTTGCCATCTTGATTATAATCAGTCAGTTTGTACCAGATTTTTCAAGGGTAGATACTTGGACCTCTAGATTACAAGAATTTGTAACCAATGCAGACGGAGGTTATCAAGTACAGCAATCAAAAATTGCAATCGCCAGTGGAGAGTGGATAGGTGTAGGACCTGGTAATAGTTCTCAGAGAAATCTACTGCCGTCTCCCTTTGCAGATTTTATATATGCAATTATAACAGAGGAGTATGGTTTGATGGGCGCATTGATAATAATATGCATGTTTGTTTGGCTTTTTATTCGAACAACAGTGCTGGTGACAAAAAGTGAAAAAGCCTTTGGAGCTATGTTGGCAGTCGGATTTACTGTTTGCCTGACCATTCAAGCTTTTGTGAATATTGCAGTATCGGTACACATGGTGCCAGTAACAGGGGTGACGATGCCTTTAGTAAGTATGGGAGGTACGTCCTTTATTTTTGCAAGTATGATGATAGGAATTATTCTTAGTGTGAGTAGACATATTGAATCCTTAGGAGACTAAGAAAACAAAATAAAAAAATTGACCGCTGAGTGCAATGAAAATAATAATAAGTGGAGGTGGAAGTGGAGGACATATATTTCCTGCCATATCCATAGCCAATGCACTCAAGCAGATAGATAATAACATTGACATATTTTTTATTGGTGCCCAAGGCAAGATAGAAATGGAAAAAGTCCCGAAAGCGGGATATACCATTGAAGGGTTGTGGATCAGCGGATTTCATCGCAAGAGAATGTGGAGAAATATTTTGTTCCCGGTCAAATTGCTAAGTAGCCTTTGGAAAGCCAATCGTTTGATAAAATCTTTTAAGCCCGATGTAGTAGTTGGTGTAGGAGGGTTTGCAAGTGGGCCAACGCTTCGAGTAGCAAGCGCAAAAGGAATTCCGACTTTGATACAAGAGCAGAATTCTTATGCGGGCATCACGAATAGGTTGTTAGCCAAAAAGGTAAATTGCATTTGTGTGGCTTACCCTGATATGGAATCTGCTTTTCCAGCAGAGAAAATTGTGTTTACTGGCAATCCAGTACGTGCATCAATTTTGAAGCTGGATGCAAGCAAAGAAGAAGCTTGTAAGTATTTTGGATTTGATATCAACAAGCCAATCTTATTGATGATAGGAGGTAGCTTAGGAGCTTGGAGCTTCAACAAAGCAATGGCAAAAAATACGGACTTTTTTAAAGCACGTCCTGATATCCAAATTTTATGGCAATGTGGATCGCTTTATGAAAATGATTATAAAAACAGTGCAACGGCACAGTTACCAAATGTACGAATGAGTGCATTTATTGATAGAATGGATTTAGCATATAGCATGTGTGATGTGATCATCGCTAGAGCAGGTGCGGGAACTATTTCAGAATTGATGGTAGTAGGAAAACCAGTTGTATTGGTTCCTTCTCCTAATGTAGCTGAAGATCACCAAACCTATAATGCAAAAGCATTGGTCGACAAAGGGGCCGCTTTATTAATTCCCGACAATACAATTAATGAAGCTTTATTACCCAGCGTTGAACAATTACTCAATGACTCTGATAAAAGAAAGGATTTGGCCACAAAGATAAAATCCTTAGCCATCACAGATGCTGCTAATAAAATTGCACAAGAAGTGCTTCAGTTGGTTAGCAAAAAACTTACTTAAATGAAAGTGAGCAAACTGAAAAATGTATACTTCTTAGGAATTGGAGGAATAGGAATGAGTGCAATAGCAAGGTACATGCATAACATCGGTATCCAAGTGTTTGGGTACGATAAGACGCGAAGCAAGCTATGTGTACAACTTGAAAAATTAGGTATGAAGATTCACTACAACGAAGATGTGAATTTGATTCCAACGAACATTGACTTGGTAGTCTATACGCCGGCTATACCGGATAGCAACCAAGAGAAAAAGTATTTATTGAAATCGGTAATCCCTATGCATAAGCGAGCTGAAGTGCTCGGTTGGATTACCAAAGAAAAGAAAACCTTAGCAGTAGCAGGGACACATGGGAAAACAACTACCAGTGCCATACTTACTCATCTACTAAAAACGGGTGGAGTTGACTGCAATGCCTTCTTAGGAGGAATTGCAAGCAACTACAAATCCAATTTTGTAGCAGGGAAAAGTAAGGTAGTTGTGGTGGAAGCAGACGAATATGATCGTAGCTTTTTACACTTGGATCCTTTTGCTGCAGCTATAACTTCGATGGATGCAGATCACCTTGATATATATCAAGATGCAAAGCAGATGAAAAGTAGTGGCTTTGCCGCCTTTTCAAGGAAGATCAACAAAGGGGGGCATTTGTTCCTGCAAGACGATCTTCAGTTGAGAAAACCGATAGGCGTAAGTAAACGACACTATGGTATCGAGACAAAAGAAATTCGAGCAGAAAATGTCCAAGTAAAAAATGGATACTTCTACTTTGATTACTGCGATGGTAAAGCAGCGTGGAGAGATCTTAAGTTTACTTTGCCTGGTATCCACAATGTAGAAAATGCAGTAGCAGCTATCAGTCTTGCTAGACTTGTAAAAGTGAAAGAGAAAGATGTGCGCAAGGCGCTTTCTACATTTAAAGGAGTGAAGCGAAGGTTTGAATTTATAATCAGAAAAAAAGATCTGACATATATAGATGATTACGCACACCATCCTACAGAGCTGAAAGCAGCCATTAAGGCAGCTAGAATGCTTTATCCAGGAAGGAAATTAACGGGGGTGTTTCAACCGCATTTATATAGTCGGACAAAAGATTTTAAAAAGGGATTTGCCCGAGCATTGGATTTGTTAGATGAAGCGATTTTGATTCCAATTTATCCAGCGAGAGAAAAGCCGATAAAAGGAGTGACAAGCAAAACCATTTTTGATTTAATGAAATCAAAAAGCAAAAAAATAATAGCAAAAAAAGAACTCGTAAAGTTCTTTACAAATAAAAAAGTTGACGTCTTATTAAGCCTAGGGGCAGGAGACATCAACACAGAAGTACAAGGCATAAAAAATGCCTTAAAATAAATTGAGCAAAGCAGAAATGGGAAAAAGAATATCATACTACGATCCAGCGAAAACAGTGAAGCAAGTCTTGCTTGCACTGCTGGGCATAGCCCTATTCGCCATGTTGATTGCTGCTGCTGTCACCATAAGAAATAAGAATTCTTCTGTAGTCGAAATTAATATTGATACCCTAGGGGAAAGCAAAAGTATGTTGGTGGAAAAGGACATCAGCAATATTATTGAAAGGACATACGGGTTTGATTTGGTAGGTATACCAATACAAGACATTGATGTATTATCAGTTGAAAATTTGTTAAAAAATGTACCGCATATCAAGGATGCAAATGTATTTATTGATGCATTAAATAAGGTACACGTCGACGTAGTGCCTAGAAAGGCAATATTGAGGATAGTAGACGAAAATGGGAGTAATTATTTTCTTGATGAAGATGGAATTAGGCTGCCTATTTCTGCCAACTTTACGCCAAGAGTATTGGTAGCACATGGGTTCGTTCCGCAGTATCACGATATGAATTTTCAAGAGAAGAAAGGAACGCTCTACGATATTTATCAGTTAGGATTGACTATCAATAAAGATCCTTTTTTGACAGCGCAGCTTGATCAAATTTATATCAATAAAAAAGGAGAGGCTGAATTGATACCAAAGATTGGAGATCATGAAATCAAATTTGGAAGCCTTGATGACTTTGATTGGAAGTTAGAAAAATTGATGGCGTTTTATAAAAATGGCATATCCTATAAAGGTTGGAAAACATACCAAACTATTGACTTGAGATTTGACAATCAAGTGGTTTGTGATAAGAAGATAAAAAGTTAGACACTATAAATACTTAATTATAACAATACTATGCAGCAGAAGGAAAAATCAAAAAACTTAAGAAAAACAGTCGTCTCTATCGACATAGGGACTTGCAAGATTACAGGTCTTGCTGGATTTAAGGATGAGTACGGTATGATCAAAGTACTTGCCGAATCTAGTGTGAAAGCTAATGGAGTACTGAGAGGTATTATTAGTAACACAGACAAGGTGTCTAAATCTATCAAAGAGGTTGTCAAAAATCTTGAGAACCGTATTGGACAATCCATCGAGTCAGTATATGTAGGTATTTCTAACAAGTACATCAACATTACAACAAAGAGAGGAATCCTCACTAGAGATGATTTAGATGTGGAGGTTTCAGTTGAGGATATCGAAAGATTGATCGCTGATATGCATAAAGTAGTGTTGAAGCCAGGTTTGAAAATTTTGGACATTGTTCCACAAGAATTTACTATAGATAGTGAACAAGGTATTCCAGATCCAATCGGGATGGCAGGGCGCAGAATAGAAGCCAATTTTGATATCGTTACGACTAAGGTTACGGCCATGCATAGTATAGAACGTAGTGTTGAAAAAGCGGGTCTTGAAATGAGTAATATGAGGCTCAATTTACTAGCTTCATCTGATGCAGTGCTTAGTGAAGAAGAGAAAGAAGCAGGAGTAGCTTTGGTAGATATAGGAGGGGCGACTACGGACATTGCGATTTTTAAAGATGGAATTTTAAGGTATTCTGCTGTAGTGGCCTTAGGAGGAAATGTGATCACTGATGATATTAAGTCAGGCTGTTCAGTGATGCCAGATAGTGCAGAAAAACTAAAGATAAAGCACGGTACGTCCATGCCTTCTTTATTAGAATACAATACAGAAATAGCAATTGCAGGAATTAAGGGAAGAGATGCAAAGAGAATTTCACAAACGACACTTGCTAGAATAATCCAAGCGAGAGTAGAGGAGATCTTTGATTTCATCATGATGAAATTTCAAGAGTCAGGTTACGAGAGACAGCTGATTGCTGGGATTGTTTTGACAGGAGGTACATCCATGTTGAATGATATCAGAAAAACAGTTGAACTTTGCACTGGAATGAGTACACGTATTGGCTATCCAATAGACAAGTTAGCTTCAGGTTATAAAGAAGATTTGTATCACCCAGCTTATGCGACGGCAATAGGATTATTGATCAATGGTATTGAGACCGAAGCACGGAAAGAGCAAGAAGAAAGAGAATTGGCAGCAGCTATCCATGAGGTAGAAGAGGCTATTAACGAGTCAGTAGAGGAAGCAGAAGAGCCAACCACTGAACCAGTGCTTGAAGAAGATAAAGTGGAAGAGAATGAAGGTTGGTTTAAGCGTAATATTCTCAAGCCTGCTATTGATTTCTTTGAAGAGAAAAACGATTCAGACTTACAGTAAACACGAATTATATAAATCGAGTATCAGAACAATACTCAAGGACTTTAAATGGGTTAAAAAAAACTTAACCATTAATTAAGAACTAATTTTAAAAACACTTTAAAACATTCATGCCATGATTTTTGACTTAACAAGAGATGATAAATCTATAATCAAAGTATTAGGAGTTGGCGGAGGCGGAAGCAACGCGGTGCAACACATGTACTCACAAGGTATTGTAGGCGTTGACTTTGCGATTTGTAATACAGATTCTCAAGCACTAGAAGCAAGTCCAGTACCGACTAGATTGCGACTAGGGCCAAACCTAACTGAAGGAAGAGGAGCGGGTTCTATTCCAGATGTAGGAAGAGAAGCTTGCATAGAGTCAGTAGAAGAAGTACGTGCTTTTTTAGCTGATAATACTAAGATGCTATTCATCACTGCCGGTATGGGTGGTGGTACGGGTACAGGAGCTGCACCGATTATTGCTAAGTTGTCTAAAGAGATGGGCATACTTACTGTGGCGATTGTGACGCTACCATTTACATTCGAAGGGCGGAGAAGGTCTACACAAGGCTTGTCTGGTCTCGAAGAGTTGAAAGCAAATGTAGATACACTAGTTATCATCAGCAACGATAAATTACGTTCTATTCATGGCAACCTTACATTGCGTGAAGCATTCGGTCATGCTGATGATATATTGACTACTGCTGCCAAGGGTATTGCAGAGATCATCACTGTTGCAGGTTATGTCAACGTGGATTTTGAGGATGTCAACACGGTTATGAAAGATTCAGGTGTTGCCATCATGGGTACTGCCCGTGCAAAAGGAGAGCAACGTGCAAAAGAAGCTGTTGATCGTGCACTCAATTCTCCCTTGCTAGAAGATAACAATATCAGAGGAGCTCAACATATCTTGATCAATATCGCATCGGGTACTAGCGAAGTGACCATGGATGAGATATCTGAAATTACAGAATTTGTACAAGAAGAAGCAGGCTACGGCACAGACTTGATCTGGGGTAACTGCTACGATGAAACTCTGGAAGATGAAATTTCTGTAACGGTAATCGCTACTGGTTTCGAAAGAAATAATGTAGAAAAGAATTTTGGTGGTGCTAACAAGAAAGTGGTGGTTGCATTGGACGATGAACCAAATGAAGACATCAAAAAGATTTCGGACTTCACAGAAAAATCTGAAAAAACTAAAGTAGTTGAATTTGATAATGTCATGGACCGCATGGCAAGCATCACAGAAAACTATCAAAAAGCGGAACTCACTAATGACAATATAATCCAAGATGACCCTTTTGATCAAGAAGCTGAGCGCCAACGCATCGAGCGTATGCGCGCTGAGCAGACTGATCTCCAGTCACCTGAGCGTATCACCAAATTGGAAAAAGAACCTGCTTACCTCAGACGTGGTGTCAACCTCGACAAAGGCAAGCAACAACGCAAAGAAAATGAACTGTCTAATTGGACGGTTAAGGAAAATACAGGTAGGATAGAGTTGGTCACTGACAACTCATACCTACACGACAATGTGGACTAAGCTTATCAGCACAAACTCCACCACATAGTCGATTAAGAAATTAAGATTAGTTCTCTTAATAGTTCGGAGTGTTTTTAAAGGACCTAGGTGTTATGCCTGGGTCTTTTTTGTTTTGGGTATATGTTTTATTATGGGCCACCCACTGACTATCGTCGTGGTCGAGCTCTTTCGGGGTCCGCTGTCGCTCCCGTCTCGATAAAAAAATCGAGACCAAGCCCTGTCGATCTCTTGTCTATCACGGGCTTCCTGCTATTCGCATCGCCCGTTATGAGTTGTGATAAGTGTTGAAGGATTCAAAATTCTTCTACGTTAGAACACAAGTATAAAAAATATCTTTTCTAGTTTACATCATCATGTTGGATTTACACACCAACTAAAAAAAATAAAAGTTAGTCCACGGCTCTAGCCGTGGATTCCATATACGTTTATAGCTTAGCTATTATTTGAAAAAGATCTTTTCAAAAAATGAAATGTAAGCCTAAAATTAAGAGCTATATTTGATGCATATACTGAATCGATGGCGGCCTGCCAGACGAAATGAAATGTAGGCTGGGAGCCATAGATTAACGAGGATATATAGCAGGATTCAAATTTCTTCTTATCTTAGATATGTATGATTCAAAAGTATTTCAAAATATTTTTATTGTGCTGTTTTACAACTACAAGTATAGCACAAGTACAAGATGTCAACATGTTCATCTTTGGACACAGCCTTATAGATCATCGACCACCTGCCATTCCTACACCGAGTGATGAAACCACAGTCCCTCATTGGTTAGAAAATATTGCATCCCAACATGGAGTAGATTTTGCAGCAGGAGGGCAATTTGGATTTTTACCAAGCCATGCAAATTTGCCACCAATTTCCCAACTTGGATATGAGAATGTAACTGGAGTCTGGGATTCTGAATATGAATTGTTTTCGGAAACGGAGATAAACACCATAATGATGACTGCTGCAAATTTTATCCAATTCACACCAGCGGATCAGGCGCATCCGATTGATTACTCTACCACTACGGTAGACGCCACCATTGAAATAATGGATTGGGTAGCACAACAAAGAGGGGATGAAGTAAGGTATTATATCTATGCGAATTGGCCAGAAATGGATTTACAGAATGCATTCCCACCCAATATACCTAGTGAACAAGAAGTGGCTGCTTATCACGAATTGACTCACAGCAGTTTTATCGATTGGTGGCTACATTATCAGGATGTAGTTTTAGAAAGAAGACCGCAAAGCGAAATAAGGTTAATTCCCGTAGGCCCAATTATGAGTGGGCTTATAACAGGAGTGCTTTCTGATCAAGTCCCCTTTGATCATTGGTATGAAGATTCAGCTCCTCACGGTCGCCCAAATTTATACTTTCTGGCAAGTTTGATCACCCACATGAGTATCTATGAAGAACCAGTAGATAGCAGTATTGAAATTGACAGCCAAATACATCCCGCCATCAGAAATAACATCACCAGCATCATAGATTACATTTGGTCAGAGCTCCAGATCTTCAATTTTACGGATGGCGAGAGCCGAGTATTTTTTGATGCCACAGTAAACAGTGACACCCAATTTGATAGACTGAAAAGTCTGACTATTTCCCCTAACCCCGCTCAAAATTTTATCAAAGTTGAAGGCATAGAAGGCAATGTGTCATTCGAAATATTATCCAATCAAGGAGTTCTTGTTTCCGCTGGTCAAACTAATAGCTTAATTGATCTCTCAAATTTAAATCCCGGATTTTACTTATTGAAAATAACTACACAAGAATCCTATAGTCATGTAGTGAAAATGATTAAGCTTTAAGTAGTGCATTAACGTTGAGCGAAAAGTGAGAAATTTGTCATTAGTATTAGATAGGAAAGTGCAATGAGTATATGGCATCGAGGTTGAAAACCTCAACGATCAAAGAAAAGAAAAGAAAAGAAAGATAGTCGATGTTTTCAACATCGATTCAATGCATTCGTAATGTTGACCAATTCTATTAAGAAATTTAACCTGAATTTAGGCATACATATATTTTTAGAACAACTTGTTTGCTAATACAGACTAAATGCAATAAGCATATAGCATCGACATTGAAAATATGAATGAGTCAATAATAATAAATTCATAACTCATAATTCATAACTCATAATTCATCCCTCATAATTCAAAAAACGGACTAGCGCTGCGGAGTGGGTGACTCCGTAGGAGGAAGTCCAAACCCAGAAGCAAAGCCTGATGTCAAGGTTGGCGCAGGACCGAGTCGACTGACGAGCCTCGTAGCATAGCGACTCCAAGCAGCACAGGCCTGGCTGCATAGCCATTGGAGTAGGCCCCACATAAAACCCTAAACACTAGAAATAACCTTAGACCCTATAAAACGTATCAAAAGCGTATCGTATAAAGGCCCATTTGCCATACAAAAGAAGGAAGGATGACAATTCGGCAAATTAATATATCATAGGAATTAATAATCCATACTTATCTTGATAAAACGGTAATAAAAGGGGAACTTTGTGCTTTTTTTCGGAGGGCTTGGCCCATCAACAAAAGATTATGCAAGATATCAGAAATATAGCGATCATCGCTCACGTAGATCACGGTAAGACAACGCTTACCGATAAGATGCTTCACGCTGGATTATTGTTCAATGATCATGAGAAGCCGGGTGAGCTGATCATGGATAGCAACGACCTAGAAAGAGAAAGAGGAATCACGATCTTATCTAAGAACTGCTCGATCACTTACAAGGGGACTAAGATCAATATCATCGATACCCCTGGTCATAGTGACTTCGGTGGTGAGGTAGAGCGTGTATTGAATATGGCGGATGGGGTGCTACTTCTTGTAGATGCATTTGAGGGGCCGATGCCGCAAACTAGATTTGTATTGCAAAAAGCATTGCAGCTAGGACTAAAGCCAATTGTAGTCGTAAACAAAGTCGATAAGGAAAACTGTAGACCAGAAGAAGTATACGAGGCGGTATTTGACTTGATGTTTAATCTAGATGCGACGGAAGATCAATTGGACTTCCCAGTGATCTACGGATCAGCGAAGAACAACTGGATGAATTTTGAGTGGGATAAGCCTACTGATAATATACTTCCACTCTTGGATACCATCGTAGAGAAGATTCCTGCACCAAAGATAGCAGAGGGTAACACGCAGATGTTGGTGACCTCATTAGACTTCTCAAAGTATACTGGTCGTATCGCGATCGGAAGACTCCAGAGAGGGTCGATCAAAAAAGCGGAGTATGTTACGCTGATGGATAAGGAGGGCTTGAATAAAAAGCATCAAGTGAAGGGACTATTTATTTTTGATGGTCTTGGTAAGAAAGAAGTGGATGAAGTACACGCTGGAGAAATATTTGGTGTAACGGGTGTGGAAGGATTTGAGATCGGTGATACCATAGCACATGCAGAGAATCCAGAAGCGCTAGAATCTATCGCAATCGATGAGCCTACGATGAGTATGCAGTTTGTGATCAACGATAGTCCATTCTTTGGTCAAGACGGAAAGTTTGTGACTTCAAGACATATCAAAGAAAGATTGGAGTCGGAGACAGAAAGAAACTTGGCGATGCGCGTAGAGGCAACTGACTCGGCGGATTCGTTCAAGGTATTTGGTAGAGGGGTACTTCACTTGTCAGTACTCGTAGAGACGATGAGACGTGAAGGATACGAATTGCAGATCGGTCAGCCGCAGGTAATCATCAAAGAGATCGACGGCCAAAAGCATGAGCCGATAGAGGAATTGACTATTGACCTTCCGGAAGTATACTCTGGTAAAGCGATCGAAATGATCACTAAGCGTAAGGGGATGATGCTAAGTATGGAACCAAAGGGAGATCGTATGATCTGCGAGTTTGAGATTCCGTCTAGAGGGATTATTGGACTGCGTAACTTTATGTTGACTGCAACAGCAGGGGAGGCGATTATGAATCACCGCTTCAAAGAATTTCAACCATGGAAGGGAGATATCCCAGGTAGACAAAACGGATCATTGATCAGTATGGAAACGGGTAAGTCGATTCCATTCTCTATGTTCAATTTGCAAGAGAGAGGTAAGTTTTTCGTTCCTGCTAATCAAGAGATCTACCAAGGACAGATAGTAGGGGAGCACATCAGACCAGGTGACTTGGTGATCAATCTGACTAAGACAAAGAAGCTCACGAACATGCGTAGTTCTGGTGCTGACGATAAGGTGAAGTTGACTCCACCGGTATTGTTTACACTCGAAGAAGCGCTAGAATACATACAAGGAGATGAATATGTAGAGGTGACGCCTAATAGCATGCGTCTCCGAAAAGTATTATTATCTGAGAATGATCGTAAAAGAGCAAAAAATAAAATCGCTGCAAACGTATAATTAAGCCATACCAATGGAACAGCCGTCCATAGACATACTTGGCATCACCATTTGGGAACCGGTAACTATGCTTACCGATATTATACTAGCGATATTTTGTTTTTATTTTTATAGACGCATCAGCAAAGCAAAATCAACTGAGCGAGGTAAGTGGTACTTCGCTCAGTTTTTTTTATGGATGAGTGTCAATACTTTTCTGGGCGGGGTCATTGGGCATGGCTTCTTACCCCATTTTGGAGCAGCTGGCAAATATCCGGCTATGGCACTTACCATCGTGACTATGTTTTGGTTGCAGTTGGCGACGATAGATTTATTGCGTGCCAAAGTCTCCGCTAAGCTTCACAATGCGCTCCAAATCTTGGCTATTCTCATGGTGCCGATATTTTTAGGGCTTGCTTTTGGCAAGATGCACTTTAGCTATTCCATCTTCCATAATGTTGCCGCTGCCTTGATGATCATCCCTATTTTGATATTTTGTAAAATAAAATACAAAACGGAGGGAACGGATTGGGTTCTGATATCGTTATTAATATCGAGTATCATACCCTATTTCCAAATAAACAGAATTGGCATAAACCAATGGTTCACTTACCATGACGTTTGTCACGTCATGATGTTAGTTGGATTCTACGTATTATACTTAGGCGCGACAAAATTATATAAGCATATTGAATACCAGGACAGATTATATCGCCGACTCCCTTGAACGCTCTGATCAGAGATGGAGCGCCATTACACATGGCATCGGATTTGGTGCCTTGCTTATTATTTTTCTTCCATATTTATATTATTGTTCATATTATACCGACTGGGTTGGTCTCGCTGGTGTCTCTCTATTTCTGTTTTCCTTGATCTTGACATATGGCAGTTCTGCCTTATATCATTATAGATATTTCACGCCGCATAGAACGTACTTTCAGCGCTATGATCACATTAGTATTTTTGTGATGATAGCGGGCAGCAATACGCCTTACATTCTTATTTTGATGGAAGGAACAGAGCAGATTGCTTTCATGGCTTTGTTCTGGGGCTTAGTTGGAGTAGGGGCTTTGTATAAGATGCTTTTTCTCAATAAGTATCCATGGTTCTCCTTATGCTTTTATTTGGCTCTAGGCTGGTTGGGCTTATTGACTGGCTACTTTGTCTATCACGCTATCCCAACGATATCATTATTTTACATTATAGCAGGTGGTATAGCTTACACGGTCGGTACTTATTTCTTCAATGCAGATCACGTAAGATACAATCACACGATTTGGCATTTGTTTGTGATGGCAGGGACGCTGTTTCACTTGATCGCTTTGGTTACGATATTTTGAAAAAGAGCTATTAGCTTTTAGCCCTTAGCTTTTAGCTGAGATGTTCCATCACTTTTATTTTTTCTATTATTCACATTTTTCTTATCTCTATACTCTTGTTCTTGCTGTAACCTCTTTCTCTTGCTCAATCCTCTTGCTCTTGCTGTAAAACACTTGCTGCTTTCTCTCTTGCTTTTGCTAAAAAAAATAAACCATTAAGGTAGTTAAGAGATGAAGGGCATTAAGAAGAGCACTTAATGGTTCTTAATCCCTTAATTTTCTTAATGTTGAAAAAAAATGAACCATTAAAGTAGTTAAGAAATGAAGGGTATTAAGAAAAGCGTTCAATGACTCTTGCTTCTTTCCTCTTGCTCTTGCTGTAACCTCTTGCTCTTGCTCTCAACTCTTGCTGAATGGCTCTTGCTCTTGCTGAATGGCTCTTGCTCTCTTGCTCTCTTGCTCTTGCTGAATGGCTCTTGCTGATTTATACAGACAGCATTACCTCTTACGAATACGTTTTAAAGAGTGAAAACAATAATATACTTTTGAGTAATACAATTGATTCTTTATGAGACTTAAAAATGCCTTCCTTTTAATTTCTTTGCTGATAGTTACGATATCTTTTTTTTCATGCGCTGATGATAATGATGGTTCTACACGTGAATGTCTAGAAGAGGATAGCCTTGGGCAAATTATGCTTGCAGAGGGATCAAGAGATTTTTTACCCTTTCCGGATGTTCCATCAGTGTTCATATTTAGCGATTCTATTGGAAATGAAATTCGAGCTACGTACACCCCTTCTTCGAATAGATTTTGCACAGTAAATACATCTTATATACTTGATGCAAATGCGCCAGAAAGAGGCTTCTGTTTTTATGACTATCAAGGAGAATGCATCAATAGCTCCTTTGCCATTGATTCAATTAATCTAGAATTAATTATCTCAGGCCGAGTTGAAGCGAATATCAATGAGAATGATGATGTAGAATTAAGAGATAAACTCATTTTGGTAATGATTGATGAAACTCCCATCATACCAGGAGCCATTGAAGCTTTCAATGATGGTTTTTTGTCGCTGAGCTTGGATGAGCGAAACTCTACAAGTGATAATACTCTATTTGCTCCTGTAATGCAGGAAAACTTCTCCTTACACGGCAGGAGATATGAAAATGTTTATGTACCTACACTAGAATTTGTAGGCTCTGGATATGACAATAACTATAATATATACTGGTCTGATGAAGTTGGAATAGTTGGATTCGAAAATGAAAATAGTACTGTTTCATTCAAGTTCGAACGGATACAATAATCAGTGTTATAAAAGTAAGGATCTCTAACTTAATCTTTACTGAGGATAATATCTCAAACCTGGTTTGAAAACGCTTGCCTTTCCATTAGCATCCTTCTCATACCACTCAGTGCCTTTTAATTCTCTAGGATAAGAGAATTCTTTATCCGCTTCCATGTATTGATCTTTGATTTTTAGCTTATCAAAGTTATTCACGTTATTAGTTGTTACACCAGTACCCCCGAGCTGTATATCTGCTTGTACCAAGATATCATCCATAAATAGTCGAGAAAGAGAAAATGCTCTTCCAAATAATAAATTCTCCCGGATCACTTTGGCGTCAGCCAAAAAGAACAATTTTTGACTATCGCCCGCTTTAATCTTGGTATTGATTTCAAAAGCGACTGTAGCGATATGATCTTGAAATGGGCCATAAACTAAAAAGGTAGCATCGAGCAGCGCCATGTCCTTTTTGCCCGTGTTTGTAAACGTAGCGGAAAATTTCAGCTTCTGTTTCTGATCATAGTAGCCTGAGCCATCGTTTGAGATGTCTACTTTCAAATTTTCTGAAGGCTTCACTTCAGGAAAACTCGATTTAACGGCCATGCCATTTGCAGACATATCTTTCGCCATAGCCAGAATGTCACCATACTTCATACCCTTGAGCGAGTAATCAAGATAGTCTCTTTCTCTAACGACTACGTGATTGATCAAAAACATCTCTTGCGCCGAAACCAACTCTTCTATACCCAGCTGCTTCAAATCTAGCGCATATCGATCAGCAATAAATGTTCGATCTAGTGCTGAGTGACATGAGCTAAATATGAAGAGACTAAGTATAATAAAAGGTCTAAAATTCATCTATCTGCGATTTTTGCGCAAGATAGAAATTCAAGACTTAAATAGACATTTATCCGATCTCTATATCGTCGTCCACTATGTGGGTTTTGATAGAATCTTGATGATCTTGAATAAGCTGATCATTTAATTGGTCAGCATTTGAGATGATACCTAGACTTAGGAATAGAGCAATGATTAATTCTAACATAGTACGTTTATTTGATTTGTTAATAATTCCAAACAAAAAAGCATACTTTTTAAAGAGCAGACAATGTTAAAATTTGTATATATTTGTGTACCAGAATAAGCTATTTATAGTAGTGAATCTACCTAAGTTATAGAAAACCAAAACATTGTGAACTCGCAATGACACTATAATTTATATACCAGTACATTAGTATATGTTGAAACTTCAAGAATTAATTGAAATTGTAAACCCAAACAAGCTCAAAGGAGTGGAGGTATTGGGGAAATCAAATACCAAAGTTGATCAGTTGTATCATTTAATCAGAAGCGGAGAAGTCAAAGAGGATAAAGACGCTTTACTTCTTTTGTATAACAATGCTACATCTAAAACAGCCCTTTATCAAACAAAGGAAAAGCTACATAATAAATTAATTGACTCACTTTTTACTATAGACTTGAGAGAAAAAACGCATGTTGAATATGACATCGTTTTTAATGAAATACTTAAACAAACAACTGTTTTAGAATGGCTAAGCAGAAGAGGAGGGCAAAACAATTTGTTAACTCTTGGAAATAAGATACTCAAAAAAGCAATCAAATTTAATCAAGCAGATATAATAATAAGAGTTGCAAAAATACTAGCAAAAAAGTATGTCATCATTGATGGTGACGAAAAGAAGCTAGATTACTATCATTCGCTATGTGAAAGATACAGTAAGATAGATGGGATCAATAGGTTAGCAGAATACTATTGGTATAAAATTTCCGTAAACTTCAATAAGAAATCCATCGTAAAGGATCTTGAATTATTAGAAAAAGTGAATCAATTTATTGATGATCTAGAGCCAAAGCTAATATCGGGACATAGATGTACTTCTTTTACATACCTAGTTTTACTAAAGATTCGTAAGTCAGAAATCGAGCAAGATTTCGAAAGTGTGGTTGAAATTGTTGACAACAATATTGGGAAACTTAAAAACTACCCTGATGTTGCTGCCGGTATATACAATGGTTTAATAAGCAAAAAACTATCCGCCTTAATTACCCTGAGAAAATATGTTCAAGCTAATAAGACAGCTCATCAGAATTTAAAATATCTTCGAGAGGGACAAAAGGCATGGTTTACCTTATATGATAGTATTATAACTTTATACTTATATGAACAAAAGTATAGTCTAGCATTTGAGGCTTACTTGAAAGCCGTAAATCATAACGCTTTCAAATTTCTTGTAGATTCAAGGAAGGAAACCTATAAGGTATTTAGAGCCTATCTTCAATTTTATATTAATATTGGACTACTTGATTATCCAGAAGGAGCTAGCTCCACAAAGCCATTGCGCTATGCCAAGTTTAACAATGAGATGCGCATCTTCACCCATGACAAAAAGGGTTTTAATACTACAATCATTATTGCTCAGTTTTTGCTGCTTTTTACCGAAGAAAAGTATCGCGAAGCTAACGATAAGATCGAGTCTGTAAGAAGCTATACTAGAAAACATTTGAAGCTAGGGGAGACTTTCAGATCGAGATGTTTTCTAAAGATGTTAGTAAAGCTTGTAGAGGCTGATTTTCATAAAGCAGCGACAATCAGAAAGACAAAAGACCTATACGCAAAGCTGCAAAATCATCCGCCAGATGCAAAGCGTCTAAGATCAGATGTCGAAATTGTACCATATGAGCATCTCTGGGAAATCATCCTGTCAAGGATAGATAATAGCTTCCGTGGCGTATTTAAGAGTAAAAAGAAAAAACAATTAGATATTAAAAAGGAGTAAAATATCACAATCTAGTATCATGTAAACACATGGTTATCAATAATTAATGTTTTTTTAACTTGTTAAATATACTATTTTTGATACATGAAAAAGCATGTAAAAAGCTCTGTTATATAATACTGATATGTAGTAATTTGCATTATCGGAGGGCCAATGAAGAAAAAGAGTTTAGTTCATATTTTGTATATTTTTGACCCTGTATTGCTACCCAAAAAACAGGTATCATTTTGATATCAAACGGATAACTCTTTCGAACTTATTCGAGTATGCTGTATAATAAAAATGATTCTCTGATCCGGAATCAATTTTTAAAGCAAATGCACACAAAAATAACCCTTTATGCTTCATGACGTTTCCGTCATTACCATAAAGAACATCCCCTAATATGGGATGACCTAGTAATGAGCAATGTATCCGAAGCTGGTGAGTCCTACCAGTTATCGGATACAATTTTACTTTTGAATAGTAATCTCCTCTTTTGTTCTGGATCAACAATTCTCTTTCGAATCTAGTTTGTGCTTCTTGTTTGTTTACTGGCAAATCGATGTATCCACGAATTGGCATTTTGCCGTGCACAATAGCTACATATGTTTTGTGAATTTTCCGCTCAATAAATAGCTTATTGAATTTTATCTGTGCTGATTTTGTTTTTGCTACTAAAACGCATCCCGCAGTCTCTCTATCTAATCGATGGCAAAGAGTTGGATAGGGGAGCTTATCTATAGCAGAACTTTTTTGTAAATTATAAGCTAGCGTATTATACAAGTTTCGATATTGGTTTCCACTAGAAATGAGGCCATGCGGTTTGTGTACTATGGCCATCTGATCATCTTCAAATATCACTTTGATATCTAGCTCATAGTCTTTAGGAATTTTGACATAGTTGTCAAGAAGTTTCAACTCTTGACCTTTCTTGAGTTTCCAACCAGATTGACCGACTTGGTCATCTACCAAAATCGATTTTCGTTTAATGGCCTTTTTGATTCCCTTTCTAGAAGGGATAATCTTATTGAAAGCAATACAAGCATAGTCGGATAGTCTTTGACCTTCCGCCTTACTGGGAGTGATGTGGGTATCTAATATTATCAAAGCTATAAGCTAAGCTAAATGAGTAGAAGGATCTCTTCTATTTTTCTAATCTTAAGTTGCCAAAAACACTTGCATCAATCCAGCCTCTGTTTTTATCTTCACCTTCTATAAACATATCCCCTATAAAGTGTTCTCTTTCCTTACTATAGTCATTGTCGCAATAAGCGAGCATAAAGCCTACGCTTTTATTAGGACTCAGCTTTACTCTAGAGGCTTCAGGATCACTTGGACTGTATGTATATGAATAGAGTTTTATCCCTAATTCCCAAGTTATCATATTCCCATTTCTCGTTTTACTTATTGCTATGTGGTCATCAAAGTATTGAGGCTTTAGATCATCCCCAATATCCACGACCCTGTCATCCAGTGATAGATGATAAGCAAAGGCATTATAATTGTACTGGTGTATCTCTCCGCCTTTATCGGCATCAACAAAGACTTCAAGGCAATCGTCATCCCAATATCTATCTAATCCGTCTCTATTGATATCCATGAAAACATCGTCATGAATTTCTGCCAGCACATAGAGCATGTCTTCATCCCAAAGTAGTTTGTATCTACCACTAAAATCCTCCTTACTTGGCATGGCACCAAGCATAAGTTGGTCTATATTTCTCCATCTTGCTTTGTCCCATGCTGACTCATCTCCAGCTCCATTTAATACTAGATTACCAGATACATGTGCAATAGATTGAGGAAGAAAGGTCTCGTTTATGTTTGGTATTCCCGGTATAGTGGCTGGTTTTGCTTCTGTCGTGGTAGCATCAACAGCTTTCTTTGCATTACAAGCAAAGAAAATTAAGCTTACTAAGCTAATCCAAAATAATTTGTTCATTTACTTTTATTTTAATTCAAAGTTAGTGGAAGCCTCTGTATTGGCTTGGACTAATTTTAAAGTATATGATCCACTAGGGAGGTAATATTTACCATCATCTCCTGCTTCATATGCCGTACCATCTTCAGCTTTCAAGTATTCCAGTCCAGATGGTCCGATACTATAGTTGAATTCATATTTATTATAACCCTTTTTTACGGGAATGAAATTAGAGTAAACAACTCCTTTATTATTTTCGATACTAAGCTTCACCTTACCACTAGTATCCGTATAAAATGTGATTGGCAAATTAGGAGTTTCTTTCGGAGACCAAATATTTTTCTTACCTCCAAGATTTCTTGGTCGTCTAACATTGCCTATATCAAATACTATTAATGGCTCTTTGGCATGCATAGCCTGTAGCGGCGCAATGTCCGCAATATAAATCGAACGCCCATGTGTTCCAACGATCAAGTCATTAGCAGTAGGGTGGACTACTACATCATGCACAGCTACTGCCGGTAATCCATTGTTCATTAACATATAGGATTGTCCTCGATCCAAACTACTATACAATCCATGATCTGTTCCTACATACAGCAAGTCAGGATTGACGGGGTCCTCTTTTATCACGTTTACGGGTTCTACAGGAAGACCAGCGTGTATACTTCTCCAAGTATTTCCATTATCTTCAGAAACGTAAACGTAAGCACTAAAATTATCCCACCTATATCCATTCAATGAAGCATAAACTCTATTTTCTTCATGTCTGCTTGCCCAGACTCTAGTGACCCACATATCTTCAGGCAAACCTGCATTAATTTTATTCCACTTACTTCCACCATCATCTGTTCGGTAGATCAGGCCATCATCGGTTCCAACATATATTTTGCCAAATTGAAATGGTGATTCATCTATACTCGTTATTGTGCCGAATGCGACATCACCTTTTTTACCACCCTTAGTCAAGTCATCGGAGATAGCCTTCCAGTCATCACCTTGGTTAAAAGAACGATAGAGCTTATTGGCACCTAGGTACAAGATATCTTGATTATGCGCTGATAAGTGTATTGGTGTTTGCCAGTTAAATCTTAGCGGACTTTCTCCCAGTTCATGTTTAGGCTTGATCTGTTTGCGATCTCCACTTGCCTTATTTATTCGAAAATACCACCCAAATTGAAATCCAGTATATACAGTATTGTTATCTCTGGTATCAACTGCCACTTGCATTCCATCACCACCTATCAATTCTTTAAAAGCATTATGCCCAGTATTCTGCCACCTACTAGAAGTTTCGTTAGTATGCGGACCCGTCCAGACTCCATTATCCTGCAGCCCACCATAGACATTATATGGTTTAGCATTATCTACAGCGACTGCATAAAATTGGCCAACAGCAGGTGTATTGCACTTAAACCAATTCTGACCATAATCATAGCTTATGTTTACACCTCCATCATTACCCAGTATAATGTGTCCATCGCGATTGCCATTTAGCCAGAGCGCATGATGGTCGACATGGACATTCTCTTCATTAATATTTTCAAAAGTCTTTCCGCCATCCTTGGACGTGACTACAGGAACACCCATAAAATAGATGCGATCAGGATCATTTGGCGATACTCGAATTTGACCAAAATAATATCCATAACTATTATACACAGCATCCAAATAGTCATCATGTGTTTTTTTCCAAGTGACTCCGTCATCATCAGATCTGTATATCTCCGCGCCTATAACTGGTGTATCAAACAAAAGTGAATTGGCATCTTCGGTATAAGTTACCAAATCATTTGGAGTGATTTTTCCAGCTTTTATTTTTTTATAGACAAAGCCAACATCATACTTTTTTGGAAAACCATTGTCATTCAGATACGCAGCGACTTTATCCTCTGATAGCTTCAAAAATTTATCCTTACTCATTGACCTAAGCTCATCTTTTGACAAAGCCATTGTCTTCTTATCTTTCTTATCCTTAGGGCGTCTAAAATAGTTGTCGAGTATAGCATACATCACAGTCTTAGACCCATCAGAATACCTTGACAAACCGATACGGCCGACACCTTCACCGGTAGGAAAACCACTTTTCTCAGTGCTTATTTTAGTCCAGTTGTCGCCACCATCCTCACTTTTATAAATTCCTGATCCATTGCCGGATTCTACAAAGTTCCAAGCTCTACGTTCGCGGGTCCAAGTAGAAGCAAAGAGTAAGTTAGGATTATCTTTATCTATCAATAAGTCAATTGCTCCAGAGTTATTATCTACAAATAAAGTCTTTGTCCAAGTAGCACCTCCATCTGTGGTCTTAAATACACCGCGTTCCTCGTTTGGAGAGTATAGGTGACCAAGCATGGCTACCCATAGCGTATTTTTGTCAGTTGGATGCAAAATGATTCTAGCAGTATGATGAGACTCCGTCAGACCTTTGTGCTCCCAAGATTTTCCCCAGTCATAACTAACGTACATTCCCAGACCAGCATAAGATGAGCGACTAGAGTTCACTTCCCCTGTGCCGACCCAAATAATACTATCCTGCCAATTCACTGCTACGTCACCTATAGTCATCACCGCCTCATTATCAAAAATAGGAGTGAAGCTATTGCCATTATTATTTGTGTACCATAATCCTCCAGAGGCATAGGCCGCAAAAAAATGACTAGGATCTTTTTCGTCTACAGCTAGATCGGTTATCCGTCCACTCATGACAGTAGGGCCTACAGACTTAAATGATATTTCAGAAAAATCTGCTCCTTTATTGGCAGCCATTTTTCTTTGTTCTATCATTTTCGTTCGATCAGTTGCCGGCGTCGCAGGAGGTTGTTGAGCGATCAAATAAAGAGGAAATAAGAATACTAAAATTTGAACTATGCGTATCATATTAGGTTTTCGTAGTGAGTAAAAAGTGAGGCCGCCCAATCCGAATTTCTTTTAGAAGTATAAATTCTAAGTGGCTGGTATTTTTGAAGGGAAACACCAATATCATTCTCAGATAGGTCGAATCAAACGGCCTCTAAGCTAATATATGCCTATTGTCTAGCTTTTTAAAATTAATACCTCACTATCTGATCTAGTACTAATGTATTACTTTAAGAAAAAGTTATTAAAAGCCTGATTTACAAAGTTTGTAATTTAATAGCTTCTTTTATTTGGGCGTGACTCCATTGTAGCGAAAAAGCTACAATGGAGTCGGGCTATACAAGACTCCGCTTCGCTTTGGTGCTACGCACTCACGAGCATAGCTCGCGATCTTTTCTATCCCTCACGCGAGGCTGTTACGAAAATATAAGTTTGAGTATATCATATAAAATTTAATAGCCACAAGGTGCCTGCCCAACTTGCAGAGGTGGGGCTAAATATAAGAGCACGGGGCTTCAGCCCTGGGTGATTTAGCGAAACATCCCATTTGGCGCGATTTTTCTTTTTTAAAAATCGTGACAAATGGCCTTCAAGAATGAACTTTCAAATTTCGTAACAATCTCGCGCGTAGATTTTATGGTTTCGTGACTTTTCGGAGCGGACTCAACTATTTATCTTCAATCTTAATGATATTGATATCCTCCCAATCAATCCCTTCTATCGGAAAAACTTGATCTTCAAATTCATTGTCTTCAGAAAAAATTTTATCATCTTCTATAGCTTTTGGATGCTCGGCATCTATATCTTGGATATTTAGTATTTGGGCAATTGATATCGTTTCTAGCTCCCCTTTTTGCTTTAAGGTTAAATCCATGTCACTAACGAGCTCCTTAGGATACCATTTATCAAACACAAATTGGTTTCGTATACGAACGTCTCTTTCTAGTTCAGGAATAGTGAAGCCAACTATAGTCTTAAGTAAAGCATTGATATAAAATGGAATTTTTGCTTTTACATGATAATCGATAGCTACTATCGCTAGATCTTGATGATCAAGATATATACTGCCATTATAAAAAGCATACTCTACTTTTCGTTTATTTGAAAAATCTATTTTTATCAATTCTCGTCCTTGGTAAAAAGTTTGCTCACCAAATGTGTAAGTAAATTTCTTAAAATATTCCTCATTAAAAAAGTCCTCTCTAGTAATTGATTTTGTTTCCTTCAGTGCAC
>CALIEI010000214.1 GCA_938022165.1 uncultured Saprospiraceae bacterium | reverse complement strand
ACAAATTCTCCCATCTTAGACATGTCAATACCATAGCAATCAGGGTATCTGATCTGAGGAGCTGAAGAAACGATGATGATCTTCTTAGGTCTAAGTCGAGATACAATTTTGATGATACTCGTTTTTAGCGTTGTGCCTCTTACGATGGAGTCATCTATCAGGATTAGCGTGTCCTTTTCATTTTCGACTATACCATAGGTGACATCGTATACGTGCGATACGAGATCATTTCTGGATTCTCCGCTAGTGATGAAAGTTCTAAGCTTTGCGTCTTTGACCACCAGCTTTTCTACACGAACGTGTCTATTTAATATTTTTTCAACCTTGGCAATTTTTGGATTTTTGCCTAGTTTGACAATTTGCTTTTTCTTCTGCTTGTTAAGTTCTTTTTCTGCACCTTGGATAAGTCCATAAAAAGAAGTCTCAGCGGTATTGGGGATAAAAGAAAAAACGGAGTTGTCTAAATCATAGTCTACAGATTTGAGCACTTGTTTAGCTAGTTTTTCGCCTAGCATTTTACGCTCATTGTATATGTCTCTATCCGTACCTCTACTAAAATATATACGCTCAAATGAGCAAGGCGTAGGGGTTATTTTTTTGTGGATACGCTTGATGTTGACTTTACCACTTTTCTTAATGATCAATGCTGTTCCAGGTGGAATCTCATGCACTGTCGAGTGATGCACATCAAAGGCAGTTTGTATAGCTGGTCGCTCTGAAGCAGCTACTACTACTTCGTCATCTTGATAGTAATATGCAGGTCTAATCCCATTGGCGTCTCGCATCATAAATGCGTCACCATGACCGATCATGCCGCCCATCACATAACCACCATCAAATTTTCTGCAAGCTCGCTTCAACAAACGTTGAATATCTAAATGTTCAAAGATGAGTTCGTTGAGTTCGGCAGTGGTATATTCTTCTGGCTTGTACCAAGTATGTAAACGTTGTACTTCATCGTCCAAGAAGTGACCAATCTTTTCCAATACAGTTACCGTATCAGACATCTGCTTTGGATACTGACCTAGTTCGACCAATTCGCCAAACAATTCATCTACATTGGTAAGGTTGAAGTTTCCTGCCAAAACTAGATTTCTACTGATCCAATTGTTTTGACGAAGGAAAGGGTGGCATGTTTCTACACCATTGTCTCCATGAGTACCATATCTAAGGTGTCCCATCAAGAGCTCCCCCATGTAAGGATACTTTCGCTTTAATAGCTCTGTATCTTTTAACTCCTTAGGCGTGACGTTTTTGAAGCGTTTGTATACACTTTTGAATAAATCAGCGAGATAGTTGTTAGGTGTAGTGTTCCTTTTACGGCTGATATACTTGGAACCAGGCTGAGGATCTAGTTTGATGGTAGCTATTCCTGCACCGTCTTGCCCTCTATTTCTTTGCTTCTGCATGAGCAGAGAAAGTTTGGTTAACCCGTAAAAAGGTGTACCGTATTTCTCATTGTAGTATGAAAGAGGTTTAAGCAAGCGAATCAATACGATCCCACATTCATGCTTAATAAAATCGCTCATTTAGATAGAAATTCTGCTTCTGGTATCAATAATGTGCCAAAGGTAGCTTTTCTACTACCTTTTATCAATATTCTTGTACGACAAAAAAGAGAATTTGTGTTCATTACTTGAATTTAAAATTCAATCAAATTGGAAGAGTCGAATTATCATATTTGTTAGCCTGAAAAACACCTATATTATGCTTTACAGATTATCATAATACGTTTTAAGGTGTGATTTTAAATTCTGAATAAAGTTTCGTCCACTCTTGGTGTTTTGATGAATCAGAGTTTAAAATTGTGGTTGATTAGAAACAAATTAACGAATCAACAAAAAAACATATCACCTTATTTACAAATCAACAGGCTTTAGCTGAAATAAGGGTCTGTTTACAATATTACTTTTCACTCTTGGGCTAAGGGTAGTAGGAGATCGACTGAAAGGAGATGTGTAGCTGGCTTTTTGTGGCCAGCTATACCGGAGTGAAACGCAGCTCCGAATGGCCTGACCGACTTGTCATAAAAAGCGTGGCTTTAGCTGAGCTTTTATGACAAGGAGGGAGCCCCCAAATAATTATCACCATACACACCATAAAAATTCGAAAATGAATCTGTATATTACTTACATAATTTAGTTTATGGCATTGTTTAAATTTTTGCGTACTCCTGATCCTAATCAATATGATTATAAGCCTAGATTTTGGGATCCAGAGAAAGAGCGTATTGAGAAGAGACTCGCTGAGTTAGAATCTCGCAAGCATATGCGGACAGCTGATGATGTCAAAGGAAGTATATCTGGAAGCTTTAAGGCAGGGCGTCGTGGAAAAGGGTCTACCCATGAGTATAGAATCATGAGGCGAACGGCACATAGAAAATCAAACTATATGCTGCTGGCAATTATTTTAGTTCTAGTATTGCTAGGATATGCTCTACTTAATTTAAATTTGCAGCGTGTGTTAGAGTTTCTGAATTAAAGCGAATCGCTACGTACTCTATCTTTTCACTTATTCTTATTTTCTTATTATAAAATTAACTATGCCGGATATTATCCAATTGCTTCCTGACGCTATCGCTAATCAAATAGCTGCTGGTGAAGTAATACAACGCCCAGCTTCTGCAGTAAAAGAGTTGCTAGAGAATGCGATAGATGCAGGGGCTACGGAGATTCAGTTGGTGCTAAAAGAAGCAGGAAAGCTGCTGATACAAGTGATCGATAATGGTAAGGGGATGTCCGAAACAGATGCGCGGATGTGCTTTGAGCGACACGCTACCTCTAAAATAAAAAAGGCCTCTGATTTGTTTGCCCTGACCACGATGGGCTTTAGAGGAGAGGCGCTTGCTAGTATAGCTGCTATCGCCCAAGTAGAACTCAAGACGCGTAAGGAAGATCAAGAATTGGGGACAAAGATCATGATAGAAGGCTCTAAAGTCGTCTCTCAAGAACCTTGTCAATGTCAAGTGGGTACGAATCTAAGCATCCGAAACCTATTTTATAATGTACCTGCAAGGCGTAATTTTTTAAAAACCAACGCCGTTGAAAATAAGCACAGTATAGAGGAATTTACAAGAGTAGCACTGGCAAATCCACAGATATTTTTCAGTCTGCATCACAACCAAAATGAGTTGTTCCATCTGCCACCTGGCAATTTGAGGCAGCGACTAGTCGGAGTGCTAGGCAGTAATTGGAACAAAAAACTGGTGCCCATCAGTGAGGATACGGATGTCGTCAAGATCAATGGCTTTGTCGGTAAACCAGAATTTGGTAAGAAGACTAGAGGGGATCAATTTTTCTTCGTTAATAATAGATTTATCAAATCGGGGTATTTGCATCATGCGATCATGAATGCCTATGAAGATTTGCTTCCAGAAGGTACGGTCCCGATGTATGCTATATTTTTAGAGCTGGATCCTAAGATAATAGACGTCAATGTCCATCCTACGAAGCAAGAAATTAAATTTGAGGATGAAAAAATTATTTACAATTATCTACGTGTAGCAGCTCGCCATGCACTGGGACAATATAGTATCACGCCAACTTTAGATTTTGAACAAGATCCAATGCTAGCGCAAGCTTATACTCCCGTTCAGCATAAGCCAGCCGAACAAATGAATTGGAATCCTGCGAGCCAAGGGCTAAGTGCATCTGGTGGCAGTACTAGACCATCCATACCTAAGAATAGTGCAGAGACTAGTAATCTCAATAACTGGGAAAAGTTATACAAAGGATTAGATGATCTACCAACTATACAGCAGGAGGATGAGGCGGATGTGACTACTATATCTAGTCAGTGGAATCAGGAGGAAGTCATACCACAGGATAAAGTGCCGTCTAGTAGTGCTTTTCAGATACACAATAGTTACATCATCAGCCCGATCAAGTCAGGATATTTACTGATAGATCAACAAGCTGCACATGAGAGAATACTATATGATAAGTTTAGTCAGCAACTGGGTCATCAAGATCAGCACACGCAGGCTTTGTTGTTTCCGATCAATATTCCTTTGAGTGTTCAAGATGCTCAGATGTTAAAAGACATCCTTCCGGAGATCAACCGTATGGGGATTGATATCAAGGAGTTTAGCGCAAATACTTTTGTAGTACAAGGATTGCCCGCAGAATGTGGAGATAATGTGAGTCCAGAAATGATCATTCAGACCCTGTTGGAACAGAATCGCAATGCACTGGATCTAGAAACAGATATCCAATCTCAAATCGTAGGCGCATTAGCTAAGTCTGCTGCCATCAAGAGAGGAACTCGGCTAGATGAACTAGAAGTGCAGACTTTGATTGACCAATTATTTGCTAGCGAAATGCCTTATGCCAACCCTTGGGGTAAAAAATGTTTTATAACTTATGATCTTGAAGATCTAAAAAAGCAATTTGACGTATAAACTATCTCATACTTTTGTTCATTTTTGCGTTATAGAATAAAAATTCATCATGGCTTCGCGAGTAATCATGCTTCCTTTCTTGATATTGCTGATGTACGCTTTGTACAGAGTTCATCTCAATGCGGCATTTGCAATGAATGAAATCGGGGTTTGGGAATTTTTAGCCTTGTTCTGCATGTTTGTAAGTATTACCCTTTACTTTATTGGTAGCGAAATAGACTGGTGGTGGTGGCACAAAAATCCACCTAAACTGGCAGATGGATTCAAATTGCTATTGATCAATCACGTTCCCTACTACAATAGCCTTTCTGTTGAAAATAGAAAAGAGTTTCAAAATAGAGTAGCCTTATTTTTTAAAGCGCATGAATTTATGCCAATGGGCGCCTTGGCAGATCAAGATGTAGAAGCTACAGGAGGATATTTTGATGGCGGTAGCAGCAAGTCGGCTCAAGAAGAAGAAAAGCCACTGGGTAGACTTCCGGCTGACTTGATGTTGTTTGTAGCCAGTAGTTTGGTGCAGTTGACTTTTGGAATGGATAAATGGTTGCTCAAGAAAACGGATCAAGTGGTCATGTATCCCAAGCCATTTCCTAGCCCTCAAATGCCAGATCGATACCATACCAATGAGACTTTTATAGAGGATAAGGTTATAATGTTTTCAGCTGAACAGTTGATGCACTATTTTAATTTAGGTAATAGAGCCTACTGTATCACTTTGCATGAATATGCAAATGCATTTCAGCAAAATTACCCAGCAATAAAATTTCCAGACCTACCGGGCGATTTTTGGGATCGAGTACATAAGGTGTCCGGTTTCAGCAAAGACTATATACATCAATATATGAATCTGCCAGCCATGGACGAAGTATATAATGATCGAGGAGAATTTGATGGAGAGCAAGCCAATGAATATCGGAAAGTGCAGCGTTTGAATCCGCAACACGTAGGCGTGACTTTATTTTTTACGCATAGTACAATGTTCAAGGAAGCGTTTCCAATTTTGCATCAGGCTTATTGCAAAATATTCAATCAAGATCCTAGTCAAAGAAGTACCCCGCAAATAGCGCAGAGCAGTAGTGTTGCTTAGTCTTTTTTGATGATGTTAAAAGTAGCAATAGTGAAAGTTGAGTCCACTTCGAAAACTCACGAAAGCACAAAATGGTTCTTTTGGCGATATTTTTCATTTTCTCAATGCACTGATGCCTGTGCGACTATAAATAGGCGTGCTCAGGAATCACTGAATTTCGAAAATAAAAAAAATCTCATCCAAAATAACCTATTTTTTTCAATCCGCTAGTTTCCGGAGTGGACTCAAAGTTTAAAACGCAGGAAGTGAAAATTATTTGAAAAGTTGTCCTCATTCTGGGAGATTATTTGCTATTACTTTTCCTGGAATATATCAAAATAGTGTAATCAATTTGAATAAGAGCCAAATCTATAACCGGCAGTTGCACAGTCACCCCAAGAGATAGCGGCGTCAGCGGTTTTAATGACGACTTGAAAAACAAATTTTTTTAGTCTACCTGATTAAATAGTAGCAGCATATTAAAACGCTTCCACTTAAGTTAGAGGAAATTAGGAAAGCAGCCGATATCTAACTTGTGTAGTTAATCATGAAAAACATACATTAAGTATACAGGAAAAGCTAGGAATAAGAGCGTGACCTTGCAAGCTGCCTAGACTTTTGTTTCTTTGTGGCAATGACAAAGAAAGAGTTAGAATTGTCACCAGCCAACTATAAATTAAGTACAAAACTTAAATTAGAGCATTAACCTATTTGCAAGTAATACTTTACGGAAGATTCTAAGTTGACTTTCTAATGGGTACTTCAGATATATTCTATCATCGAAGAAGTGAATAGTCACTAAATCTATTTCAATCCTAGAAATTAAACTTCACCATCCTAAGCTTATTTCTATACTGGCTTGGTATCACGATTTCATTGGCGCCAGTCTGCAAAGCATCTCGCACTCTCAGTTTTATGTCAACTCCAACCGTGTTGAGTATAGCACGGCGCTTATATTTTCCATTGCCTTTGATCGTAAAATCTGAAATAGTACTGTGGTTTCTGACTTCATCATTGAAGAGTAGATGGAGCCCATTCTTTGAGACAAATTTATAGAAGGAGGAGTAGATGGCGCCATCGTCAAAAGAATATTGTTTTTTCTGTATGATCTCTGTCCAGTGCTCTTTTCCATCTGGATGGATGGAAGAAACGAACACTTGGTCATAGTAGTAGTCTGCTTTGATTCCGTCCTGATTGCCATTTCTAAATGGTACAGCAACCGAACCTCGCTGTTTAGTTTCTATTCTTTCTCCTATGATGAGTACTCCTCCATCTTTTCTCAGTACCATATCTTGTATTTCGGTAGAAGCAATTCCTGTAGCAGGTCCTACATTTTTCTTTTGCAGGTATTCCTTGGTAAAGTCTTCGCTAAAGGGGTTAAGGGATAATTTATGCTTGTCTGTATCTTCAAGTGGGACTCTGATATGAAAGATACCCTGCGAACGAATTGTATTCTTATCAGAGTAAAGCCCAGTTCCTACTAAACTATTATTTAATACATCAAATACAAACTTTGAGCTAGAGGAGAGTTTCTCCTTCATAGAAACTTTTACGGTCTTTATGTTTTTGGAGCCTCTCTTTAAAGTGTGCAATTCAAAACGAGTCTTTTTTCTATTTATAGTAGAATTGTCCATTAGCGTTACTAGACAAAAGTCAGCATTATTGCTTACTACAAATTGCTTTATTTGAAAGAACTGCCTGATGCCAAGATTGTCTAAAGATAGTTTCCAAAGCACCTCAAGATTTTCAACATCAACCATGATAGCATCGATCGTTTTATCAAAATTGATGGAATAGATGAGTGCCTTAGTTTCGTCTTCAGATTTTTCAATTTCGTAATTGCCTCCTTCAAACAAATTATTTATGACATCTATGGTCATAGAGTCTTTCATCTTTCCAAATTTGTCAAAATTTTCAATTCTCAAAAATCGATCTCCTTTCTTTTTGGCGGTATAGATTACACTGAACTGATCGTCTCTTGCTTTGACTACATCGTGGATGATTGGATTTTTATATTCAAATTCGATAGGCGACTCACCTGCATCCATCATTTTATCATCCATGATATGGATTTTACGATCTCGCGGTATATCACGAAACAGTATAAAACTATCTTCCAAATCATCGATTAGGTAATATGCCACATCACTCTTGATAGCATAGTCCTCAGAGAATGTAACATCTTGACCGAGCAGGATACAAGGAAGAAAAATGAATACTAGTACAAGTGCTCTCATGCCGATATTTATTTTCTAGATCTTTTTACTTCATTTAGATCAATGGGGTCTTCCGAACACAGAAATGAATCTGCTACTTTGAATAACATACTTTTCACCAAGTCTGGTTCATCAGAATTACTCACTACTGAATATAAACTTAATATTTGATCGTTACAAATAAAAGTGACGTAATGCTCGGATTGTACAGTTCTTGGTTTTTGTTCAGGAAGCTTGCTGGAAGGAGATGCAAAGTGCCAATAACGGTAGTTTTGTCCACTTTTTGTGGTTTTGGATTCCTGACTTATTTCAATTTCACTTTTTGTATTCTCTTCTATATACTTTTTTTCATCAGCTAGAAAAGACGCAAATATGTCCTCCGTGGAAGAGCCTTTTTCTTTGCCGATTGGAAAATTATAGATCTGCAGTAGCATTCCATCCATCGAATAAGTGATGTCTTCAACACCATCAACGAAGCTGATTCTATCCTCCGCTTTCATATCTACTAGAAAGTGTGCATCCTTCGTATTGAAAACTTGTGCATAATGCTCCTGATTAATTTTGATACTGCCACTATTGTAATCGTATGATTTCTGCAGTACTCCATTGTCATTATAAACATCCTTGCCGATCAGTCTTCCATCTACACCCCAAAACATAGCTTCACCGATGTGTAAACTATCTCGAAATTTTTTGGCTGCTTTTTTCTGACCATTACCATACCATAGTAGATAGTCGCCTTCTAGTTTTCCATTAATATAGGTAGCTTCTATTTTTTTAACACCGTTTTCGTGCCAGGCATTCATCATGCCATCTTCTTTGCCATTTTTGTAGTTGACGGTTTGATCTTTTTTACCTGTTGCAAACCACCAGTTGTGCTCTCCTTCTTCTTCACCATTGACAAATTCACCGAGTGATTTTTTACCACCAGTTTGATGCCACTCTGTACAAGTACCATGCGGTACTCCATTTTGATAATAGATCAAAAGTTTATTAAATCCATCGCTATACCATTGTTCTTCTTTGCCGACTTGAGCCCCATTTTCGTATTCCGCCTCGAAAACCTTTTTGCCACTTCTTTCCCATTCTTTGACTTTGCCGTGGATTTTTCCATTTTTTATTTGCACCTCCATTTGCCTTTTACCATTTGGAAACTCTTCAAAGGCAAGACCAGTGTAAGGGTCTATAGTATTGGGCTGAAAGTATAGCCCCTTGATGATATCAAGTTCATAAAACGGAATTTTCTTTTTGACCTGAGCATCCATCGATGAGCTGACAAAAATAAGACCCAGACTGAGCATTAGTATTCTGAAAAGCATATTGATATTATTTATCATTTTCTATACGTGAAAGTATACATAAAGGTAAACGTATCTGAGGGGAATATTCTTTTGTTTTGAGCTTTGTTTTTGGGGCCATCCCATCGTGTCGGCCATAAAAAATGGCCTTACTCGGGACCGGGTCGTCCGTTCCTTCCGCCGCAGAGACGCATGCTGCCATCCCAGACGCATATCAATGCGTCTCTGCGGCGGAACCACTTCCACCCCTTGTCCTTTTCGAGCTCCATGCCTTCGGCATTCCGCGAGGCCTTATTAAACATAAGATTGAAGAAGTAGAGAACATTTTATTGCCACAAAGTGCCTGCCCAACTTGCAGAGGTGGGGCTAAATATAATAGCCCTAGGTAAGTTGTGTAAAAATATTCCATTTGGCGCGATTTTTCTTTGTTTAAAAATCGTGACAAATGGCCTCCAAGAATAAATTTCCCAATATCGGATCAGCCTTACAAGAAGGAAGGTAGAATAGATCTGTTTTGAATGCTATAGGCATATCAGCACATCAGCAAGCCAAATGCCTTTTCTATCTCTTCGTTCTCAATCAATTCTTTGGCCTTTTGGTGTACACCATTTTTATCGCTTGCTATCAAGGAGGCAAACTCAGTCTTTACGCCTTGTATAATTTCTACACTCGGCAAACTCAGTTGGCCAGCTATACGAGCTATGTTATTGGCTGAGAGAACGGTTGATTCTTTTATATGCGCTGGGATTTGATCATATCCTAAAGGTATCTTGCCGATATTTTGATAGACCTTCATGATGGAATCTCCTGAAGCTCTGGTGTAAAATGCTCGCCCCATTCTACCCATCAGATCAATCTTTTGAGGATCAATTTTGTTCTCCTCATCCAATACTCGATCATCGATATGCATCCGTACTACATGACATATGATTAGATGCCCGGCGCCACCATGACTACCCAGGGTGACAATGTCTTGAACTTTGCACTCCATTTGGACAGGGGATTCTGCTACTCTGAATGGTTTGACGACTTCAGAGGCTAGAGGTGTAAATCCGGCTTTAGCAAATTCACTGTCATTGGGTCCAAAAGCGACACTACTTATTGCCATTTGCCTGAGTATATCGTGAGAGACAACATTGATAACCACTTCCATGTTATTTTGAATATTATGAAGTGTATCTTTAGTGGTGTTATCTTTTACTTTTCGATTGGAAGAAAATACAAGGATTGGGGGATTAGAGCTAAAGGCATTAAAAAAGCTATAAGGTGCTACATTAGCTACTCCATTTTCATCTATTGTACTTGCTAGTGCAATGGGTCTGGGGGCAACGGAGCCCAACAAATATTGATGTAAATCAGCAGTAGGTATTTTAGTTGGATCGATAACCATAATCTTAAACGTTTGTTATTCAAATGTACAATTTATAGAAAATCATTTCGAGATAATCAATAAGAATAGTATGAATAAGTCAATTTTACGTACAGTTATTATAGTGGGTATTTTCGCAGCCATTTTTTTTGGGAAGAAAATGTTCATGGCGCCCAAATATAGTGATGGAGAAATGGCTCCAGATTTCAAAACTACTTTGATAACTGGAGAAGGTTTTTCTTTATCAGATTTGAGAGGCAATTACGTTTTACTTGATTTTTGGGGCACTTGGTGTGGACCCTGTAGAGTAGAGTTTCCAAAGCTAAAAGCATTGCACCAAAAGTATCATGATACTAAGCTACCAGGAGCGGATAACTTCCATATTGTAGGCCTAGCTCTAGAGCGAGAAGGAGACCTAGATAAAATGAGGCGAGCTATTGATAAACTGGGATTAGATTGGGATTATCATATCTTTGACCCCATTTCGAATTTTAAAATATTCAATGCAAAAATTGCCACAGATTTGTATGGCGTCCGAGAAGTACCTACCAAGTACTTGATAGGCCCAGAAGGCAATATAATCGGGGTAAATTTGCCTTTTGAAGAGATAGAAAACATCCTTCAAGGAACCAAATAGACCTTTTTTCATGTAAAATTCGAGATTCTATGACAAAATGGCGCAAAATGGCCAGTGGCATAGTAAATGTACTTTCTTTATAGGTAGTATGAGGACTATTATATCGATTGATAGAAGTATGTAAATAGCCTCATTAAATCTATACAGATGTTCAAAAAATTGAAAGATAAAATGGCAAAAAAGAAGAACAAACAGGCAGAAGAAGCACCTGAAGTGGATGTGCAAGATCAAGTAGAAGAAACAACTGAAAATACGGAAGAAGTAGGGGAGGATCAGCTCAATGAGGAGCAGTCAGAGATGGCGCAGCTAAAGCAAGACAAAGCAGATCTCAATGATAAATATCTTAGATTGTTAGCGGAGTTTGATAACTATAAGAAGCGAACAGTTAGAGAAAAAATGGATCTGCTTAATAATGCAGCAAAAGATACCTTATCTAAACTTTTACCGGTTATTGATGACTTTGATCGAGCAAAGAAAATCTCTGATGATGAAGGAAGTGAAGAAGTGTTTCCTGATGGAGTAAATATGGTATTCAATAAGCTTCAAACCACTTTGGAGAATCTAGGTTTAGCGGCTATGGAAACCAATGGAGAAGTTTTTGATCCAGAAATGCATGAAGCGGTAACGGAAATCCCTGCTCCAAATGATGACATGAAAGGTAAGATCATAGATACTATCGAGAAAGGGTTTTTACTCAATGAAAAAATTATTCGCCACGCTAAAGTAGTAGTCGGTAAGTAACATTAGAAATATAATTAGCATGGCAAAAAGAGACTTTTACGACATACTTGGAGTTAGCAAAGGCGCCGATGAGAAGGAAATCAAAAAAGCTTATCGTAAGATCGCGATGAAGTATCACCCAGATCGTAATCCAGGTGATAAAGAGGCGGAAGAAAAATTTAAGGAAGCGGCAGAGGCTTATGAGATATTGAGCAATAAAGATAAACGAGCTAAGTATGATCGATTTGGGCATGCTGGAGTAGGGGGCAATGCTGGACACGGAGGATTCGGTGGTGGTAGTATGAACATGGAGGATATCTTCTCTCAGTTCGGAGATATATTTGGAGATAGTGGTTTTGATTCTTTTTTTGGTGGACAAGGTGGAAGATCAGGTGGTAGACGCGCTAGAGGACAAAGGGGAAGTAACTTAAGAATTAAAGTAGCCCTTACGCTGGAAGAAATCTCTAAAGGAGTCAACAAAAAAATAAAAGTAAAGAAGCAAGTAACTTGTAATACGTGTGGAGGGAATGGCGCTAAAGATGCCTCATCAGTGGGTACGTGTAGTACCTGTAGGGGTGCAGGCCATGTCCGTCAAGTGAAGAATACTTTTCTAGGTCAAATGCAGACTACAGTCACTTGCCCTACTTGTAGCGGATCTGGGCAGATGGTCACGGCCAACTGTAGTTCTTGCAAAGGAGAAGGTCGAAAATATGAAGAAGAAACTTTAGAACTGGATATCCCAGCTGGAGTAGATGATTCTCTTCAAATGTCTGTAAAAGGCAAAGGAAACGCTGGTCTCAAAGGAGGCCCTCCTGGAGATCTTATTCTCAAGTTTGAAGAAAAGCCTCATGAGCACTTACAAAGAGATGGCTCAAATCTTATTTTTGAATTATACCTCAACTTTGCGGATGCAGCATTGGGTACTTCCATTGAGGTGCCGACTATTGACGGCAGAGTAAAAATAAAAGTTCCTTCTGGTACACAAGCAGGAAAGATGTTCAGACTACAAGGCAAGGGGCTACCTGTGGTACAAGGATATGGTAAAGGAGATCAACTGATCCATGTGAATATCTGGACACCTAAAAAATTAAGTGCTCGCGAAAAAGAGTTGCTTGAAGAAATGAAGACACTTGCTAATTTTGATCCATCACCTGGTAAGTCAGAGAAAGGATTTTTTGATAAAATGAAAGACTATTTTAACTAATACTTTCTATGCGGCTAGTCCTCGGATGTGTATTCTTTTGTTTGTTGATGTTCAGCTATAGCTGCCAAAAGAATTATGCCTTTTCTCAATCACAATTGATACCTGAAGGGGTGTGGACTTACCAAAATATTCTCAAATACGAATTTGATATACCAGATACAGAGTCGCTCTACGATCTATATCTTGAGATTGACTACCTGACCTCTTTTCCGTATCAAAATGTGTACGTGAATATTTTTACTGGACAAAACCCAATGGAAATGAAAGAAACTCAACTTTCCTTAGATCTATCTAACAAGCTTGGCATCTGGAAAGGAGATTGTACCGAAGAGCGATGCACCTATTTGATGCCTCTACAGAAATCGATATTTTTCCAAAAAACGGGTAAGCAATTATTGTGGATAGAGCAATATAGTCGCGATGAGCAACTTAGAGGCATTCAAAGTGTCAAAGTGGTAGGAGATAAAATTGGTGTCCGCAATGCGAACACCAATTCTGAGAAATAGCATTACGCTTTTTCAGCAGCTTCTTTTTGTTCTTCTGCTGTATTTATTCTTTCTATTTCTTTATCGATATAGTAAAGTGATTGAGGGCCATTGCCTATTAGATTGATTCTATCCAAGATGGTTCTCATCAATGACTCTTCTTCCATCTGCTCACTTACATACCACTGCAAGAAATTAAAGGTAGCGTGATCGCCTTCTTTTTTACTTAAATCAACCAAGTTGTTGATGGACTTTGTTACTTTCTGTTCGTGCGCATATACTGCCTTAAAAACATCTCTTGGGCTTTTAAATTTAGTCGGTGGTTGCTTTACACCCGGTACGATTGCCTTGCCATCCATCTCTAAAATATAGTGATAAATTCTAAGCATATGTTCTTTCTCTTCTTCAGATTGTCGAAACATGAATTGTGTACAACCTTCCATTCCTTCCCCATCAAACCAAGAAGCCATAGATAGGTATAGGTAAGATGCATAACTTTCCATTACCATTTGATCATTTAGCGCCTTTTCTAGCTTTTTTGTCAACATAATTATTTGGTTTTAATATTATAGATTCAAACGAGAATCAAGCTGAGATTGTTCAGTTTTTAGGCTTAGGATCGCTTATTTAAACGTGGTTTAAATAAATACAAAGGATTGTATATTTAATTTTCCAAGCGGCGTGTACAGTGCGACGTGCCGAAGGCACCAAAGCGAGTCGACCAGCGGTAGCAGGACAAGTGGTAGTAGCGGCATGGGATGTATACGGGTAGGCTTAGAGAAAATTCATGAATTTTCTTGTCGTGAATTTTCTTGTCACGAATTTCCTTTTCATGAATTTTCTCTAAAGCGCATAGCCATACATCCCATATAGCGGATGACACGGTCACGCCGAAGCTTCAGCGAAGGACGTGATGGCCCATTATGAATCATTTAGTAAATCAACTGCGGAGTGTATAAATGCTGTTTTGCTTATTGGCTTACGACCAATTTTTTGACGGCAAGTTTGCCTTCTTGCCTGACCTTGAGGAAATACATGCCAGGGGGTACATCCAAGAGAAGCTCCTCTCTATCTGTGTTCACAGTAAAAGTCTTGATGAGGCGACCTTGTACATCCAATATTTGTGCCTCGGAGCTGTTGCTATTGGCAGTGTTCATTTCTAAGACAAATTTTCCATCTGAAGGATTTGGGAAAATGTTGATACTACTTTGAAAGCTTTCATCTACTGAAGAAGCAATTCCTTCTACTACTTTAAATTGTTCGCTATTGACGTTATAAAAAACATTGTCGGCAGCTTCTACCATAACACGAGCAAAATTCGAGATAGCATCCTCAGGAACAAAAAAGGTATGTGATCCATTGTTATCTACATTTTCAGCTAGGATGATGTCAAACGTAATCCCCAGCGTCCTGCTCATGATAATGTTGACTTTTTCACAATTTATAGGTGCTTGATCTGTATTGGCTACATCCCAAGTTACGGTGGCTAATCGGTTGGTTTCCCATACTACATCACTTTCATTTTGGGAGGTAACTATGAACGGGCCAGCTTGATCAGTAGACTCGAAAGATATCTGATCCCAGGCAGCTGCACCGCCGCCAGGTTTGTTGTCTCTAACGGTACACTGAAAATTCAAATCTCTAGAAGCACTCGGGAGTACTTCGCTATTTGGTTGGCTTCCTGCAACGACCAAGTTTAGTTTAGGAAAAAATCTAGTCGGACTATCTACGGGCTTGAATGACCTAAAGCTTGGTGCATTGCCAATGGGTTCTCCATAGTCAGATTGAGGCCCGGTGTTGTACTGCTCCCAACAATAAGTCAATTCGTCACCATCGGCATCCTCTCCTTGAGCAGTTAGTTTGAATGGCGTTTCAATCGGAATAAAGAATCCACCTTCGCCGGCATCTACTGTTGGGATACTATTTTCTGTATCGATCATTTCAGTACAATTGCCTCCAGTGTTGTTTATCCAATTTGAAATTTGGATCAAACTACTTACATGAAAATATGCGTCACTCGAAAATTGTACATTATTAGAGCCGCATAAGCCAGCATAAGCCATGATGGTACTTCCACTGCCAGGCTCAAAAGCCACACTGGGTACTTCTTGGCCGCCACAATTATTAAATGTGTGATTGGAACCCAATTGATGACCAAGCTCATGGGCTACATAGTCTATAGCAAAAGTGCTTCCTTCAGGGGGATTGATGCCGGTGATGCCTTGCGCTTTATCAAATACACAAGATGATGCCAGAGAAGCAAGTCCTGCTCCACCTGTCGCAAATACATGACCCAAATCATAATTGTTGACTCCAATAATAGAGTTGATTTGGCTTGGATTTCTTTGCAGCATTTGTGAAGCACTAAAGTTGTCAAAAGGATCTTTGTCAGCGTCAAGATTTATGAGCAAGTCATTATTGTCGACCAAAATAAATCTGACAGAAAAATCATTTTCATAGACAACATTTACTTGATTTATAGTTTCTACGATAGCTTCCAAAACGGAGCCGGTATTTCCACCGTGAAAAGAAGAATATTCTCCCGTAGTGGATACCGCTAAACGATATATTCTAAGTCTATCGCCGATTTGTGCTACACTTCTCTGCGTTACTTCTGTTTGTTCGAAATGTTCACCTTCATAGTGGCACCTAAATTCTTTTACAGAATTGCGATCTGATTTTTTGAAAACGGCGTAAGTATTTTTGTCTTGTCCACTTGGCTGAATAAAATAGGGCTCTTCGGCAGATGTGATAAACGCTTTGAGGCCACTATTGGTCAGACTCACTCTTCCGTGCATAGATGGGTCTTCTATGTTTTGAATCAAGAAGGTTCTGATATGTGGAAATTTTGCGGCTAAGCCTTTTTGCATAATGGGCGCATCCCAAATTTTAAAAGTAGATATTTCTCCATCAGTGTTAGGGAGCATTATTTGTGAAGGCGCATCGTTCTTGCCGGGAATATTTTTAGCAAAGTTTTCTAACTCTAACTTATAAAGGTCAAAGTTATTTAACTGTCTAGTGAAGGTGTTTTGATCTTCAGATACTGGTTTGACTTTTTTCCAATAGTCATTTTGTCCGAATAAAAGAGTTGAAAAGAAAGTTAGACACAGGAAAACAGTTATTCTTAGACTTGACATAAATTGGTGTTAGATATATTTTATAAACAACAATCTACAATTAATTAGTTTTTCTTACAAGAACTCTTTGATGGTCTTCTCCAAGTTTTGTCTTTCAGCTAACTTTTCGATGATTAAAGGGGCCTTTACTCTTTCTTTGCAATCCTCTAAAGGGCAACGTTCGCAAGTAATGTTTACATCGCGGCGCATTATATTAGGATCATTTATAAACTGTATTGTGCTCTTAGCATTGTCATCTAGAAGCATGCCGATGGAGACACTTGTATTTATATTTTGTTGAGCGCTTGACCTCCTGGCATTGGTCAAGACTAGGTATTCATCTTCCGTGCCTATGTATTTGGATCTTTGCATTTGGTATAACTCTGGTAGATCGGGATTTTTTTGCAGCGTACTTAGTGAAGATATACCCAACCATCTACGGCAATAGTGTTCGGCTATCAAATTGCCATGTGGTACATGTTTTTTACTTAGATGAAGTTCTTTCTCTAAATCAAAAGCATCTCTATCGAGATAGTGTTTTGCTTGGAGGTAGAATATTTTTTGAATGCCAAAGTATTGTGGTAGTACATTGAAACGTTGAAAAAGTACAGATGAGGTGGCTCTGTATTTTTTTGAAATATTCAATAAGAAAATTGGATCGAGCTGCTTCTGTTTGAACCATGCAGTTAGATCGGAGAGTAAGCTTTCCTTGTTGATAAGAATACAGACTGAGAAATACGAAGCTTTAAAATTGTTGAGCACTTCTTCAAAAGTGTTCACCTTGATCATTGTTGAGCTATACTGCCTCTTGCCAAGATTAAGAAAAAGAAATCCCAATTGTTTTCCCAGTTGATATGCCTGCTGCATATCGTTCAAGTTTGGATTTAGATAAATAATTTTTTTCTTGACATTGGCTATACAACGAACATCTTTTAGCGCTGTTTTTTTGCTAAGCGATTTTTTGTCTACCGTAAAGCCAAAACTATTATGCAGAATAGTCTCCAGTAACTTAGATGAAATAGGAGAACCAATGGGTAGTTTGTATTTTTTTATAAACTTTTCTGCTTCGATCTCTAATTCTGGAAAATAGTTTAAGTTCATTTCCTGATAAGCTCTCAAGGCTAAAAAGTAGAAATTGGTTTCCTGCATTTGGTAGGTCCTAGATAGCTCAACTAGTGCGGAGATAAATGCCCCTACTTTTGCTGGAGAGTTGGCTATGATTTCCACTACTTTAGCGAGTTCTATTCCGAATAGATCTAATGGAAGTTCGTTAAGAAAGTTTGACTTAAGTAAGGCACCAAGAGGGGCCATATTGCCAGTAAGTTTGGACGATGTCAACTCTTCAAAACTCACTTCTAATCCAATAGCTAAGGTTTTGAGCTTGTCAGGCTTTGGATATTTTTTTCCTTTCTCTATCTCATTGAGATAAGAGCCTGAAAGACCAGTTATTTTTGCTAATTCAGAAAAGGAGAGTCCTTTTTTTGTTCTAAGGTGTCTTACCTTTAGTCCAAGTATGAGTTTTTGACTATTGTTTTTTATATCCATATTGAAAAGCCAAAAATACTAATTTTAACATACACTAAATCAAGAATTATGTCACACTTATATATGTCGAGATTTATCGTGATTTCTATCTTTTTTGTTAGTCTTTGTGGCTGTTCCGAGGTGCCATCTAGCTTTAAAAAGGAAAAACCAACGATAAAGCCGGATAGGTATAATGTGGCCTTATTGATTATGGATGGTGTGTATAATACAGAACTAACTGCTCCTTTTGATATATTTCAGCATACTATCTATAGAGATGGAATCAAAGCTATGAATACT
Organism: uncultured Saprospiraceae bacterium; assembly: GCA_938022165.1. Lineage (GTDB taxonomy): Bacteria > Bacteroidota > Bacteroidia > Chitinophagales > Saprospiraceae > JALZVN01. The sequence goes on along the minus strand of CALIEI010000214.1, from coordinate 5,074 downwards.
TTTACCGTGGCGAACACTATGAATCCTATTCGAAGTTTTGAAGGGATGTATATACTCCCTGATTTTGATTACACGAAGGATGCCATACCTAAAATTGACATTTTAGTAGTGCCAAGTGCTGAGCATCATCTAGATTCTGACTTGGAAGATGAGCGCATGCTCAATTGGATCAAGAAGGTAGATAAAGAGGCTATCTACGTTACCTCTCATTGTGATGGTGCTTTTGTGCTTGCTAAAGCTGGACTATTGGATGAGGTGGTGTCGACTACTTTTCCTTCTGATATTCCTGCCTATAGGAAGATGTTTCCTGCTCTCGAAGTAAAGGAAGATGTGCTATTTGTACATGATGGAAAGTATATCACTTCTGCAGGAGGAGCTAAGTCTTTTGAGGCGGCTTTGTATTTATGCGAAGTGCTCTATGGAAAAGAGATTGCTCAAAGACTAGCTAAAGGCTTGGTGATAGATTGGGATGTGGATAGTTTTAATAAACACATTGTGAAATAAAAAAAGCAGTGCCCATGGGCACTGCTTTTTTAAACTGATAAAATATCAATTAGGAGCTAGTGTTGCTGTCGCCAGCACTTTTCTTGTCGGCATCTTTCATACCTTCCTTGATCTCAGTTTCAATAGTAGCACGTGCATTATTGAACTCTTTGATCCCTTTACCAAATCCTCTCATCAATTCAGGGATTTTCTTTCCTCCAAATAGGAGTAGGACTATAAATAGGATAACAACAACCTCCATTCCTCCAAATCCTCCAATAAATAATATCTGGTTAAGCATATTGATTTCTTTTTACAAAAATACTCAAATCTGACCAATCTCGCTTACCTTAAACGACCAAAGTGCCCATTTTTAGTATAAATACTACTTTTTTAGACCGATTTCACGTAATCTTTCATCCAGATATTCACCAGCAGTTATAGGTTCATAGGCAAGAGGGGTATCTTCCGTTACACACTTGTCTAGGCAAGTTAGATCCATATTGGATCTAGGATGCAAGAAAAAGGGTATAGACAACCTCGGCAAGTGCCATTGTTCTCTGGGGGGATTCACTACTCGATGTGTAGTTGATTTCATATAGTTATTAGTCAATCGTTGTAGCATATCTCCCACATTGATGACTATTTCATCCTCTTCGGGTACTACAGCTACCCATTTGTTCTCCATGGTAAGCAATTCTAAACCACCTGCTGAAGCACCGACTAATAGTGTGATGAGGTTGATGTCCTCATGCTGCTCAGCACGGATAGCACTCTTAGGTTCCTCTGTGATAGGAGGGTAGTGAATAGCACGCAGAATACTGTTGCCATTGTGTATCTTACTATCAAAATAATCATCTCCAATTTCGAGATAAATAGCTATGGCTTTTAACAATTCAGCACCCGCTTTTTCAAAACTTGAATAAAGATTCGTACCCATAAACTTGAAGAGCGGCATCTCTTTGACGCTTACATTATCTGGATACTGAGATTTGATAGGATCATCATCTCTAACGGTCTGACCAATCTGGAAAAATTCTTTTAGATCCGCCACCTTAGATTGCTTGGCATGTTCTTTTCCAAATGAAGTATACCCTCTCTGTCCGGCAAGCCCTGGAACTTCATAGCCTCTTTTGGTATCTGTATCCATTCCAAAAAACTCTTTCGCTGTCATATAGAAGCCATCGATTAGATGCAATGGGATTCCATGATTTTTGACTGCAACAAATCCTATTTCATGAAATGCTTTGCCAAGACTTTTGACAAAATGAGATTTTTCTGCTTCGGTTCCGTTAGTAAATTTTGCAAGGTCAACTACTGGGACTATTTTTTCCGCCATTGTTATATTGTTTTGATATCATCAAATATGAGTTGTTGGGGTTAACTCAAATATAAAAAGTTTTTAGATTATCACTTCTTGTTTAGCGGCTTATACTTTGAATTATCCAGTATAAATTGAGCATCTTTAATACGAACCAGGCTATCTAGGCTGATTTTAGACCGCTTCATGAATCTATCTACCATTTTATAGCCTATATAATTGGCTGTTCTTCCAGGCGATTCGGGTGGCATTCCCTTTGAACTTGGACTGTAGTCTATCAGTGATTTGATCTTTTTAGCACGGGTTTCATAAAGTAAATCCTCGCTTAATATATGCACATAAATGTTCGCTTCATTGTCTTTTACCCATTCCGTTTGCAGGGCATTGAATTCCCATTTGATGCTGTCCGGAGTATAAGGCATGACCTTATCTAAGATGTATTGTTTTTTACCGGCTACCATCATTTTGTCCAAAAGTCTTTCGCCCATACTTTGACCAGCAAGATCATCTATAATAGCATCAAGAAGTTTTTTGACCAAATGTTGCTTATTAAATGAGCGAGTGATATAATCAGAAAAAGTTGCGTTTTTGCTTATCAATGCCTTATATGGATAGTCGGCTCCCAAAAACATATCCAGTCCAAGACCCAAGCCATCTTTACCCTGTTCGTCTTCCATGATGAAAGTTTGATAACCAAAATCAGAAACGAAGGCATATACATTGTAATTGCCAGTATTTGGAAAATAATGCTTTAAGTATTTGAGGGCAGCTTCAAGCTCTTTTTCTTCCGTTTCTAAATCTGGAAAAACAATCTGTACAGTATCAAAAAGAGACATGGCAAATTCATCATTAATATATCTGCTGATGTTGGTGCCTAGTGCTGCTCTGTCTTGAAGTGCAGTAGGACTTTTTAATGGGAGGATGCTAGTATAAAAAAGAGGTGCGAAGACAGGATATTTACTTTCCAGCTGTCTTAGACTTTCCTCCATATTTAAGGTGTCTAGAGAATTGAAATCTCTATCAAATCGATGAAAATCTACATCCACCTCTACTTTTGATACGTCGGGCACCTTGATATCCTCACCACATGACAGGCAAACAAGGGTAAAAACTATAGATATAATAAAAGAGTATGCTGTGTTATTAAACATCAAGACTAGAATTTTTAGCTTTTTATGTATTAAAGTTAACTTTGCGTGAATTTTAAGCTCAAGTACCTCACATTTCAAAGAATCATACGTTAACACGAATGTAATCTTTAAGGGAGTGAATTAATAAAAATAAAACTGCTTGCGTTAATATTTTTATTCAAGTGCTTCGAAGCTTATTAAATCAAAAACTCAATACAATGAAAAAAATTGCTTTCATTATTGTCATTTTTGCCTTTGTGATACAAGCAACAAGTTTTGCTCAAAGTGATATTAGATTTGGATTTCAAGCCAGCCCAAACCTTACTTGGCTGACTAGCAATGATAATACGATCAACCGAGATGGCTCCAATATTGGCTTACGCTTGGGTGTGATGGGCGAATACTACTTTTCTGAGCGATACGCTATCACTGGAGGTCTTGGTTTTGCATTTGGACAAGGAGGATCTTTACAGCACGAGATAGGAGGTAATTTTTTCACCGAATCTGAATTGAGTAATCCAAACTTAAATAATGGCCCAAAACCACTTCCCAATAACACAACCCTAGGATACAAGATCCAATATATAGAAATACCATTTGGACTAAAGATGAGAACCGATGAAATCGGCTATTTTAGATATTTCGCAGAGATTCCTGTTTTTACTTTGAGTTTTAGAGCACAGTCACGCGGTTCTATAGATGCAGAAGGCATTATGGAAGAAGAGCTTGATGTCAATAAAGACGTGACCCCTATCAATTTTGCCTGGGGGCTTGGAGGTGGGATAGAGTATTCGATTACTTCCAATGCCGTATTAGTAGCAGGGTTATATTATCATAGTAGTTTTATAGACATTACGGATAACAGCGCCATACAGGCTTCCACTTTTATTGATGCCGGTATTGATCCATTGGACCCATCAGATGATAACTTTGAGACGCGTCCAGAAGATAGTAATGTGAGTATTGGTAGTGTCACGCTTCGCATAGGCGTTTTATTTTAGTGTTTCAAATTAGATAGATCAATATAAATGGATCAGGTACTGCAAGATCAAATACAAGCTTTCATCAAGCAAGGATTACAAGAGGATGTGAGAGATGGAGACCATACTTCCTTGGCTTGTATCCCGACTCAAAATAAAGACAAGGTCAAATTGCTTGTCAAAGAAGATTGTGTCCTTGCAGGCGTAGAGTTGGCTCAGCACATACTTAGATACGTTGACCCAGAAGTTGAAATCGAACTACTCAAGAATGATGGAGACGAAGTGGTGTATGGCGATATTGCATTTTATGCGACCAGTTATTCACAATCTCTACTCAAGGCAGAAAGACTATTGCTCAATGCCATGCAGCGTATGAGCGGAGTAGCTACGATGAGTCGCCAGTTTCAGAAAGCTGTTGAAGGATTACCCGTTACTATATTAGATACTAGAAAGACGACACCGCTGATTCGTTTTTTAGAAAAGTGGGCAGTTAGGATTGGAGGTTGTACGAATTATAGAGACGGACTTTATGATTGGATCATGATCAAGGACAATCACGTAGACGCCAATGGAAGCATCACCAATGCAGTCAAAAAAGTAGAAGAGTATTTTGCAAAGAACAATATGAAACTTGGTGTCACTGTAGAGGTCCGCAACTTTGAAGAAATGCGCGAGACCATGGCAGTCGGCAAAAATGTCGTGACCCGAATCATGCTAGACAATTTCGAAATACCCAAAATGGCTGAAGCAGTCAAGATCATCAATAGAGATTACCAAGTAGAAGCATCCGGTGGGATTACCTTGAAGACGGTTAGAGCCATAGCTGAAACTGGAGTGGACTATATATCCTCTGGTGCATTGACGCACTCACCAACCAGCAAAGATCTAAGTTTGAAAATTGTGAAAGGTTAAGGACGCCTAATCTTTACGAAGTCCTTTCTATTAGTGGACAGTATCTAGCTCCACGCGATATGTAGTACATCCCAGTTGGATAAAATAGTCAACCAGATGATCAGAAACAAAGAGATTCCTACGATCCACATTCTACTATCCTTAAGTAAAGAAGTTTTATTCCCTTCCATTTTTGGCAAATTTTCACTTTAACAATAAAAGGGGAGTTCCTGGGCGAGTACTAAGATTACTACTAAAAAAGTGCCAAA
>CALIEI010000213.1 GCA_938022165.1 uncultured Saprospiraceae bacterium | reverse complement strand
GTTGCGGGAGATGGTGTTGCATCAACAGATGAAGATGACCACGATCCAACCTTAGTACCTGTAGCGCAAAACTATGATTTAGCCTTAGCTAAGACAGTTGTGAGTGCAGGACCGTATGCACCAGGAGATAATGTAACTTATGAAATAACAGTAACCAACGAAGGAACGCTTAATGCAACAAATGTGGTGATTACAGATATGTTGCCAGCGGGATTAAGCTTTGTGAGCGGAACAGGATTTAGTGCAACTTCACCTTTAACTTCTACTATTGCAAGTTTACCGGCAGGTGGTACGCCAGTAGTATTGACATTGGTAGCACAGATAGATCCTAGCTTTATGGGAACTACATTAACAAATGAGGCTGAAATAACAATGGATGATGGAATGGATTCAGATTCCACACCAGATAACGATGATCCTATGGAAGATGATCAAGATGAAGTGCCGATAACTATAGGTCAAAATTACGATTTAGCTCTTTCAAAGACAGTTACAAGTATGGGGCCTTATGAGCCAGGTGATAATGTAACTTACCAAATTACGGTTACAAATGAAGGTACACTTGATGCTGCAAATCTTGTAATAACAGATGTGTTGCCTGCAGGATTAAATTTTGTAAGTGGAACTGGATTTACAGTAACTGCTCCACATACAGCAGCTATTGCAAGTTTGCCAGCAGGAGGAACTCCTGTAGTACTGACAGTAGTGGCACAAATAGATCCTAGTTTTATGGGTACTACTTTGACAAATGTTGCAGAGATAACTACGGATGATGGAATGGATGTAGATTCTACTCCGGATAACGATGATCCTATGGAAGATGATCAAGAGGAAGCACCTGTAACCGTAGATCAAACATATGATTTAGCTTTAACTAAGGTACTTACGAGCAATGGTCCATATGCACCAGGCGATAATGTATCTTACGAAATAACAATTGCGAACGAAGGTACACTTGATGCGGCAAATGTAGTGGTAACAGATATGTTACCAGCAGGATTAAACTTTGTAAGTGGAACAGGATTTAGTGCAACAGCACCATATACTTCTACTATAACAAGTTTGCCAGCGGGAGGTGCACCAGTAGTATTGACATTGGTAGCACAGATAGATCCTAGCTTTATGGGAACTACTTTGACAAACGTTGCAGAAATAACTACGGATGATGGAATGGATGTAGATTCTACTCCAGATAACGATGATCTGTTGGAAGACGATCAAGATGATGTTTCAGTAACAATTGGTCAGAATTATGATTTGGCATTAACAAAAACAACCCTTAGTGCTGGCCCTTATACACCAGGTGATCAAGTGATTTATGAGATTACGGTGGTTAATGAAGGTACAATTGATGCTGCAAATGTAGAAGTGACAGATATGTTACCAGCAGGATTAAATTTTGTAAGTGGAACAGGATTTAGTGCAACAGCACCTCATACTTCTACAATCGCAAGTTTGCCAGCGGGAGGAACACCAGTTGTATTAACAGTTTTTGCACAAATCGACCCTAATTTTATGGGGATGACTTTAACTAACGTAGCAGAGATTACGTCTGATGATGGAATGGATGTAGATTCTACTCCAGATAATGATGATCTTATGGAAGATGATCAAGATGATGTGCCAATAATGATAGATCAAATGTATGATTTAGCATTAGAGAAAACTATTACAAGCGCAGGCCCATATTCTCCTGGAGATAATGTAACCTACCAAATAACAGTTACGAACGAAGGTACCCTTGATGCTGCCAATGTAGAAGTGACTGATGTATTACCAGCAGGATTAAATTTTGTAAGTGGAACAGGATTTAGTGCAGCAGCACCATATACTTCTACTATTGCTAGTTTGCCGGCGGGAGGAGCACCAGTTATGTTAACCTTGACAGCGCAAATAGATCCTAGCTTTACGGGAACTACTTTGACTAATGTTGCAGAGATTACATCTGATGATGGAATGGATGTAGATTCTACTCCGGATAATGATGTTCTTATGGAAGATGATCAAGATGAAATACCAGTTACAGTTACACAAGAATATGATTTAGCACTAGAAAAAGTAATTACAAGTGCAGGCCCTTATTCGCCTGGAAGCATTGTGAACTTTGACATAATAGTAACAAATGAAGGAGGTCAAGATGCTACAAATATTGTAGTAACTGATATGTTACCAGCTGGCTTGAACTTTATAACAGGTACTGGTTTTACAATTAACCCACCTCATACTTCTATTATAACAAGCTTACCAGCAGGAGGCACACCAGTTGTTCTTTCGATAATTGCTCAGATAGATCCTAGTTTTATGGGAACTAGTTTGACCAATGTAGCCGAAATTACAACAGATGATGGTATGGACATAGATTCTACACCGGACAATGATGACGCTATGGAGGATGATCAAGATGAGGCATTAGTACCAGTTGATCAAAGTTATGATTTAGCTTTAGATAAAGTACTTGTCACGGCTGGGCCATATATTCCTGGTAATAATGTTACATATGAAATAACAGTTTCCAACCAAGGTACTTTTGATGCTACAAATGTAGTAGTAACGGATTTCTTACCTGCGGGAATGAACTTTGTAAATGGTACAGGATTTAGCGCGACAGCACCTCATACCTCAAATATTGCAAGTTTACCTGCAGGAGGAGCACCAGTAGTATTGACTTTGGTAGCGCAGATAGATCCTAGCTTTATGGGAACTACTTTAACTAACGTAGCAGAGATAACATCTGATGACGGAATGGATATAGATTCTACACCTGATAATGGTGATGATACAGAAGATGATCAAGATGAAGTACCATTAACGTTAACTCAAAGTTATGATTTAGCCTTAGCTAAGACAATTACTAGTATGGGGCCATATACACCAGGTGATAATGTGACTTATGAAATTACAGTTACGAACGAAGGTTCACTTGATGCTACAAATGTAGTGATAACGGACGTATTGCCATCGGGATTAAACTTTGTAAGTGGAACAGGATTTAGTGCAACAGCACCTTATACTTCTACTATTGCAAGTTTACCAGCAGGAGGTGCACCTGTTGTATTGACTTTGGTAGCACAAATAGATCCTAGTTTTATGGGGACTACTTTGACAAACGTTGCAGAGATAACGTCTGATGATGGGATGGATATAGATTCTACGCCTGATAATAATGATGCTACAGAAGATGATCAAGATGAGATTCCAGTATCTATAGGCCAAGTGTTTGATCTAGCATTGACTAAGATGACAGCACCAGGGACCTATAATCCAGGCGATGATGTTACTTTTGATTTTGTCGTTTACAATCAAGGTAGCCTAGATGCATATAATGTTGAAATAACAGATTATATACCATTAGGATTTAATTTTAATGGTACAAATGCGACTAATGTAGCCAATGGTTGGAGCTTGGTTGGAGGAAATCCAACGGCTGTAATTGCTGGCCCAATCGCTCCAAATACAAGTGTACCAGTACAACTGGTATTGCAAATTGACCCAGCTTTTGAACAGACTCTTGTCGTGAATAAGGCTGAAATTAGTGGATTTGATGATGATACTGATCCAAATAATACGCCACCTACAGATATAGATTCAACTCCAGATTTGGATGAAAATAACGATGCAGGTGGATTTGCCGAGTCTGCATCTGATGATGTAGTAAATGGTGATGGTTCAGGTATGCCAAATGATATGGATCCAAATACTGATGAAGATGACGCTGATCCAGCTCTTGTAACAATAGTTCAAAACTATGATTTAGCCTTAGCTAAGTCTGCAGATATGGCTGGGCCATTTAATGCAGGAGATAATGTACCATTTACGATTACAGTAACAAATGAAGGAACTATAACAGCGAATAATATTGCTGTTATTGATTTGATTCCAGCAGGAATGACATTTGTTTCTAGTCTAGACTTCTCTGCAACAATGCCTCATACCGCAATGATTGCATCTTTAGCTCCTGGTAATTCTGCTGATTTGATGATTACACTTCAAATTGACGCTGGGTTTACAGGAACAAGTTTGATAAATGAAGCAGAGGTTGTAATAGATGACGGTAACGATTCTGATTCAACTGTTGGAGATGGAATGGGTGATGATTATGATACAGCGGAAGTTACTATTTCACAGACATATGATTTAGCTTTAGCTAAAACTGTAGTCTCAGCTGGACCATTTACTGCTGGAGATATAGTGAATTACGAGATAGCAGTAACTAATGAAGGTTCGCAGCCAGCGAATAATGTTGAAGTAGTGGATTTGATTCCAGCAGGAATGAGCTTCTTCTCAAGTACATCTTTTGATCCTGTAGCTCCTTATACTGCAAGCATAGCCACATTAGCACCTGGTCAAACTACAGTGCTTAGTATTTCATTGCAGATTGATCCATCATTCATGGGTACATCTCTTGATAATGAAGCAGAGATAACGGTTGATGATGGAGATGATTCTGATTCTACACCGAATGATGGTGCAGGTGATGACTATGATACAGCTAGTATTAGTATAGATCAAAATTATGATTTAGAATTGCTTAAGCAAGTTACTTCTGCGGGTCCATATAGTCCTGGAGACAATGTAACATACGAGATAGAGGTTTTAAATAATGGTACTTTAGATGCAGCTAACATAGAAGTTGTAGATATGCTACCAGCAGGTATGAGTTTTGTAAGTAGTCCTGATTTCAGTGCTGTTTCTCCTCATACTGCTACGATAGCATCTTTACCTGCTGGTGCTACTCAAGTACTGACTATAACCTTGCTAATAGATCCAAATTTCCAAGGATCTAGCCTAGTAAATGAAGCCGAAGTAACTGTAGATGATGGTATGGATGTAGATTCAACACCAGGTGATGGCGTGGGAGATGATTTCGCTACAGCACCTATTACTTTAGAGCAAGTATTTGATTTAGCTTTAACTAAGGAGGTAGTTGGTACAAGCTTTAGTGCAGGTGATGATGTTACATTTAATATCAATATTTTCAACCAAGGTACTTTGGATGCATATAATATTGAAGTAACTGATTATTTACCTACTGATATGACATTTGATCCAACAAATGCAACGAATGCAGCTGCAGGTTGGGTTATGGTAGCTGGGAATCCTACAGCAACTTTTGCTGGTCCTTTAGCACCAAATACTTCAGCAACTATGCAAATTGTATTGACTGTTGATGCTGGATTTATGGGGAATTCAATCACGAATGTGGCAGAAATAAGTGCTGCAGACAATGATCAAGATTCAGGAAATACTGCACCAGTTGATGCAGATAGTAATTCAGATAGTGATGCATCAAACGATGCAGGAGGTATGGTTAGTTCTGCTGCAGACAATGCTATTGATGGCGATGGTACTGGTACCATTGGTGGAAGTGACGCATTAACAGATGAAGATGATTCAGATCCAGCGATTGTATTGATAGGTCAAGTATTTGATTTAGCATTGCAAAAAACAGTAAGTTCTGCTGGGCCATTTGGCGCAGGTGACGATATTGTTTTCAGCTTAGAAATATTCAATCAAGGAAGTGTAGATGCATACAATGTGAATGTTGTAGATTATCTACCAGCTAATTTGATATTTGATGGTACCAACGCAATTAACGTAGCGAATGGTTGGACAACTAGTGGAGCAAATGCAAGTACAACTATTGCGGGACCTATCGCTGCAAATGGTGGGACTCAAGTTGTAGATATAGTTCTTCAAGTAGATCCTGCTTTTACAAATGGGATGATTGAGAACTTTGCTGAAATTGCAAGTGCTGATAATGATACAGATCCAATGAATACGCTACCTACCGATTTAGATAGTACATTTGATCTTGACGATGCTAATGATGCAGGTGGTGCAACTAACTCTTCTGCTGATGACTTCATCAATGGAGACGGTACAGGTGTGCCAGGTGATGGCGTTGATACAACTGATGAGGATGATCACGATGGAGCTCAAATAGAGATTGTTCCTGTATTTGATTTAGCACTTACTAAAGTAATTGACCCATCTCAAGGCGCTATAATAGCTGGAGAATTGGTGACATTTGCTATTGAAGTGTTTAACCAAGGAGAAGAAGGCGCAAACAATATTCTAATTTCTGATTATATCCCTACAGGCTTGACTTTGGAGGATCCAAATTGGACGGAAGTAGGAGGTGTAGCTTCTAGTACACTTGTTGTTCCAGGTGATTTATTGCCAAATACTAGCACTGTAACTACCATAACATTTAGAGTAGATGGGACACTTTCCGGTGGAACTTCTATTGTAAATAATGCAGAAATTAGTGGTGCAACAAATGCCGCTGGACAGGTAGTTGCGGATACAGATTCCACACCTGATAATGATCCTAGCAATGATGTTTTTGTTACCAATGATGATATAACTTCAGCAGCAGGTGATGAAGATGATCATGATGTTGAAGAAATAGTAGTTGATGTATTTGATTTAGCTATTAGAAAATCAAGATCTAGCATGGAGCATCTTACTCCTGGAGGAGATATTGAGTTTACCATTGAAGTGTTTAATCAAGGTACAATTACAGCAGCAAATGTTGAAGTATTTGATTATATACCTGCTGGATTTATGTTAAGTCCTAATGATATGAATGGCTGGTTCCTATCTGGTAATAATGGTTTTAATACTATTCCAGGGCCTATAGCGCCAAATAGTTCAGCATCTATAAACATTGTACTTAGAGCGGATGCAACTATTCCATCAGGATCATACTTCAATAGAGCAGAGATATTTGGTTCTGAAGATAATAGTGGCAACGACATGACTAATTTTGATGTTGATTCTAATGCTGACTCAGATGATACCAATGATAATGAGATCAATGATTTGATTACCGATGATGGTACTTTTGATGAAGATGATGCGGATGTAGAGCCTTTCGAAGTAGGTGTATTTGATTTAGCATTGAGAAAGACTATCTCTGGTGCTAGTGATGTAACCATAGGGGATGATATTACTTTCTCAATAGAAGTAATTAATCAAGGATCTATAGACGCTACAAATATTGAAGTAACAGACTTTGTACCTGCGGGATTTGTGCTTAGTGCAGCGAATACTGTAGCTTGGACTATGAATGGTGGTGTTGCTACAACAACTGTAGCTACATTGAATTCAGGGCAGCAAACTACATTAGATATAATACTTACTGCAGTTTCACCTGCCATCGGAACAGATGAAAACATTGCAGAAATAACTTCATCACAAGATGATATGGGTGTTTCAGTAGCAGATATAGATTCTACTCCTGATTCTGACCCTAACAATGATAACTTTATCAATGATGAGATCAGTGATGATGGTACAAATGATGAAGATGATAATGATAGAGAAGAATTTACGGTTATTGATGTTGCCTGCGACAATGTAGTTGTTGGAGCTGATGAAACGATCTGTGTTGGAGAAAGTGTACAATTACTTGCGACACTTAATCAGCCTGGAGTAGTGTATTCTTGGAGTCCAAGTATGGGGCTTTCTTGTACTGATTGTGCAGATCCTATAGCTTCACCAGGTGTAACTGTGAACTACGTAGTGACGGCTACTTATGGAACTTGTTCTTCAACTGACGCAGTTACTGTTAATGTAGTATCTCCTTTAGATATTAGTGAGACTATTGTAGACGTTTCATGTTGCGGTGGAGGTTCAATCTCTCTTAATGTTACAGGAGGGTCGGGTTCTTATATAGTAACTTGGAGTGATCCAACTTTAAGTGGTTTTGATATTACTGATTTGGCACCTGGAACGTATGATGTAACTGTTACTGATGATGTCTCAAATTGTATGAATACGGCTTCTTACACTATTCTTGACGATTGTAATTGCACTGATTTGGTTGCGGCTGATACGATATTTATTTCAGCTAACGATCCAACAGAAATATGTTTACCGTTCACTTTTGAAGAATCACAGACAATTTATGATGTGATTCTTTCTGGGACAGGAATTGTACAACCTGAAAATGGATGCAATATAGACTCAATTTATAATTATACATATTTTAGTCTAGCAGGTCAGGGTAATACAGGGCCGTATATGCTTGATTTCTGGAATTGTGGTAATGGGCAGACTTTCACGGGAGTTGTATTCCAAGATATAGTTGAATTGGTGGACAGTATGAATGTTTGGGACCCTCAAGGTAATTGGACTAATATTCCATTAGGCTTTACAATTACTGGTGGTATAAGTAATTCAGGTTATGGAGATATGGAAATTACTCATATTGCCTCTGGTGTAACTAGCTTTATGAATTCTAACGGAACTGGGTTCGCTCAGGGACAGATTTTTGATGTTCCAGATGCACCAGGTGCATATGAATTTATTATCACCAATACAGATGATTGCTGTACAGATAATGTAGTAGTAATCGTAGAAATGAGTGATCCAATCACACCAGACTTTGTAAGCCACTTTACGGAAGTGAATAACCCATTGTTCTTATGTGTAAATACGAATGAGTTACAAACTACTCCAATTAGTTTATCATCTTGCGATGATCCACTTAACGGACAAGTGATCTTTGATAGTGGAAATGAGTGTTTAACTTATATTCCAGCTCCTGATTACATAGGTGTTGATAGTTTCTGTGTTGTAGTTTGCGATGAGTCAGGTATTTGTGATACTACTTTTGTAGATGTTACAATTGATGATGCACCGCATAGTTTATTAGATACTATTACTTATACGACTCCACAAGGGACGAGTACTGGTATTCAATGCATGCCTTGGCAAAAATTCTTTAGTACCGGCTTTGATACTTTGATTGTATGTGGACCACCAACAAATGGTACGTTAATCTCAGATGGAGATAGTGAGTGTCTTGAATACATTCCAGATCCATTATTCTGTGGTAGAGATTCAATGTGCATTATCACATGTAGTGACTTAAATGTGTGTGGAACAATCACTATCTACATTGATGTGGAATGTGATACGCCAATGCCGAATCCAGATACAGTATTTGTTTCTGTTTTTGTAAATACTATCCTTGAAGATGCATGTGTACCATTGGATGAGTTGAATGGTGTATTTGATACTATTTCTCTGTGTGGAGAGGCTAGTAATGGTTCCGTCAATATAGTGGGTACTGACCATTGTGTAGATTATACGCCTGATCTCAACTATATTGGACCGGATGAATTCTGTGTTGTTGTATGCGATGCGATGATGATTTGTGATACGACTTACTTTATTATAGATGTAGTCGGAGATCAATGTGATTCGACAAGTTTAGAAGTTGTGGATCTAGAAGCTGAATCATGTGACGATTCTGCAGTATTGTGTCTACCGGTTGTTATAGCAGATATTCCTGAATTTGTTGTCACTCTTAACGGTGATCAGTATATGGATGGTTTTGTGGGTTGTGATTTTGACACGACGTTCTCTTACAACTACTTTACAATTCCAGATCAAGGAAATTCTGGACCTTATGTATTAGATCAGTGGATAGTAGATGGAATGGCATTTAGTGGAAACTTTGTGGATGTAGCAGATCTAGTTGCTTTGATGAATAGCTTTGATAATTCTTCAACTTGGACTTTAGATGCACCTAACTTTAGAATTAGAGGAGGGAATCCAGATACTGATTACGGTGATATGTTTATTTCTCAACCTGCTATTGGAGGAATTGCTGTACTGCAGTTCAATGAAAATCTAGTAGCAAATAGTGCCGGTATTTTACTGCCTCCTGGTGATCATGATGTAAGGTTGACACATAATTCTGGATGTCCAATCTATGAATTTGACGTTACTGTAGCTTGCACACCAGAAATGATTGATACAATACCTTTCACTTTTGTATTAGGGGATACATTGATTGTTTGCCCTGATGAAATTGGTGTTACAGACCCAGTATCCGCTGTATTTAATAACTGTCCAACGTCTGCAGGTACAGAAGCATCTGTTGATATTGACCTTAATACCGGTTGTATTACCATGATAGGCTTACAAGTGGGCAATAACGATGAAGCATGCATCGAAGTATGTACAGCTAATGGTTGTTCGGATTTTGTATTCCTGATAGAAGTACTCCCAAGCTGCACAGAAATATTTGCTAGCGATTCTTTATTGATTACTACAAATACATGTTCTGTTGAGTCTGATGTATGCATCGATTTACCATTTATGGATCTAGGCGACTTCACAATAGAAGTTGATGGTGCGGCTTACACAGGAACAACTGACTCTTGTGCGAATGGAACACAAATTAGTTTGCTGCCTGGAATGCACAATGTAGTCGTAACGAATACAGTTTCTAACTGTACAGATGACTTGTTTGTAAATATTGCATGTATTACGCCAGATACTATATTTGATTCAATCATGCCAATGGATACTGATTCAGTTTGTATTGACTTAAATGAATTAGTAGGAACTCCAGTTAGTATCGATAACTTCTGTCCTAATTCTTCTGGTGAGTATGTTGTATATGACATCAATACAAGTACAAATTGTGTCACTTACACAGGAATAGAAGTAGGAGTTGATACAGCTTGTATAGTGATTTGTGATGATGCTAATATTTGTGATACAACTTATATTATAGTTGATGTTCTAGATCAAATAGGTACACCACCAATTGCAATATCAGATGTAGATACAACTTTGTTAAACGTTGGAACTATAATCAATATAGAACTCAATGATTCTATACCTGGAGGTATAGATACACTATATTTGTTAGATAATCCTTCTAATGGTATAGTAGTATTAAGTTCAAATAATTCATTGACTTATACTCCGGATGAAGGTTTCTGTAGTGAAGATTTACCTGATGAATTCTCATACGTTGTATGTAATGAATTCGGTTGTGATACAGCTAGTGTACAAGTTTATGTACTATGCGATGAGATTGTATTCTATACAGGATTTTCTCCAAATGGAGATGGTATAAATGATACTTGGATAATTCAAGGAATTGAAAACTTCCCAGATCATGAATTAGCTATTTACAATAGATGGGGTAATCAAGTTTTATTCTCGAATGACTATCAAAATGATTGGATTGGAGAATGGGAAAACTTACCATTACCTGATGGAACTTACTTCTATGTGTTTGATGATGGAAACGGAAATGTATTCTCCGGATACATACAAATACACAGATAGAAATTTAGATTTTAAGTTTTAGTTTTTTGTATTGTAAAATGAGTTGTGGTTTAAGTAAATCACAACTCATTTTTTTTTGTTCTAAAGTTCTTTTTTTTTGCAAAAAAGCAAAACTTATTAAAAAAAACACCGTTATTTAATTTCATTAAGATAAATGTTTATGCATAAGAGCATAAAATTGTTTGAAATACAAAATAGTTTTAATTTTAATTTGTAATTTTACAATGTTTGTAAGTAGAAGTTTTTTATCGAGTTCATTTTACTTCAACTAACAATTCCAAATTACCAAATAAGAAACGCATGAAATAAGAATTGGAATCGTGGTATTTCATAATCCCTGTTTTCAATTCTTAATTCAATTTTTATAACACTAATTTTTTTTAAAATTTAAATTTTTAAAAATGGCTAAATCAACTGCCAAAAAAGCACCAGCTAAAAAGAAAGCTACTGCTAAGAAAAAGGCAACTGCAAAGAAGGCTACTACTAAGCGTAAAACTACTGCGAAGAAGAAGGCTACTGCAAAGAAGGCTACTGCTAAGCGTAAGACTACTGCGAAGAAGAAAGCTACTGCAAAGAAGGCTACTGCAAAGAAGAAGACTACTGCAAAGAAGAAGACTACTGCAAAGAAGGCTACTGCAAAGCGTAAGACTACTGCAAAGCGTAAGCCTACTGCAAAGAAGACTACTGCAAAGCGTAAGACTACTGCGAAGAAGAAGACTACTGCAAAGCGTAAGACTACTGCAAAGCGTAAGACTACTGCGAAGAAGAAGACTACTGCAAAGAAGGCTACTGCGAAGCGTAAGACTACTGCAAAGCGTAAGACTACTGCGAAGCGTAAGACTACTGCAAAGCGTAAGACAACTGCAAAGCGTAAGACTACTGCGAAGCGTAAGACTACTGCAAAGCGTAAGCCTGCTGCAAAGAAGACTACTGCGAAACGTAAGACTACTGCGAAGAAGACCTCTTCTAAGCGTAAATCTGCCGTTAAGAAGTCTACTGCAAAGAGAGCTACTGCAAAGCGTAAGACTACAGCGAAGCGTAAAACTGCTGCAAAGAGACCTACATCTAGACGTAGAGCTTCTGTAAAAAAAAAGTAGTTAGTATTGTTAATACAAGTTCTTCGAATAGAAGATCGTCCGGGGATGATTTAAGATTTATCCAAGGAATTTCATCTAGAATCGAAGCTGTTCTTAAAAAGGCAGGATATAAAAGCTTTGAAAAACTTGCAAGCGCAAAGATTTCAAAGTTAAACGCAGCGCTATCTAAGGCAGGTATTAAAGGTAAAGCACCTTATATCAACTCTTGGGCAGGGCAAGCAAGGTTAGCAAGTTCTGGAAAATGGTCAGATCTTGTGAAAAAGCAAAAGTCACTTAAAAAGGGATAACCTTTTCTTTTGTTGGACAACCAAACCAAACCAAAATAAAGGACAACAGAGATGTTGTCCTTTTTTTATTTTTCACCCCTAGTTGTTTGCCTGTCTTTGTTTTACTTATCATTTTGTATTTTTAGCATAGCAAATCCTATTTTTCATGCACATGAAATTTACTTTAGTGTTTGTAATTATGCTTTTGTGGCTTTTCGGAGTGGACTCATCATTCACTTTTAATAAAGGGTAAGTTTAGAGTGGTATAAAGTGAAGCCCAAATTAAGTTTTAATGTGCTAGATGTCACAAAACATGGGGCTTTTATACTCACTCTGTAGGTAAATTAATTTCAAATAAAAATAAATCTCTTGTCAAATACAGATTCAGTCCAGCAAAATGTAATACCGTACTCATTATTATCTGAGTTTGATGTAAGCTTGTTCAAAGCTGGAAAACACTTTAGGTTATATGAGAAACTCGGCAGCCATTGTGTGTCGCTAGATGATGGTACTAGGGGAGTACATTTTGCTGTATGGGCACCAAACGCGAAACATGTAAGTATAATTGGTAATTTCAATCATTGGAATAAGCATAGCCACGGATTGAACGGGCGATGGGATCATTCTGGCATTTGGGAAGGATTTATCCCCGATTTAGAATCTGGAGAAATTTATAAGTTTTCTATAGAAACTAAAGATGGACATTTTCTTGAAAAAGCTGACCCATTTGCTTTTTATTGCGAAATGCCACCCAAAACAGCCTCTATAGTTTGGGATCATGACTATATATGGTCAGATAAAAACTGGATGAAGTCTAGGCATGGTCGGAATAATCATAAAGCGCCTATGTCAGTGTACGAGTTGCATATCGGATCTTGGCGTAAGAAAAATAACGCTACTGAATCTTTGACATATCGAGAGTTGGCTAAAGATTTAGTAGACTATATTTCAGATATGGGCTTTACGCATGTAGAGTTCATGCCTATTATGGAGCATCCTTATTTTCCTTCATGGGGGTATCAAATCACAGGGTACTTTGCGCCATCGTCTAGATTTGGCGTTCCAGAGGATATGATGTATCTAATTGACGCTTTACATCAAGCCAATATCGGAGTTATTGTAGATTGGGTGCCTTCACACTTCCCAACTGATGCACATGGTTTGGCAAAATTTGATGGTTCTCACCTTTTTGAACATTCAGATCCGAGAATGGGTTTTCATCCTGATTGGAAAAGCGCTATACCAAACTATGGACGCAATGAGGTAAGATCATTCTTAATCTCTAATGCACTTTTCTGGTTGGATAAATTTCACATTGATGGTCTGAGAGTCGATGCAGTGGCATCTATGCTTTATTTAGATTACTCTAGAAAAGAAGGAGAGTGGCTGCCAAATGAACATGGGGGTAATATGAATCTTGATGCGATTTCATTTTTGCAAGAGTTTAATGCTACAGTATACAAGGAATATCCAGATACTGTCACCATAGCAGAAGAATCAACTGCTTACCAAGGTGTATCAAGACCTACTGATTCTGGTGGCTTGGGCTTCGGACAAAAATGGATGATGGGTTGGATGCACGATACCCTAAATTATCTATCTAAAGATCCAATCCATAGAAAATATCATCAGAATGAGATCACTTTTAGTTTGATCTATGCATTTACCGAAAATTTCATGCTTCCGCTTTCACATGACGAGGTTGTTCATGGAAAAGGGGCACTAATGGATCGTATGCCGGGTGATGAATGGCAACGTTTTGCCAATTTGCGACTGATGTATACCTACATGTATACGCATCCGGGTACAAAACTCTTGTTCATGGGTTCTGAGTTTGGTCAGACAAGCGAATGGAGCATTGAGAGAGGCTTGGATTGGTGGTTGTTGCAATACGAGCCACATAAAGGAGTAAAGTCTCTTATAAAGGACTTAAACAAGCTCTACGTCAATACGCCTCAGCTGTATGATCAGCAGTTTACCCATGATGGTTTTAAATGGATGCTTGAAAACAACGCTGATGACAGCATCATTGCTTATACTCGACACGGCGATGACCCAAAGAGTAAACCTATCCTTGTTATTTGCAATTTTACACCCGCTATTAGAAGGTCTTACAAAATAGGAGTTCCTGTCGCAGGTAAGTACAGAGAACTACTCAATAGTGATGCTAAAAAATACGGTGGAAGCGATGCTGTATTAGGTAAAAATCAGATCGATTCGCAGGCCGGAGATTGGCATGGACAAGCTCAGTATTTAGATCTAAAAATATCGCCCTTATCTGTGATGATCTTAGAATGTATATAGGGATCTAAAAGCGTCTTCAGATAAAATGCGAGAGGGATATGGAGGGGTTTACGTCCCGCAGTAATCAAACAAGTCTAAGGAGGGAAAATATCTCTTAAGTTTTGCAAATCTATGTTTCGAGCCTATTACCAAGGGACCGACCGCGTGTCGCCTTAGCTTTAGCGGTGGCACAACGAATAGTGAGCCCGGAGAAGCCCGGTCATACCCATTGTGTTGAATACATCTCAGCTAAGAATAATCTACTTTAAGGAAAATAACTAATTCAAATGAAAAGACTGGGGTATGACTCGCCCAAAAGACAATACTAATAAGAACCAAAATATCTACGCAAAAACCACTCAAAAACCAATAGACCAATAAGTAAAGCTAAAATCCATCTAATGTTAATGATAGAACGAGTTTTTGTGCTTTCATAGATCACGGGTTTGACATTTCCTTTGTCTTTGATGACCTGCCCTATACTCGCCATGGAAGCTGGGTTAATCATACTGCCTCCATATTTGTCACTCAATAGTTTGAGTAGAGAATGATCGGCAGTCGTCTCAAAAGATTCGAGTTGGATCGGGCGGATACTAAACTGGCCATTATAAGTCAAGTCTTCACCATTGCTAAATGTCTTGGCGGTATAGCGATAATTGCCCACATTGAGCAAGCCGGCATTCAGTCGATATGCATTGCCAACTTTATCAAAAGTAAAATTGTATTCCTTGCCTTTTTCATCTTTCACAGACAAGCTAGCATCGGGTTCATTTATCAATTCATAGGACTGATTATACAATTCAGCATCAAAAATGAGTTGTTCGTTTTCATTGAAAATATTCTTATCCAAACTGACTCTGAATTTCCTTTTATCCTCTTTTAGGCTTAAGTATTGAATGCACTTACTGAGTAATTCTTCAAAGACATCATGGTTCTTGTTTTCAAGAAAATCGAATAACTTCCACTTCCAAACATTTTCAGCGGCGACCACTCCTGACTTAGCTCCATTAGACTCACCAAAAATAATCAAAGGATATTTAGTTTCTACCTTACCTATCTTTTGGTAGGCTAGAACCGAAGTATTGGGCCCTTCCTTAAATTCACCGAAGGGCGCTAGGATAGGGGAGAATTTTGGCAATGCATTCTCAAGTACAGCATCTATTTTATATAGACTAAAATTGGAAGCAATACTCGCCTGCACATCATTTGTACTCTGCGTTGTAGCATTGATTTGCAGCATGTTTTGAGTACTATTGAACTTAGGCAAATCTGTCTGCGAACCTACGATATACAAAACCGGCTTTTTGTTGTTTTTAAGCGCTGAAAGTATAGTATTTATAGGGTGGCTAGTAGAAGGCAGCTGATGCAATATCACAAAATCATAGCTCGGAATATTGACCGTAGTACTGGTTGCATATTTAATCTCTACTTCATAGTTTTTATTCTTCTCCATAGACGATTTGATCGCATGGAGATCTGGATGAGGAGAATCGGCAAGGATCAAAATCTTTTGTCTGGCATCTAGCACATCTATAAAAATCTCTTTATTGTTATTGACAGAGCTTACCTCACCAGCTACCTTATTTACCGATATGAGGAAGCGTTGCACACCTGATTTGTCAGCATCAAGTATCACTTCTTTTGTCGTGAAATAATTGTTCTTGTCTACTTTGATCGGAAATGTTTGGGCCGCGCCTCCACCTACTTTTTTTACTACTAGTGAAGTGTTTGCACCTGCACAATTTTGTGCCGCAACATCCACTTGTATGCTAAACTTATCTCCGAGATAGGCTATCTTATTATGAAACACTCTTTTGATGAGTACGTCTTTTTGGGGAGTCGTATCACCTAATGCTATGGTATAAATTGGAGCCGCCAATTTTGTACCCGCATAGATAGGATTACTACCTTCATTGTAGATACCATCGGTCGCCAAGATCATGGCACCCAGATTCTGATTGCTGTATTGGTCGTACACGGTGTTAAGCATTTCAGAAATGTTACTCACTTTATCTGTATACGAGAATTCCATACCCTCACGTACTTCGGAACCAAATGAATAAGAACGCACCTCATAATCTTCCCCTAATTTTTCCTGCAGCTGTTGAAAATTCTGTTCAAAATCAGATTTTTCTTGATCCGACAAGCTTGATACCACTGATTCAGAATTGTCCTGCGCCAATACAATAATT
The DNA here is from genome assembly GCA_938022165.1 of uncultured Saprospiraceae bacterium. Lineage (GTDB taxonomy): Bacteria > Bacteroidota > Bacteroidia > Chitinophagales > Saprospiraceae > JALZVN01. The sequence continues at coordinate 946 of CALIEI010000213.1, read as the reverse complement.
GGTTTCTTTGTTTCCGTCAGCAAAGATTTTATCTGCGGTGAAAGCAGCAGCATAGCGAGCAAGGAAACCAATACCGCTCTTGCGATACCCAGCACCCAATGTAGCCACTTATGATCTTTGAAGGTATTCGAACGGGTATACAGAATCACCGCATACGCTACGCCAAGTAGAATACAAAGGATAATATACCAGTGAGGATACGAAAATGAAATATTACTCATAAAACATTTTTTGCGCTCTATTTTTGACCCGTCTGAATTGGCAAAATTTGCTGATTATCAGAGTATTATTTAGGTTTTATCTACAGCAGTGCGCAAGATATAATTACAAACGCATAATTAGCACGATTGTTATCATATTTTGCTTGTAAGGATGAGTAGGGGCCATCCATCACTAATTCGCAGAAAAAGCGAATTAGTGATGGTCGCTATGTTTCGTAGCTCGTTATTCACTCGGTCCTGCGGACTCCCGATAAAAAAATCGGGACTACTGCACAGCGCTTGTCCGGAAAACAGTTTTGAGCAAGAGGATTGAGCAAGAGGATTGAGTATAGAGCAAGACGAAGTGAGCAAGAGATTTGAGTAAAGAGCAAGAGGGTTTGCAGCAAGAGTTTTGAGTTTTGAGCAAGAGATATGAACAAGAGATTTGAGTATAGAGAAAGAGGGTTGAAAATTAGGTAAAAAGGCTACGCTTTTTTTACGACCATCACATCTTGAAACTCTTCTATTGTTTCTTTCATAGATTTGTCTCTCCAGTGGCCAGGAGCAAATTTTTTGATAGACAGACCAGCTTCTTTAATCATAGCGTGCAAGTAGGTCTCTTCCAATGCGATATTGGCTGCTGTGACCTTATCATCCATCAAGCGATACCCCTCACCAGCATGCGGGAAGTTAAAGTAGTCTCGATTTACAATTTTAGCTTCAAGCGCTTCATCATAAACAAAGCA
>CALIEI010000212.1 GCA_938022165.1 uncultured Saprospiraceae bacterium | reverse complement strand
CGCTTTTTGCTTTTCGGTAAATTTCTTAGACACTGGAAAAGTTCTTGTAATATCTCCAGCATAGTGCATCACATTTTCCGCACCAAAATCTCCCAGCACCAACTGCCCAGCTTTTAGTTCGTTGCCATGATAATGATTGTGTAGTGTTTGCCCATTTACAGTCAGGATTATCGGGTAAGCCAAATCTCCTCCTCCAGCCAACGCCTCCGCATGCACCTTAGCTACCAAATCATATTCCTTCATACCTGCCCGCGCATATTGCATAGCCCCTAGATGCATGTTGCGCGTGGTCGTGAGCGCTTCTTCCATTTGAGTGATCTCTTCTTCTTCCTTTATCGCACGCAGACTGATCACTGCATCTACAAAATCATTGGACACACTCTCTTTCACCTCAGCCAAAGGAACACCCAAGACACTAGAAAGGTAAATGGTATTTGCATCTCTATAAGGTGGAAGCAGATGAACCTTACGCCCTTTTTTGATAGCATCTTTTATGTACACATCCGCCTCATTTCTTGGACGAGTATCTTGCACCCCTATTGCCGCCGCTTTATCCTTGATAGATGTTTGAGGGCCCATCCACACGATATACTCCACACTAAGCTCATCTCCAAACACGATCTCTCTACCTTCATCCAAGTCAATGATCGCCACCATATTCTCCTGATCTATCCCAAAGAAATACAAAAAACTACTATCCTGTCTGAACCGATAAGTATTGTCTTTATAGTTCATCCCCACATAATCATTCCCCATGAAGACCAACAGGCCGCCGTCCATCTTTTCTTTCAGGGCACTCCTACGAGCCACATAAGTTGCTTGCTTAAACATAAATTAAGTTTGTCCCGAAGGTACAAGTTTCACTCTGAAATGTGGTGATATATAGGCGTGCATTATTGATTAGGCGCCCTTTTCGCGCTATCCGCTTTACGCCAGTCGATACATCAGGGTTCATCTATGAGGTTCAAGCATCTCTCCTATCGTCGAGCTACTTGAGCCCTCAGATTCACACCTGATCTATCTCCTTTTGTGCCCGCTCCTATCACGGGTCGAAAGGATTGATTTTGGAAGGTTGAATTAGATTAAAATTGATGAGATTTTGATTTTGATTGCTGTCGTCCCTCTAGGACTACAAATATTATATCGCTTTTACGATGGGTTTCACCCATTATTGAATTCTGCAGCCCCCCGCAGTAAGTGCGGGACAGGCATCCTGGGCTAGGTTAAAAAAAAATTCAATTTGTATTCTACAAATAGCAAACTTAAAAACCCTATTTGGAATCCTATCCAAATAGTAGATCTTAAATTGGTCACAAGGTAGCATTGATATACAGGTTTCCCGTTGAGTCAATTTTCTTTAATAATATTTAATATCTAGCGAAATATTACTCAAAGCTCCCGGAGGGAGCACAGCTTAAAGGATAGGGTGCAACCCTATAAATGAGCGAGCAAAAAAAATAAGTCCTGGATGGACGACGGCAAACATACTGCTCACCAATCAAGGCAAAACAAACCTTCACTATTTCAATTTCCGCCCCACCATTTCTTGACCACCCTGAAACAATACCAACTTCTCTACATTACCATCCGCATCTTTGTAGAACTCAATTTCTGCTTCAACTACTTTGAGAAAAAATTTGCTTTCAGACTTAGGATACACTTCGATTGCTTGCTGACCTGTTGCTTGAATGATTAACTGGCTCTCCTCTTTGGTGACTTCTATTATGAAAGTAGGTGCCAAGGCATACTTGCCCACATAACTCTCCAAAATCGCATCGTCAACTTCTACTGTTTTGACAACTTCTTTTAAAGGAGAAGATGGAACCAAAGTGTGAAGTCCAATATCATCTACATTCTCTGTAGAATTACACAGGACTACAACGCCTTTTTGGGCGCCCTTGATCCAGCCCATAAAAGAGGAGAACCCTCCAGTCCCGCCATTGTGCCAAACTACTTCATTGTCATCCAAAGTCAAAGTATGCCACCCCAATCCGACAACTGGTTTTGCATTTTCAGTTCGAGAATTTTGATGTGACAATTGCATGGCAGGATATAGTTTGGTTTTTTCTATCCCTATATTTGCAGCCAAATATTTCATCATATCTGCAGCACTAGATCGGATACCGCCTGCTGCCTCTAAGGACGCAAATTCCCAATACGAAACTTCTTTTTGACCACTATGACCTTTGGCTTGATTATCTTCTTGGAGATTGACCGACACCTGAGTTGATGACATACCTAAAGTCTTACAGATAGTAGAGACCAGCAAATCCTCATAAGACATATTGTTTTGTGTTGCTAGAATTTGACCTAGCAGACCAGCGGCATAATTAGAGTATTCGTATTGACTACCTATATCCCTTGTCAATTCGTAGGTATTCAAAAAATCATACATCATCTCTTTTGTATAATCCACATATGGATTCGACATGTCAGTAGGGGTGAAATTACCGGGCAGTCTAGATAGTCCTGAGGTGTGATTAGCTAGATGTACCAATTCTATTGATGCGTCATTTTTTGTAGGAGATTTTATTCCACTTGGCAAATATTGCTGGATTGGATCATTCAATTTTACTTTTCCCTTGGTCACCATGTCCGCCAACATAAGGCCAGTGAATGTTTTTGAAATAGATCCTATCTCAAACACAGTATGTTCATCCATCTCCCCCTTGTCTTTTGTAGAAGGAACACCAGCGGTATAATAGCTAACTTCTTCTCCATCTATAATACCGATGACCAATCCAACTATGTCTTGATTATCAATTCTATCTTGGATATTCATTTTTAGATTATCTGAGACTACTGTAGATTGTCCTTTGACCATAACTATACTTATAATACCGATAAATAATAAAGCAAATAGATTTTTCATAATTGGGTTGTTTTAAATTTTTACATTTCTAAGATTGAAATATTAGCGTTTTGATTCAAATTTTTTAGACCAAGGCCCTTCAATTCATCTACGAATGCGGTTTACAATTAAATGGTTTTTCATTTAAATTTTGTTTTTTTCTTATTTGCAAGAGAGATAGGAAGGGTGCGACCCTAGGAGCAGTCACCGAAATGAAATGTAGGGGACGGGTCGCATGTCGCCAAAGCTTTAGCGACGGCACAAACGAATGTGTACCCCTGGATAGCTCGGCCCGATATATATAGACGAAATATACTTTCTAGCAATAGTATATTTAAATAGAACCCATCTCAACTTATCGAAGAAACGAGGGCTTGCCCAAATCAAAACTAGCCTGTACATCCGCTTATAGAGCAGCACTAATATTTGTACATTTGGGGTATGGAATCGCAGCGTAAAAGGAGAGTGCTATTTTTGTCTTCATGGTATCCCAGTCGGGTCTTACCAAAAAATGGAAACTTCGTAAGGAGGCATGCACAAGCTGTAGCAAAGTTTGCTGATGTATCCAGTCTGCATGTGATCTCTGACAAGGCTGCTTCGGATTTTGAGATTGATGCGCGAGAATCAAAGGGGGTTTATGAGGTCATTGTGTATTATCCTAAATCAGCAAATTGGCGGCCAGGTAAAAAATATCGAAGATATCTAGAGGCGCTTCGAAAAGGCTATACGCACTTGCTAAAGTCTTGGGGGTCACCAGAGATCACGCATCTCAATGTCACCTATCCTGCTGGTTTATTCGCCATGGAGCTAAAGAAAAAATATGGACTGCCATATATAATTACGGAAAATTGGACTGCCTTCCTACCGATCAATCCATATCGGTTCAAGATACATGAACGGTACTTTATCAAACGAATTGGAGAACAGGCTTCTGCCTTTTGTCCAGTCTCAGAAGATCTGAAGAACGCGTTTATAGATTTTGGATTTAAAGGGCCTTTTCACATCATACCGAATGTGGCGGATACTGAATTGTTTAGTCATGCTGCGCGACCATCATCCGAGAAGATTAAAATCTTGCATGTCTCTACCTTCAAAGATGATCATAAAAACATATCCGGTATTCTGCGCGTGATGGGTAGATTGTGTAAGGAGCGGAATGACTTTCAAATTACCATGGCTGGAAATCGTTTTGGCGACAAATATGGCCCCTTGATTAAATCATTAGGTATACCTGATGGTCAGCTTACGATCCATCCCATCCTGCCTCTTGAGGAGATCGCCCAGATGATGAAATCGCATCACGTTTTTTTACTATTCAGTAATTACGAAAATCTGCCTTGTGTAGTCGTGGAAGCGCTCAGTACTGGAATGGTAGTGATTGGTTCTGATGTAGGGGGGACCGCTGAGATGATTGATGAGCAGAATGGTCACATCGTAAATGCTAGGGATGAAGAGGCACTGTATGAAAAACTAAGGTTTACTATTGATAATTATAACCGCTACGACACCAAAGTAATTAGCGAGCAAGCTGGTGAAAGATATAGCTATGATAGTGTGGGTAGATCTTTTTTGGAGGTGTATGCTTCGGTCTTGGGGTGATGAAAACTGCTGCGTTTTTTCTGTTGAGTCGTATAAACTTATATGGATCTTATATGCCTTTCTTATATGCCTTTCTTATATGCCTTTCTTATATGCCTTTCTTATATGCTCTTATATGGTTCAAAAAAAAGAAACACATAAGGATCATAAGTAACATAAAAGCACATAAGTTTTTTACGCTGTTTCGAGTCGCAAGATCTTATATGAATCTTATATGCCTCTTATATGGTTCAAAAAAAACATCGCTATCTCGGTAAAACACAAAGAAACAAAGTGGACAAAGGGCACATAGGCCGCTCTCATTCAGTAAAACACAAAGTACATAAAGATGACAAAGTACACATAGTTATTTATGTCTCTATCGTGTCGCATATAACTTATGTGATGCTTATGTGTCTTATGTGGTTCAAAAAAAGGAAACACATAAGGATCATAAGTAACATAAGAACACATAAGTTTTTTACGCTGTTTCGAGTCGCACAATCTTAAATGAATCTTTTATGCCCTCATATGGTTCAAAAAAACATCGCTATCTCGGGGAAACACAAAGAAACAAAGAGGACAAAGCACACATAAGAGAGCTAGGAGAAAAGGCGCATACTCTCTTCTTCTTTGGAGCGCATGATTTGTTTTTCGCTTTCGCTTTTATCCCCATAGCCACAGAGGTGTAGAATTCCATGTGCCATCACACGATGAAGCTCTTCTTGAAAAGGGAGGTCTCGCTCTAATGCATTCTCCTTGACTCTATCTATACTAATGAAGATGTCTCCACTGATCGGATCGGACTGATACTCAAAAGTGATGATATCTGTAAGGGTGTCATGCTGTAGATAAGTTTGATTTTTTTCAAGCAGATAAGCGTCGTTGCAAAAAATATAATTGATGGCGCTGTTACGCTTTTGCTCCGAGGATATGATCTGATTGATCCAAGACTGATACTTGTCTTGATCTTTTAATTCAAAATCTACCTCTTGGCTATGAAAAAGGATTTGTGATTCTTCATCCTCTAATGGAATCCACTCCATGTATATTAGAGTTTGAATTTGATCACTACAGTACTACCATTGTCAGAGTACTCAACACCGTCAGAGAGTTGGTGCATCAAAAACACCCCTCTCCCATTTAAGGTCAAGATATTCATTGGGTCAGTGGGATCTGGCACATCTTCGAAATCGAATCCTTCTCCTTCATCTTGTATTTTGACTCTAATGAGATCCTTATCAAATTGTGAATTCACGTGCACTTTCTTGCTTTGATCTGCTTGATTTCCATGCACTATTGCGTTGGTTATGGCTTCGGTAAGAGAGATGAGAATATTGCCGTAAAGGTCGCTTTTGACTTGATATTTTTGAACGATGCGATCTACGTAGGGTTGAATCTCGCTCACGTTATCCGGGGAAGAGTCTAGAGATATTGATATTGGTTGATCATCCATACGTTTGAAATTATCCACATATATAACTATTAGTTTTCATAAAAAGTTCCCTCATGCGGAAAAACCGCATAAGGGAGCGTCCTAATAGTTCGGAATTATTTGGACTTCAATTCTTTAAAGTATTCTTCTACTAAGAATTTATAATATGGCTTGAGCGCTGGAGACACTGATTTGAAGACATCTATCTCTGCTTCTCGCTTTTTTATGTACTCTTCTATAGCAGGTGGTATTTGTCTGTCTTTTTGCTGTGCCACCTCAGCTTTACGCTTCTTATCGTACTCGCGCTCTTGTTGTGCCTTTTCGTGCTTCAACAATCGAGTCATAATGTCTTGCTGTCTTTTCAGCATTTCATTTGTTAGGCGCTTATTGGCCAAGTCAGTTTCTGTCTTATTCATTTGGTCTATGATGTCTGAAAGTTCTTTTCCTACATCTTTTCCTTGTCCATTTTGCTGTGCTTCTTTTCTCTTTTCTTCAAGTGCACGTCTTAGTGCATTTTGTCGCTGCATCATCTTAGCAAATTCCTCAGAAGATGCTTTTCCGTCCTTACCCATGCCTTCTTTCATTTTCTGCATGGCTTCGTTCAATTTCTTCTGACCTTCTCCTGGCTTATCTTTTGGTACTGCTCCTGAGCTGCCTTTGCTTCCTGGATTGTTGCACATCTGATTTCCTTCCATTTGCTGCGCCATTTGCTCTTGCATTTGACCCATGATCTCATCTAACATCACTGCTAGATCATTGAGACTCTTCATGGACTTCTGCTGCTGCTCCGTAGCTTGTGGCTTTTTCCTTTCCTCTAATTGATCAGTACTCTTTTTCATACTTGTTTTGATCTCAGTAACTTTTTCAAGTACGAATGATTCTATTTGGAATACACGCTTACTTAATGCAAAAAGACTGTCTTCTACCATTTTGAAATCATCCTTTATACCAAACTGCTGTTGAACCAAATCTACGTAGTAGGGTGTATTGCTATTCGCAAGGTTAACCTCATCGATAAGTCCTTCTTGATCAAAAGACAAAGAAACCAGATTTTCTAACAGCTGTCTTAGTGCAGCCATATCCTCTTCCATCTGCTCTTGTTCACCTGCAGCCATTTGCTGTTCCATTTTACCAGCAGCAGCTTTCATTTTGCTAGCTGCAGACTTTTGCTTTTTAGAAGCTTTCTTATTGTCTCCTTTTTGCATCTCTTCCTGAGCGTCATCAACATCCTCTTGTATATCTTCCATCTCCTCATCTTGGCTATCCATATCCATTGGTTGCTCCAGCTCCTCATTTTTCTCCTGCATCTCTTTCATGTCCTCTTTTAGCTTTTCTAGCTCTTCTTCGATTTCCTTTTGCTCCTCCTCTAGCTCTTCTTGAGGCTTAGATTGATTTTCTGTATCTTCAGCAAGTTGCTCTTCTTTTTCAGCCAACTCTTCAAGCTTATCGATAGCTTTTTGCATTTCATGTTCTACTTCCAATTTTTTGAACAACTCTAGCATTCTATCAAGCTCCATATTCATCTCCTCATCACTAATCTCCATCTCTTCCATTTTCTCAAGGGCCTCTTCTTTGCTCATCTCTTCCATAAGCTCTTGAATCTGCTGCATGAGTTCTTTCATCTCGTCGCTCATCACCTCTTCAAACATCTCTTGAATTTTCTCCTGTTTCTCTTGTATCTCCTCATCTGCCTTAGAGAACTCTTCTTGATTTTTTAGATTTTCATCAAAGTCTTGTTTTGCGTCTTTGATTTGTTCTTGAAGTTCTTTTTGTCTATCCAAGAGTTTTTCTAGTTCCTTCTTGGTCTGCCAATCCATCTCCTTCTTCTGGAGCGTTTCCTCTCTTAGTTTTTTGAAATCTTCTTGTATCTTCTTTGCCTCTTCTTTAGCTTCTTCAAGATTCTTTTTGATCTCATCATTGTTTTTATCTGTTTGCTCATCGATCTCTTCTAGTGAAGGCAACTCAAACTTCATTAAATTGGTCTTGGCGCTTTTTACGCCATTGACTGCATCGTTGTCAAACACTTCAAAATAATAGGTAAGCTCATCTCCTGGTTTTAAACCAAGCTCATCGATATCCCAAACATAATCATACTGTGCTTGCTTACCACTTGGCTTTTCCATGGCGATCGTTTGCAATGGCTGTGCAGTTCCTCTCTCAGACGTTACCTTATAGTGAAAAGCTAAACTTGTCAGACCATAATCATCTGAAGCATCTCCTACAAAGTATAGCATCTTTGTATCTGTGCTGTCCACAAATTTTTCCACTTTAATATTGGGGTGCAAATCTGGCACTACCGAAATAGAGTAAGCAATAGAATCTGCATCTGGCAAATCTTTATTGCTCACATATAATTTATAAGTCTGATCGGTCAATGCTCGTCTCTTATAAGAATATCTAAACTCATCGTCTCTACTTGCCTTGATGCGATCTTTGTTGTTAGAAAACTTTATAGAGATGTCATCCGTGTTGAGCGAATTGAATAACCAATTGAGATTGGTCCCTACCGGCACTACTAAGTCTCCAATATTAGAAAGGCTTTCGTCTTTTCTACCAATATAATTAGGATAGTCTAGTTTTACATCAAAGCCCGTGATGTTCGGTTTAAGTAAGACGTTGAGGTCATATTTTTCTGACTTCACGCTTGCCGCAGAAAGATTAAAGCTGGTCTGCTTTTGAACGTTGCTAAATTTATAAGTGAAGGTAGAAGCATCCACTTTATCTAAGCGGTACTTGTGTCCTTCTATTTGAATAAATACATCGTTGGGTAAAACTTCACCATCAACCTTCACCGTTAAGGGATAGTCATCAAATTGAACTACAGATAATGCCTCTTTGTCAACGGTGAAAGCAAAAGGAGCATCTGGAGTAAATTCTGTATTGTTGTTGATCAAACGATTGGACCCCTCCTTCAAAATACTTGGAGCGCCTAGCAATAATATTAAAAGCAATAGCATAGGCGGCAAAGCATAACGCATCAAGTGCCTTTTGTTTTTTGTTAAATCTATAGCCCCTTTGAAAGGAACTGGCTTGATCTCCTCACTCTTTTGATTGATACTTGCCATCAAGAGCGCCTTATCTGATGCACTAGTTGATTGCGCTTGAAGCTGAAGAATATTCAACAGCTTATCTTTTACATTTGGAAAGTGGTCGCCAATGATATTGGCAGCTTGATCATTTGAGATCGTCCTTCCTAATTTGAAATACTTCAACATGGGAACTAAGACCCAAGCGATCAGTGATAGAGAGCTAATCCCAATAAATGAATAGAATAAGCCCTTCCGAACACCAGTACTGAAATAGTAATAGTACTCTGCAACATTGAACGCAATGAACAATAGCACGATTAGTCCGATTGAATAGAGGAAGCCTCTAATCATCTGATTTACGTAGTATTTTCTGATGAATTGATCAAGCTTTTGCATTAAAAGCTGATAGTTGTCCATTACTTTCGCCATTCTATATTGAATTTACGCTTCTGCTGTCTATTTATTAAACGCAACATCGTTGATTTTAGGTTAAAAAACACTACTTATTTTTAAATAAAGCAGTAAAATTAGCTCTTTAGTAGTGTGCTTGATAGAAATTCGGGCAAGCTTTAGGGCGTGTTTTCTTTCAGTGTGAAAGATAAGGCCAAAATGGGGCTTTATCAAGCTTATATTTGTTAATCTATGTCGTGAAGTAATTTATATATGAATTGTATCAAAGTGAGCTATTTACCCAAAATTTTACTCCTTTTTGGCGTTATGATATCCCTTAACAGTTGCCGGGTTGACCATATCGCTCGTGAATTTATGGCTTTCTATTATCCCGTTTTTGATTTGCAAGAAGGCAAAGTATATGAATATAGGCCTGTCAAAAATGACACGCTTCCAGTAGATTACTGGTATTATAGTAGCCATATGGTGGATGACAAGCTTCATTTCACAGGCAATTACTATAATGATCGTTTTCAGGTTCAGCAGTTTTTTAGAGAAAGTCAAGAAGAGAATTCCATGCAGCTCAATGACTTTATCCTATACAATGCCGACGAAAATGGAAAACAAGAGCAGATTGACGTAGAGATTTTGGGCAGGAACACTTTCCCTACCCTGTTCGCAGATAGTACGAAAACTTTCAAAATGGGCGTTAAATGGAATATACCTGATGAAGTCGGCACTACCATTTCCTTGAATAGAGAGAGGAAATATATAGGCATGAGTCAATACGCCTATCAAGGTGAACGTTATGAAAGTGCCATCTTCAAAACTCAAGAGCATATCGAACATTTTGTCGAAGACGATGGCTATCTAGAACCCAGTTTTCCAGGGATTGAAATTTATGCTAAAGGAGTTGGTTTGGTGTATTATAAAAAGCAATTGAGTAGTGACGTTTTGATTGAATATGAACTTTACAATACCTACTCTATGGAAGAATTTGAGAAAAAATTTAAACGATCTCTCGATCAGTAGTATTTATGTTAAAGCGGGTTTTCATATTGGCTTTCGTACTATCAGGAATATACGTATCCCTGAGTGCACAAATATTGCCTCCTATTCTCAACTGTGTAACGAATGACACTATTCACTTTACTCCAGTTTCGAATAGTTGTGGCAACTTCATTTCTTACGAGATTTTTACTTCCCCTAACGAGAATGGCCCGTTTACTTTGCTTGGAAGCGTGACTGATCCTAGCATCACTTTCTTTGAACATCTTAACTCAGCTGGTCAAACAAATTTTTATTTCTTGACTCCACTTTTCGACTGCCCTGGTGAGGTGAGCATGAACTCTGACACTATTTCAAATCGGCCTCCAGATGTGGGCATATTGCATACCGTCAGTGTGGAGAACAACTTTATCACCCTCATGTGGGAAGCCAGTACTTCACCTGAGGTTATAGACTATAGTGTTTTCTTATTTACAGATACAGGCTTAGATTTTATTGCGAATACCCCAGATCTAACTTTTGTTGATATGGCCAGAGACCCAAATCTCGCCTCTCTCAGCTACTTGATTGTAGCTAATGATGGGTGTGGAAATAGAAGCATTTTTGGAGATCCAATTAATTCTGTTTTTCTAAACATAGCAGAATCCCCTTGTGAACAAGAGATACTATTCTCTTGGGACAGACATGCAAATGTAGTAGGCCAAGAGCTATGGGCTATTACCAATAACGGGAATGAGGTCTTAATTGAAGGAATAGATGTGCAAGCAGAAACATTGACTATTTCCAGTATTCCGGATATTGAGAGTTACTTCATAAGGTCTACAATAGCTGGAGAGCAGGCCAGAATTAGTAATTCCAACTTGGTTGTCCCACAGAATGAGGCTCTGGTTTTCATGGACGAAATATTTATCACAAGCGTGAACACCCTCAATGATAACAACTTGGAAGTCTCTTGGTGCTGGAATGAAGATGCCGACTTGAACTCATCTAGAATTACATACACCTCTTTAATAGAAAGTAATTTTTTAAATGTAGCTCTTTCAAATCCGCTAACTTCCAGTGTGGAGGAAAACATAGCTTTTATAGCTGGAGTTCCAGACATATATACTTTCCAAGTAGAGTCAACTGATGTATGCGATGGCATTTTTACTTCTCAAGAAATAAGCTCCATATTGTTGCAAATAAGTACCGTCTCTGAAGCTGAAATAAGAGTAGGATGGAATCCTTATGAATATGCAGACGCTAGGTTGGATAGCTATCAACTGTTTGAATCTAACAATGGCAATGATATTTTGATTTACGAAGGTAGTGCAACTGAGCAGATATTGCCAAGAGTTGAAAATAGTGGCGAGACCTGCTACTTTGTAGTTGCTAATGCGACGGGCAACCTACTAGACGGTACAGAAAAGCAGACTCAAATCACTTCGAATTTTGCTTGCTCTGCAGGTCTACCCATAATACGTATGCCGAATGCTTTTAATCCCTACGGCCGGAACAGTATTTTTAGACCCCTATTTGGGAATACGAATAGTATAACAACTTATAAAATGAGCATCTTCAACAGATGGGGAGAACTACTATTTCAAACGAATACTTTTGATGAGGGATGGAATGGTAGAAGTGGTCTCAAAGAGATGCCGCAGGGTGTATATTCTTATCTATTAGAAGTGGAAGTGCAAAGCGGAGAACAGATCACTCGTCAAGGAAATGTCTTGTTGCTTAGATAACCTTACTTAACAGCTATCTTATCTACTTCCTGCTTAACTTTAAAGAAGTGTACTAGTTCTGAGCCAAGTAGCGTAATCCAACCTAATGCGAATAAAACATTTCTAGTGATTTCAACTATACCTGCATAATCTGAAAAAAAGTGCTGGACAGCGAGCATCTCCAATGCAATTATTACTGCCGAAAGAATGAAGAAAAGAATACACAGTGCTCTACTATTTTTGACAAACTGAGGAACCATTTTGCGCATAGTTTTGGCTAATGCCTCTTTGTAAAATACATTCTTGTTGTCCATTTTTAACAATTCAAGGAAAATGTACTTGGACTCATCAAACCTCATGGTATGGTATAGGGCGTCTCCCTTTATAAAAAGTAGTTTTCGAAATACGTCTTTGCCATTATGTTCTTTGATGTTGTGTATAATACTGACTTCGATGGGCTCGTCTATTATTTCTAGTAGTTTCTGGTGACTGCCTAACTCGAAGAGTGCTATCAAGTAGGAAACTTGAAGGTCAAAAAACTTGTCCGTCTCTAAATGTTGAATAGTAGCTTGATTACTTTCGTAGAAGCGCGCCAGTTCCCTTGGTTCAGCACCTGAGAGGTCCTTGAACTCATTATATATATCAGAAACAAGTCTAGACGATAGCTTCGCCATGGGAAAGTGTTTGAATTTTAGATGAACATAAGTTTATAACGACTAAACTCACATTACAATTATTAGTTTAATGTTCGTTGAACAATTTATTACAATTTTTGGAAAAATGCATCGTCTGACATTTGAAAATATATTTCAACGCAGATGGACGTTTGGGTAGCTAAAAATAAGACATAAACTGCTTTTATAAAACTAAATTTTACGATTTAGCGGCATCTTAACAAATACATATTTTCTTTTGTGTGTAAGGTCCTTAGAACAAGCTATCCTTAATATGGAGAAATAAATTATGCGTCAGGGATAGAAGTGATGCGACTGTAAAGAGCAGTCCGCGACCAAGGCTGGTGGAGCTGGCTGGGACCTGGTCACGCAAAGCCCGCCCGTCTGTTTTTTTTAACAGGCGGGGACGCCCAAATCATTATTTCAATAAGGCTTTAAATGGAAAGGCTAGTTGCGGGTATCAACGCCCCAAGCTAATTTCTCCCGGATGGTACTCAGGAAGCTTTTATCTTCTAGTTGGACGAGCTTGAGTGGGTAATCGTTCTTGCGGATAGCTAGCTGGTGGCTATGATGGACTGTCTCAAACCGAGAATCTAAAGTGCATAAAAAACTATCAGCACGGCCATCTACCTCAAAGGATACCACTGAATCGTGAGAGATCACAATCGGACGGACATTGAGATTGTGTGGCGCTACAGGAGTAATCACAAAGTTGCCAGAGCCCGGAAAAATAATCGGTCCGCCGCAACTCAGAGAATAACCCGTCGACCCTGTAGGTGTACTAACGATAATCCCATCCGCCCAATAAGTAGCTAAGTAAGCGCCATTGATAAACGTATTGACTGTGATCATCGATGAAGTATCTCTCTTGAGGATAGTGAAATCGTTGAGCGCCACTTTGAAGTCACCAAAGAGTTTGCCATCATTGGTCTCTAAGTATAGAAGGGTACGCGATTCTGTTGTGAATCGATCGTGCAACAATAATTTGATTGCAGACTCTATGTTGGATTTTTCAATACTCGCTAAGAAACCTAGACGCCCTAAATTGATCCCCATAACGGGTACTTGGCTATCGCGTATTTCAGAGATCGCATTGAGGATAGTACCATCTCCTCCTAGAGTGATGACAAAATCGATGTTCTTTATTTTTAAATCTAAATATCCTTCAAAAACGCCTACGTCTTTTTTTTGCGTAATAGTGGTCTGCTCAATGAGTTTTAAATAAGGAGCAAATACAAAGACATTAACCCCTTGCTCGTGAAGGGTGTCAAAAAGCATCTGAATAAATTTCACATTGCTTTCTTTGATTACTTTACCATATATAACTACTTGCATATACTAATACTAGAGAGATAAGTCGAAGCTCAAAAATAGACCTTTTTCGCCAAACTTATTAATATTATATTCTACTTGAATAAGCTTGTCAAAATATACTAACAAATGTAAACCAACTCCGCCACCCCATAACAACTGATTGTTCAAATCTCCATAATGGTCGTAGTATGGTGCATTGATATAGGCTGCATCATTATTAATAACAAAATACAACTTGTAAGGCATCTGTCTAAATTGCTTGATGAACATGAGCTTGCCCCAATCCCATTCATTGTTGAGTAATTGAAATCTGAATGCTGTTTTTACAAAACCGTGATCCATGCCGTCAATCACAAATAACTCATAGCCGTGAATAATATTTTCGTCATAGCCAAATGAAGACACTTGGGTATATGGTTGTTTGTGCCTGAGCAAATTGAATCTAGCACTTCCGATGAGTCCCAGACTTAGCTTATCACTGAAGGAATGAAAATACTGATAAGTAAATGAAGTGATCAATGCATTGACATCATCCGTCAATCCTACGCCATCTTTCAGAATGGTGGCTGAAAATAACTGGCCATTGAGCGGATAGGGCTTGATGTCTCTGTTGTCAAAGGTGAAATTGTATTCTAATATCAGATGCCTTTGGCGATTGCTATTGTTTAGAAAGTATTCAGGATTCTCAACAAAGGCTACATCATCGCTAATTCTATTGGCGCCGTAAGTAGTCTTGAAGGTATGGAAGGTGTAAAAACCAGGTCTATATGATAATCCAGCGCTAACTCTAAATCTTTGCAACTGAAACTCTTCATTAAAGTCATAAAAGAGAAGCTTGTTTTGCTGTGTAATAAATGCAATCTCTCTACCTCGTGAGAAAAACACATTCGCAAAAAAACCGAGGGTCTGTTCTTTGTTTATACCAGGAAATATATAGTCTAATTCATACTTCTTAGTATAGCCATCTTGTAGTGTCAACTTGAGCTTGTCTCTATGTCCTGTCAAATTGAGATGAATACCTCTGATTCCAAAATTTACTCTTTCTAGAGAACGATTTTGTTCTTTCCACCAGACGTTGAAATTGCGATCGGCCAATTCGAAAATGGGTTGTGGATAAATATACCAAGTCTCCGAAACTGTAAATTTTACAGAGAGCTTTTGGTCTTTGATTTCTGTCTCTATTTCCGTCTTTACGAAGAGACCTGTGTTTTGGATATTTTGTTCACTCCGCTCTAAAACGGCTTGCAACTCCTCCTGCGGAATGCGATCCCCTACTTTAAAAATGATCTCTCTAGAGATAATTTTTTCTTTGGTTCTCTTATTTCCTTCTATCTGGATGTCTGCTACTTCTAATATTTGTGCATTAGCTGTAGAGAGCCAAGCACTGAGTAAGCACATGAAAATAAATAGAATACGCATTTTATCGATAATTCTCACCTTGTGAAAATAAACGTAAAAAGGCGATCCAAGTTATTGAATCGCCTTTTTATTACTCTAAATTAGAAATAATATACCTTAGAATGTATATCCAAGACCTAAAGTGTAGTAAGATTGCAATGGGCTATCAGCTTCAGATAGATTCAAATCTTCATTTGGTACTGGATTAGCAGAAATTGCGTTAGAACCAAGTGCCTGAATATCAGCAATAGCTTTGTTTCCTCTCAAACCAAGTTGGAAAGAAACACCAATACCTTTCCAAACGCTAAATGAGAAACCATTTAACCAATCCCAAGTAGT
>CALIEI010000211.1 GCA_938022165.1 uncultured Saprospiraceae bacterium | reverse complement strand
ACTGAAGAGAACATCACGAACTTTACACTTCTTATCAGGGTGTAAAGAATTAGTTAGAAAACCGCCCTGTACGGTTCCGTACGCAGGGTGGTGTGGGAGGACAGGCAAGGAATTAATCCTTGTCTTCCTACCCGATAAAATAAAGACAAAAATCACTTTACATTTTTTTATAATGTCAAACTGTCGAAATAATTGAAGTCTGTGGGACTTATAATGAACTATTTGTATGGAAAAGTGCTTAAAATATGTAAACTTGTAAGTACTTATAAACAAACCTACATCATGAAGAAGCCTTTACTATTTCTTTTTTTATTCTTAGCCGTTTCCTCTTTTTCATTTTCGCAAGAACTAAATTATAGTTCAATGGCTAATAGCCTAATCGAAGAAATTGAAACTTCCTCCGCTGATGAATTTGATATTTATATTATCCTTGAAGATAAAGTAGACTTGCAAGATCTTGACTCATCACTTAGAAGCCAAAGAGCATCTAGAAGTCAAAGAGCAAGAACGGTAACGAAAGCGCTCTATCAAAAAGCACAAGAGAGTCAGGCCGAGATACTTGGCGAATTGGAAAGAGACTCAGGAGTCAAGAAAGAAAGCATCAAATCATATTGGTTGGCAAACATAATCTTCATGCGTGCTAATAAAGCAACTCTAGCAAAGTTGAGTAATGACCCAAGGGTGCAAACTATCGGGATAGAGGGGGAACTGATGTTGATAGAAAGTGAAGCTGAATCTGCAGCAGTAGTTGTGCCAGATGAAGCAGAACCTGGACTGGATAGAATCAATGTCAGACCGCTGTGGGATATGGGTTATACTGGATATGGACAGCTTGCATTAGTAGCTGATACTGGAATCGATCCAACGCACCTTGCTTATGGGCACAGATATAGAGGGAATACAAATGGGGATACAGAGGCTTGGTATAGATGGCAAGATCAACAAGCGACTCCCTTCCAATGTGGAGATCATGGATCACATGTACTAGGTACGGTATTGGGTCTGGATCGATTGAATAGAGATACCATCGGTGTAGCATTTGATGCTCAATGGTTGGGGTCTGCTAATCTGTGTGGTGGAGGAACAGAAAGTAATATAGGTACATTTCAGTGGTCTGTAAATCCTGATGGTGATTTGGAAACTGTTGAAGATATGGCAGGGGTGATCAATAATAGCTGGTGGGATCCTCGTGTTTTTGGAGAAGATTGTAATAGTGTATATGTCGATGTACTTGAAGCGCTAGAAGTAGCTGGTGTGGTAGTGGTATTTAGTGGTGGAAATGCTGGCCCTGATCCTGCTACTATGACTTCACCTCATAATATCAACATAAATCTTGTAAATACTTTTACTGTAGCAGCTTTGAATGGTAATAGAGATGATTTGCCAATTGCACTTTTCTCTAGTAGAGGGCCTTCTACATGCGAAGTCGAAGCAGGCCCCTTATTGATAAAGCCCGAGGTGGCAGCACCGGGAGTAGACGTAAGGTCTGCTGTATTGGAAAACGGATATGGATTTAAATCTGGTACTTCAATGGCTGCACCTCATGTATCAGGAGCAATCCTTATACTGCGTCAAGCTTTTCCAGAGGTAAGTGCCTATGAAGTGAAAATGGCTCTGTACAATTCATGCAGAGATCTTGGAGATCCAGGAGAAGACAATACCTTTGGTATGGGTATTATAGATGTATTGGCTGCGTATAATTATTTAATTGATCAAGGGAATACCCCAGTACCTCCTCCATCAAGAGATAATGATATCATGGCTTATGACTTGGCTACCGATAGGTTTGAGTGCAATGGAGTACTGACAAGTACCTTTGTGTACTTTAATAATTCTGCTGATACTTTGAGAAGTATGGATCTTAGAATTTCTATAGATGGTGAAGTGCAAGAATCGTTGAGTCAAACTTTATCTGTTAGTGTAGCTCCTTTTAGATTGGATACACTCGTTTTGGATGAAATTTCTATTTCATTAGGAGGGCATGAAGTAGCAATAGAGGTGTCGAATCCAAATGGTAACATCGATGAACGTACATTAAATAATACCATAGTAAAAAGTGTAGTAATTTCTTCAAATGAAAGGCTACAAACAATCGAGGTAGAAAACCAGGTAACTTGTCAAGGTGGTAATATGCTAGTGAAAGCAGACTACAACGGTGATGGTACCATACAATGGTTTGACGAGCTGATAGGGGGCAACCTTGTGGCGGAAGGAACTCAAGTGGTAATCCAAGCAGATGAACCAACTGTGGTTTATGGTGATATCCTTAGGTCTGCAAGTATTGGTAAAGTAGTTGGATCTAATGAGACTTTTGATATTAGAAACGATAAAGAGGTTGGACTTCAATTCGATGCCCTGTTTCCAATGCGTATTACAGAGTTTGACTTTTATTCTGAAAGTAATGGAAATGTATTTATAAGTGTGTTGAACGGTAGAGGAGATGTTGTGGAATCAGAAATAATTAATTCTGATGGATCAGGTTGGCAAACTGCCGATGTTAGTATTCGTATGCCTGAAGGCTTTGGATACAGGATGATTTACAGAGATGGGATAGCGCAGTTGGGTACCTCAGATAATAATCTTGATTTTCCATACACGATCAATAATATCATGACTATCACTGGAAGCACTGCTCCAGATAATGTTCCTTCTGTTGGGTATCCTTATTTTTTCAATATGAAAGTTGAGTTCCTTGATCTCTGTGGGCGTGTGCCAGTAGAAATTTCTGCTGTCGAAACGGATAGCTTGCCAGTTGCTTTTTTCGAAATGAATACTTCTTTAGTAGATTTGAATAGTAATCAAGAAATCAATTTTTTCAATAGCTCTGAAAATGGAATTTCATTTTTATGGGACTTTGGAGATGGTACGACTAGCACTGAAGAAAATCCTGTACACACCTATACTGAGCAAGGGGTTTATTATCCTAGTTTATTAGTCACAGGAGAAGATGGATGTAGCGATGCTTTTGTGCAACGAATCGAAGTGACGGCTACGACTTCTATTTTTAGACCATTAGAATTGTCGAATTCTTTTGAGGTAGCTCCAAATCCATTTTCTCAAAGATTAAACTTTAGAACAGAAACTCCAATTCAAGTGGATAGGGTAGAAGTCTATAATAGTGCAGGAATTCTTGCAAGGACTCTTAAGATAGATAGCCGTATCAATTACCATAGTACGGAAATTAGAGATTTGGTGCCGGGCTTGTATTATGTGCTGATACATACTGAACAAGGTGTAGATACGCATAAAGTCATTAAGCAATAGGGTTTTATCGTTTATTGCTTATTGGCATTCCTTAGCATAAGAGATATTTAACACTATTTAATATATGATATGAAATATTGGTCGTTTATTTGTAGTTATTAGGCTGTACTAAATCGCTTACTTTGGCTATCAAACATCATATCTTTATATTATTGGTTTTTTTATCTGTCTCTCTGTCAGCTCAGCCAGGTACACCTGCGAAGTCAGATCCAGAAAAGTTATACCAAAAGCGTATAAAACAAGAATATCTTCATGGTGTCTACATACCTAAAGACTTATCTGATGCCTTTGTGCAGTTTAATAAGCTGATAGAAAAGCCAACCCGAGAAAAGTTCCGAAATGTACCAGAAGCAGAAGCGGACCGTAGACTCCATTTTGGTTTTGGCAAATGGATAAGCCATAATTATGCATTTTTTGACGGGTCGAGATTTTCTGTTTATTTGAATAATCTTGGCCTATACGATCCAGATGACATGATCACATTTGTTATAACGACTTATCATCGCAACCTAAATAAGAAAAAGCTAGACGTAAAGCCACTTCTAGAAAGCCTTATAGAGAAAAGGGAAAAGATCAAAAAAGAACGTAAACTCAAAGGGGAGCTTATCTCAGAGGAGAAAAGGATCTTAGAAGTGCATCCTGATTCTTTGAAGAGTAAAAATTAAACCAATAATCACTTTCTAAGCAAGCCCCCATATCGCGAATCAGACTACCACTCTTACATTCAGACTTATTACTAATAATTCTGCAATGATTTTGCGTACTTTCAGAATCAATGCTAATATTTAAAGCTGATGTTTTCCACATTTACAATGTTAATTGTGAATAAATACCTCTGCAAGCCATTAAAAAGTTATTTGAAATTCTAATTCTAGAAATTTTTGCAACTAAAATTATAATATATTCACAATATGTGAATAAAATTTTTACTTTTGGACAACAGCACGAGAAACAATTATGAGCAATATTATAACGCAAAGATTCATCAAGGTCCATGATAGGCTAAGGGAAAAGAAAGAGGTGAAATCGAGCCGCCAGTTTGCTAAATCATTAGATTACCTTCCACAGAGTTTAAGTGAAATTTTAAAAGGTAGACGAGACGTCACCCTTGAGCTTCTCCGCAAAAGTGTAGAAGTATATAATATCAATCCTTTCTTTCTTCATCACGGTAAACCGCCAATGTTTCTTAAAGACAGTGAAGGAGACGATTCTGTGAGAGTATTGACAGTGGTGAGTGACGATGAAGGAGATGAAAGAATATTGCATGTTCCAGTACCTGCTCAAGCGGGTTATCCTTCTGAAGTAGGAAATCCAATTTTTATGTCCGAACTTCCTACTTATACACTACCTGATTATAAATACAAAGTCGGTACACATCGTTCTTTTGATGTAGCTGGGGATAGTATGGAGCCGACTCTTTTTGAAGGCGATAAAGTAATTTGTTCTTACCAAGAATCCAACTTTTGGGAATCTTCAATCAAAGACAACTACGTATATGTGATCATCACACAGAGCGATGTGCTGGTAAAAAGAGTTTACAATAAAATCGCAGAAAGCAAGTCCTTAGTTTTGATTTCGGATAATGATTTTTACCAACCATTTAAAGTAGATATCAGCGACATCCAAGAAATCTGGTACGTGCGGGCAAAGTTGAGTCCATTCTTACCATCACCAAATAATCTCAATAATATTCTTCATGGAGAAGTAAAAGAGTTGAGATCTACCATCCTTCAACAAAGTAAGATCATAAAGAATCTGAGCTCGACGCTAGATAACTTTATGAAAGAGAAAGTATAATACCAATAAGAATATGAAAATCACTGGAACAGTAAAGTATCAGAATTTAGAAGGTGGGTTTTGGAGTATCATTGGAGACGATGGTACCGAGTATGCAGCTATGGGCATGCCCGAACAACTAAAATATGATGGTCGAAAAGTAAGTGTCCATGCCTCTCACTTTGAAGGCGTAAGTATGATGATGTGGGGTACACCGATCATCATTCATTCCTTTCATACCTTGATGCCTTAGCTACTCAAGAAGCTAATCAATACACCAGCAGCTACAGCAGAGCCAATAACTCCCGAAATATTTGAAGACATAGCATATTGCAAAATGTGGTTTCTACTATCATGTTTCAAAGCTATTTCATTCGCCACCCTAGATGCCATAGGCACTGCGCTTAATCCTGTAGCGCCAATAAGCGGATTGATCTTTTTCTTTGAAAATAGATTGTAAATTTTTACTGCCATGATACCGCCAAAGATGGAGATAGCAAAAGCAAAAAATCCACCTACCACTATAAACAGTGTTTCACTATTAAGAAAAGTATGAGCAGTCATAGTAGCGCCAACCGTAAGCCCCAAGAAGATGGTAGCTGTATTCATAATGGTTTCAGAAGCAGCTACAAAAAGTCTATTGGTGTCTGTTCCTATTTCTTTTACGAGATTTCCAAATAACAACATTCCAACCAGAGGAACTGAAGTGGGCACCAACAATGCTACCATAGTAGCCAAGACAATAGGGAAGATGATCTTGACCATCTTTAGATTCTTGATCTCCGTTTTGTTTGGATATTTTTTCTCTTCTTGCTTCATGTTGATTTTCAGTTCTTTTTTAGAAACGGTCAAATTCACAATGAAGGGAATTATTACTGGCACAAGGGCCATATAGGAGTAAGCTGCAATTGCGATGGGGCCCAATAATTCAGGTGCTAAAATAATAGAGGTATATATAGCGGTAGGGCCATCAGCTCCACCAATGATTCCAAGTGCGCCCGCCTGCTTTGGTTCGAAACCAAAAGCCACTGCCGATATCAAAATGGTAAAAATTCCAATCTGCGCTGCCGCCCCAAAAAATGCCAGTCTTAAATTTCTAAGCATAGGCCCAAAATCTGTCATAGCGCCTACACCCATAAAAATCAATGGAGGTAATAAGCCTGTTTTGATCAAGGCATAATAGAGCAAATTCATGATGCCATGGTTTTTAGCTATCTCCAGCATGGTCATTTTAGCAATTCCATTTGCTGCTGTGTCTTGGACAACACTCATATTTCCACCCGGTAAATTGGCTAAAAGTAAACCAAATGCTATAGGTACTAATAGCAAAGGTTCATACCGTTTATGTATGCCTAGATACAGCAAGAAAAATGCTAAAAATAGCATTAAGAACGTGCTTGGAGAACTAGCCAGATCTCCAAAGGCAGTCATGTCATATAGTTTCTCTAAGGTCTCCACTATTTCAGTTTTAGGATCACATCATCTTCTTCAATCTCTTCTCCATGTCGCGCTACTATAGCAGCGACTATTCCTGACTTGTCCGAGGTAACTGAATTGATAACCTTCATCGATTCTATATAAGCGACTGTTTGTCCTTCTTTCACTTCGTCTCCTACTTTTATAGGTACTTCACCAGTATCTTTAGTGAGATAAAATTTCCCTTCCAATGGTGCTAAAATAGAATCTAAACTGTCATCGTGAGGGTAGCCATTTGCAGGTGCAGCAGCAGCTTGAGGTGCATCTACCTTGGCATTATTATTTGTGTCTTCAGCGGCTGGATTTGCTGCATCATCGTATCCAATACTTACTTTGAATTGTTCGCCATTGATATTTAAGTTCAATGATTTAGGCTGATAATTTTGAGCAGCACCTCCAGCAAGTGGCACAATGGCTGCAGCTTTAGGTTGCGGATTAGATTTTGCTTTACGCGCTTCTAAGTCCTTCAGGAAGTTCTCTTTTGCTTTTCCGCTCTTAAAATCTTCGTATTGTTGCGGATGCATCGCGTACTCTAATAGTTCCTCATCATCTTGACCATAATCCCATCCTTTCTCATCCATCTTAGCAGCAAACAATTCTAACTCATCTGGATAAAGATCTTGCGGAGTACCAGTGAAAAATTCTCTATTCTGGTCTTTGGCCATTTTCATGATTTCATCGCCTAGTGGACCTAGTAGTTTTCCAGATTTTCCTAGCAACATGCCCCAAGTATTCTCATCGATCATGCTCCATCTCGGTTTGCCTTTGATCATACCCATTACGTTCATTAGAGAAACGTTTTTGACATATTGACTAAATGGAGTCACCAAAGGTGGATACCCAAGTTTTGGCCAAGCGTGCTCTACTTCTTTAAATAGTTTAAGGAGCAGGTCATCTTGGGTGATATTTGGTTTATTATTTTTTGTTAGCCACTTATTGACACTAGCTAGGTTCTTTTCTAAATCCGCCATTAATGAACCCATCATTCCACCAGGCAGTCCGGGACCTATCAACAATGAATTCATATATCGATTCTTTGGGTTTATATATTGGCCTAAGAAGTCATCGATAAACTCTTGTGTCAAGCTACGTACATGCATATAGGCATCTGGATTTACTTCAGGCATACTGAATCCAGCATCTTTAAGCATAGCATGTATAGTCAGTAGATCTGCATGTCCAGTACCCCATGATAGAGGTTCCATGCCCACATCAATAATGTCTGCACCTGCTCTTGCAGCTTCCAATGAAGAAGCTACTGATAATCCAGGTGTTGAGTGACCATGGTATTGCACCAATATGTTTGGATGTCTTTTTTTGATACCTGCCACTATTTTACCTACGGATACAGGTCTTCCAATACCTGCCATATCTTTGATACAAATCTCTTGGGCGCCTAAGTCTAGGTATTTATCCGCAAGATCTACATAGTAGTCAACCGTATGCAATGGCGAGAAAGTTAAACTTAAGGCAGCCTGCGCAATCATTCCTCCTTCTTGTGCAAACTTAAATGAGTTGGCAAGATTTTGAGGATTGTTTAAGCCATCAAAAGATCTAGAAATATCTGTCCCTTGTTTTTTCTTTACTTTAAACATCAATCTCCTCACATCTGCAGGGACTGGACTCATTCTTATACCATTCAAACCTCTTTCTAGCATTTGAGTTTGGATACCTGCATCGTTGAATGGTTGTGTCCATTCTCTTACCGCGCGATTAGGATTTTCTCCAAAGAGCAGATTTACTTGTTCAAATCCTCCACCGTTCGTCTCGACTCTTGCAAAGCAATTCATATCAACTATCGGCTGTCCGACTTTGTTAAGTTGATCAACTCTCGGAACATACTTTCCTGCGGATTGCCACATATCCCTATATACTAGGCAAAGCTTAATTTCTTTTGGCATATTATTTTTTTATTCCTCTTCTACTTAGAGGGTATTTTTTCAATATTGGTAACCTTTCCTTTCCCATGAGTTACTATTTCGACGGTACTTAAGATGGCTGCAAGTTGTTTTTTAGGTATTCCAGATTTGGTACTCGAAGAGCTTGGGAGCAGCGGCTTGAAGTCTCTATTCTTGATAGCTGTTTTGCCACTGACCGGGCCATATTTATTTACAAGAAAAATTAATGTTCTTCCCGTGAGAACCACCAGAGTGAGGACAACAAATACCGTGATCATTCCTACCAAGAGGACTAGAAAAGCATATTGTAAATCTGAATTCATTGTTTGTTTTAAAGCATGATAAAAGTAACTAAATTTTAAAGACACACAAATCCTTTCGCAAGCAAATTATGACGATATGACATTAAAATGCGGTCTATTTAAGGAGGTTTTTGAACTTAGATCGCTTTCAAACAGGTTCATATTTTAATCTCAAACGGTTGATGCACAAGCAACACTAGTAACAATAAAAACTAGTTCCTTGTTCTTTATAATCCATTTTATAGATTTCTTCCATTTACAAAGAGCACACATGATTTATTTGAGCTTTTAATACTATTTTTGCCCCAAATTTCTAAAACATGAAAGATATAAGGGTTTTTAAGTTTGGAGGAGCCTCAATCAAAAGTGCTGAGAATATTGAAAATGTCGTTTCCATAATTCAAAAATACAATGATCAAAAATTGATGATCATAGTATCCGCCTTGGGTAAAACGACTAATCATCTCGAACAGGTTGTGAAACACATTGCGAATAAACCAGAAGCATTAAAGAAATTAGAAATTGTCAAAAAGAATCACCTCGAAATAATTAAGGACTTAGGATTAGAAGAAAATTCTTCTTTGATTACAGATCTCAATGACCTATTGGTAGAAATTGATTGGGCATTAGATGAAACAGATGCTGAGTATGATTATATCTACGATCAGATTGTTTCTATTGGAGAACTATTATCATCAAAAATTTTAGCGGCAAAACTTGAGACGCAGAATCAAGATGTCAATTGGGTAGATGCTAGGGGAGTAGTTATCACCGATGACATTTATAGAGAAGGTTGGGTAGATTGGAATCGTACTACTAAAAATATTGAAACCAATGTAAAACCGCTTTTTGAGAATGCCAATTATGTTATCAGTCAAGGTTTTATAGCTAGTACCATGGAGAATAATACAACTACTCTTGGAAGAGAAGGGTCGGATTATTCAGCGGCTATTTTCTCTTTTGGGCTTGACGCTATAGACATGTCCATTTGGAAGGATGTACCTGGTGTGTTGACAGCTGATCCAAGAAAATTTAAAAATGTTACCAAGCTCGATAGTCTTAGTTATAGAGAGGCTATAGAGATGACTTATTATGGAGCTAAGGTTATCCATCCTAAAACAATCAAACCACTGCAAAATAAAAATATTCCACTGCATGTAAAGTCATTTATTGATCCAGATGGTGAGGGTACCTTGATCTCAGATGAAGTGACGGACAACTATCCTCCGATAGTGACGGTAGAGACGGAGCAAGCGATAATTAATATTAGTACCAAGGATTTTTCTTTTGTAGCAGAGCATCATTTGTCTACTCTTTTTCAGCAAATTGCGAAGCATAGAATTCAAGTCAATATGATGCAGAATTCAGCGATTAGTTTTTCGGTTTGCGTGAATGATATCGATGATAGGATAGAGAATTTTACTAAGCAAATACAAGCGTCTTTCAAAACTAAAGTGGAGCGCAATCTTGAGTTGATCAATATTCGTCATTATCAAAAAGACTTGGTACAAAAGCTTAAAGAAGGGAAAATTGTGAAGCTCGAGGAGCGTAAAGGAGACATGATTCAATTAGTCGTTAAGGATATCCCCAAAATGGAGCGAATCTAGCCAGAATTTCCCTTGTTTTTAGCGTTTTTTTATGATTTGGGGCATCCTATCATGTATTTGTGAAAATACAAATACACGATAGGCGCTACGATACATGGCTCGTCATTCGACTCGGCCTCCGCTCTACTCCCATGCTCATCTGTGGAGTCTGGCCTTTTCAGGCCACCATTCCTCATCGCTATGCCAAAATATACTACCCAAAATAGTCCCTACTCACTGTAACATATTAGGTCTATTTTATATATAAATAAAGTATATATTTTCCCTAATGATCAACTATCCAATCAGAATCGGTCGAACCCGAAATTGTTTCTTTACCAAAACCCAGAAGAATAAGCTGGAGGCAGGAATTGAGATATTATTGCGTGTGATAAACCACAAGCATTTTTCTGATCAGATATTGCAATTTGATTGGATAAACGATGAAAACAGGCGATTCTTCCGTTTTTATCACGCCAACAATCTATCAAACAAGCAAGTTTTGCATAGACTACATCATCCTAAAGAGTACTTTGAAGACCTAGGGCAAAATGATCAGTTAGTTATACTCCCATTCAATTCTAGAAAAGAAATTGCAAATTATCAGTCAGTTAGCAATCCAATTATCTGGCTCTCTTTAAATTGTATCAATAACAATTGGTACACACCAGTTCATATTGCTTCTGCAGTTGGACATGAGTTATCAGTATTGCTAGGTTTAGATAGCTCTTCTGAGAAGATGCCTAGAGCGAAATACACTAACTATAAAGTACCCAATTTTGTGGGCTCATTGGTCATGCAAACGGCAAATTTATGGCAGAATAGTGTAACAGATATCAGAGATGCTTTTGATCAAATTGACCCCGATCAATATAATTACTTTCCTGCTAGCACGGTAGTAGGATCAAGTATCAATACATCAATTCAAAGCCATCAGAACAACTTTGATAGTTTGATATCTTCCTTATTGATTGAGCAAGAAATGCTGTTTGCCTTACAGGATGACCTCACACCTACAGAGACTGCTCGTCTTATTTGCCTTGAAGAAGTACTATTGAACTTAAACAAGTTGAAGAACAAGCTCGCTGACAGTTCGCTAGATGGATCTGAATTGGATTTACAATTTGCAGACAACAAATTGGGACCACGAAGAGATAGCTAAGGTTTGCAATTAAAATAGAATCACAGAATTCTTGAGATGAATTCTTATTTTCCAACCTTTACATTTCCGTAGTTATTCGCTTTATCACATTCATTAATAACATTGAATGGATCTAAATTTAGAACAACAAAAGGTGTAAACCGTGTTATTTTTTTAATATCTAATTTAAGTGTACCCGTAAAACTTTTATTGGGATATAAGGCGCCGTCCTTACCTTCTTTATAAGTTACAAATCCACCGCCTAATGGGAGCGAACCCCTAGTTAAGTTTTCAGATGAAGATAAAAATGCACGCATGGCTATCTTCTGATTAGACTTGTCTAAATATGCTGGACCTTTCCCGACATTCTTCAATGTGTACTCTAGGGTAATCCATTTTGGCGTCTTTTTTATAATCTTTAAATCTTCTAATATCATATCAGGACATACGGATTTTTCCGCATAGGAATTTTTCGATTCTTCCACACCCGCTCTGGTATCAAAAGCAACTCCGCCTTGCGATTTTGTTGTTTTCTCTTTGTTTTTAGATGCTCCTAGAGATTCTAGGATTTCTTTTTGATCTTCTAGTTCAACTGCTTTTTCGATCTTATAGGAGTCAGATTTCGCTTTTTCATTTTCGAGCTTTTCCTCTTTCTTCTTTTCGAAAATGTTCTTCTTTTTCTCCGTTGTTGCTATTGTTTCCTTTTTTGTAGACTCCTTTGTTTTTTCAGCATCAGATGCTAGCTTGTCAGAGATTTCTACTTTTGGAGAAGTTGTCTTTGGCTGTTTTACTTCCATTTCCTTTTTCATCTCTAATTCTTTAGAGGCCATTTCCTTTTTGACATCATTGGATGAAGGGGCAGCTGGAGTGTTTGTAGAAGGAGTATTTGGTTTCTTAGAAGTATTTTTTACAATTGTTTCTTCAGCTTTTTTGTCAGTTGTTTTCTTTTTCTTAGACGCAAATGTACTTTTAGTATTAGTTGATTTTTTATTTGAGGTTTTGTATTTCACCTTAGGTGCCTTAGTTTTATCTTTGGCGGCATAGGTTCTTGAAAATTTCTTTCTATTCTTGGTTAACTGTTTATAGAGATCGTCATTTCCTGGTAAGTTGAATCTCAGATTTCTTAAAATTTTACCATTGGTAATATTTAGATTTCTATTTAAAAGACTTGCAGTGATTTCATCTTCAAAATCACTAAGATTACTTCTGTAAAAGGATTCTTCAAATTTGATTTCCATTTCATCAGGTATCGAATTGATTTGTGAAAAATCAATTGGATTTCTTCCTGTATTGAATGCATTCAATGTAATCGCAATCTCATCAGGTGAAACGTCTTCTAATTGGACAGATGTGAGCAGCAATCTATACTTGATAGGTGCTTTCTTCTTTGTTGTTCCTTGACTAAGTAAAACACTACTTATCAATAAACCACAGAACAGAGTTAGTATTTTTCTTAGCATGTGTGCATATTGGTTCATGACCTATCTTTAACGAGCGGCTTGGTTAGTATAACGTATTATATATCAATAATTATTCCATTATTGTTCAATATTTTGTCTAATTCTTAGAGGTCTGTCGATACTTTCGTCAAGTGAAATAAAGGTCTCAGTACGCTGAATTCCCTTAATGTTTTGCACTTTGTCCGATAGCACATTTCTCAAATGATCTGTGTCTTTACAGATAATTTGGGCAAAAATACTGTAATTCCCAGTAGTATAGTGTGCACTTACGATTTCGGGTATATTCTTGAGCTGTTCGGTAACAGTCTCATATAGTGAGCTTTTTTCTAGAAATATGCCAATAAATGCGGTGATGTCATAGCCAAGCTTAGCGTGATCAATATCCAAATGAGACCCTCTTATCACACCAAGTTGGTCTCTAAGTTTTTTCATTCTTACATGGATCGTTCCACTAGAGACAAATAGCTTTTTTGCGACTTCAGTATATGGCATATCTGCATTCTCTAAGAGCGTATCAATAATGTCCTTATCAAGTTTGTCTATCATCGTTTTGAATTACCATTTTTGCATTTCTATAGTTGGCTCAAATATAAATGATTGCAAATATATCTGGGAATCATTAGCATTTGTTTGTAATATCTTAGCATTATTTCCAAATAAGTTAAATATTGCTAGATATTACATTAAGTTTTGGTGTATTTTTGAAATAGTAAATGAGCAAAGAAGAAAATCAAAATAAAATAAACATTTGGCTTCCTTTTCTACTATCTATAATGATGCTAGGGGGTATGGTCGTAGGAGGTAAGCTACAGCCTTCTACTCAGGAAACTAAAATTGTTTTTGAAAATGTAGGTACAGATAACAAAAACATTGGACAAGGTAGAGTAGAAGAGCTTATCAGATATATGCAAGCCAAGTATGTTGATACCCTCAATACTGATCAGATGGTAGAAACTGCCATCACTTCTCTATTCAATGATTTGGATCCGCACTCAGTCTATATGTCTTCTGATCAAGTTAAAAAAGCGAATGAATCTCTTGAAGGCAGCTTTGTGGGTATAGGCATTGAATATTTACTACAAAATGACACTATCGTAATACTCAAAGTATTTGAAGATGGGCCCGCAGCTAAAGCAGGATTGAAATTTGGAGATAGAATAGTAGATGCGAAAAATTTGAGAGAGGATAGAAAACAAGGTGAAATAGAGGACGAAGAAGGAAGTCTTATTAAAAGATTAAGAGGAGAGAATAGATCTCAGGTGGAGTTAAGCATTGTGCGCCCAAATGAACCTAACATCATAAAGAAGGAAGTAACAAGAGGAAGAATTGTTGTCAGTAGTGTGGATGTTCATTATATGCTAAATGACGATACAGGCTATATTAAGCTGAATAAATTTAGTGCAAATACCATAACTGATTTTATGGATGCGCTGAGTGATTTGGTGGATAATCATCAGATGAAAAATTTGGTTTTTGATCTTAGACAAAACGGAGGTGGCTATTTGCATGAAGCCGTGAAAATTTTAAATCAGTTATTTCAAGAAAAAGATCAAAAATTGGTTTACACCATTGGAAAGAATGTCAAGAAAGAAGAATTCTTCACCACTGGAAGAAATGTGTTTGAGATAAATAAAATCTGTGTCTTGATTGATGAAAATTCTGCTTCTGCAAGTGAAATCGTTGCAGGCGCTGTGCAAGATTGGGATAGAGGATTGATTATCGGTCGCAGGTCTTATGGCAAAGGCTTGGTTCAGGAGCAATATGATTTGAAAGATGGCTCTGCATTAAGACTTACAGTAGCTAGATATTATACTCCAGCGGGTCGTTTGATACAAAGAGATTATGCCGAGAAAGACAAGTATGATCAATATATTGAAGACCGTATAGAATCGGGAGAATTTACCAATAATGACCAAGTAACCATTTCTGACACGAGTAAATTTTATACAGCTAATGGCAGAGAAGTCTATGCCGGGGGAGGAATCACACCAGATGTGTATGTTCCTTATGATTCCCTTTTACTAGATAAAGATTATCAGAGATTGTCAGGAAGCCTCACTCGTTTTGCATTCCAATATGTTGAGAAAAACCCTCTTGAAATTGATGAAAATGAATTCGTCGAGAATTTTAAGTTAGAAGAATCCATTTTGAATGAATTGGCTATTTTTCATGAGCAAAATAATGAAGAATTGGTTGATGTTACATTATTGAACGACAAAATCAAACGAGAACTCTTAACTACGCTACATGCGAGATTAGGAAAGCAATACTTTTCTGATTTGGAATATTATAAAATCTTGAATAATGCCGATCCAGTTGTTCGTGAAGCATTGAATGCGCAAAAGATATACAAACAACTCACAGAAAAAAACTAGACTAAGTATTTCCTACCTGCTTTTTAGAACTATACTTTCAAATGGGGCTAATTCAAAAGGATTAGATAATCCAACTACATTAATCTTTTGCTTACTAAGATTAACATGTGCCACATATTTTTTCCCCTTTGTAAAATGAATTTGATAATAATCACTGCTTGATTCAGTAACACTTACAATCTGAGAGTCGACAAACTGCATGAGTCCTTTGATTTCATCAATGGTTTCTTCTTCATAACTACTCCAATCATCAGAATTGAATATTTGTGAACCAAATAGGACTTGGACCAAAAGTATGGTATACTGCTGATTATCATTTAGTTTGTGCCCATCCTTTCGAAAGATAAATACGTCGGGATCATTGACAAAAACGTTTTTATTCAAGTGCCTTCTATGTATTATAGTACGCAGGGCATTAATTGTAGAAACCCTTTCTCTCTTTCGTAAAAACTGCATTAGTTTATTTTCCCAAGATAAATGTGTGTCTGGCCCAATTCTACAATAAGATGATTTGTGAAAAGCACTTCCAATAGGTATTCCACAGGTAAGCATTTTATTTTGCCCTACGAGTTGCTCAAGCAGTGTTATGGCGTCATGCATAACTTGAGCTTTAGTTCTATCTTTTGGAGGTGAAATGCAAGCTGCAAATAGAAAATCCGCTTTTATAAGTTGGTATCCCCATTTATTGGTGAGCGTAAAAAATACCTCAGTTAGGTAGTCCTTTACTTTTGGATTATAAATATCCAAGGCGTAATACCATCCTCCCCAAAGCGGATTATATCCCGCCCTGATGGGCTTATTATCTTTATCTTTCAAAAGCCAATCTTTTTGACTAGCGTATATTTTTGAATTTTTGCTACAGACAAAAGGCGCTATCCATATCCCCGGTATCAGGTTTTTATCTTTTATTTTTCTAGCGATACTCGACATCCCATTTGGAAAATCCGGGTTGTTGTCTAGCCAGTCTCCAATTTCTTTTTGGTAGCCATCGTCTATTTGGAATACACGATCTAGTTGGTTGAATGGAGCCACATCAGAATGTTGCGAGAAACTGTCAAGATCCTTTTCTATTTTCTCACTTGTTATCTTATTGTAGTGTCTATACCATGAGGTCCAACCAAAAGTAGTGTTTAGTGATTTATTGGGTACAGGAATAGAGGCGAAGTAGTTTGCAAATACTTGTTCTTCTCTCCCTTTACTAAGTACAGCATCCAGCACTGGAAAGCTATGAGACAATTCAATGTCGTCGCATAATTTTGTGAGTTTTATCAAATTAGAATTGATATCATATTCTATAAATGAAAAGGCTGTATTTTCTGATGTACTACCTAGTAAAGTGAATTGACTACCGTTTTGAACATACCCATAAGTCCATGAATATAAGTTTGGCTTATTCTTTATCAAGTGATCATCTCCATAATATCCAAAGTAAGACTTAACTATTTTCCGAAGTTGTGGTATTTTATCTTGGATTCCGTATGTCCTAGTCTCTGACCAAGACTGAAACCCGTTGCCTAATACTTTATCAGTAGCTTGAAAATTAAATGGTATTTCAATGACTACTTTACTGAGTTTGATTTTTTCTTTAGGGTGTATGAATAGACTTATTTTTGAGGTGTTGCCTTCTTCGATCACCTTATAGTCAAAATACAAGGCCTCAAAAAAGGTCATTTTGTTTGGCGTCGGGTTTTCTGTGGTACCATTATAATGAACAGTGCATTTCATGTCCAACAAATATAGGATTTGTTGTTAGAAATTGAATAGTATTTTCAATTTGGATATGAAGCTAGTTTCCGGAGTGGACTCAAGTTTTCGGGATAAGGATAGTAAGGGTGGGCCTATCGAGATGGCTTGGAGTCGAGCAGGTCCAGTCACGCTCTGTAGCGCAGCGAAAGAGTGGGACGGTAGCGACAGCGAACCCCTGGATAGCCTGCCCCTAAGCAAGCAAGCTCCAAGAAAATTTTTCTTGGAGCTTGCTTGCTTAGGGGATCCCCCAAAAAATTATTTTACTAATATTAATCTCTCAAAAATTCGAGTTCCTCATTATTGGTGATCCTGACTATAGAAGATGGGGGTAAAAACTTACTGTCATTTTGTCGATAGGGTATAGTGAAGTCAATCTTATTGATGAGGGTTGGTTTGATTTCGCTGAAGTTTTTAGGGAACGGTTCGTCGCTTATATTAGCCGAAGTGGCGACTATGGGTTTGCCATAAGAGGCAATCAACTCTTGACAAAACTTGTCTTGTGGGATTCTGATGCCAATCGTATTTTCTTTTGAAACTACGTTACTTGGTAGGCCCGTTTTATGATTGTAGATGACGGTCAAGGGACGAGTATGATACTCCAGCAAGGTCTCTAGTTTTGGGTGTACCTGTGTGACATAATCTTTTATCATTTTTATGTCTGAAGCAAGAACAATCATGGGTTTTGATTTGTCTCTTTTCTTTAAGTCGTAAATTTTGTCTACAGCTTGCTTATTGGTGGCGTCACAACCAATTCCCCAGATGGTGTCGGTTGGAAATAGAATAGTTCCTCCGGAACTAAGTACTTCCAAGCATTTGTTAAAGTAGTCAATGTCAATCATTTGGATAAATGTAGTAGAAATTGCAAAAATGGTTTATAATAATGTGTTTATACGGTGCTCTAGCAGCTCATATGTGAATATAAACGAGTATATTTAGTTTTTAATTACACCTAAGCCAAGTAAAATAATAGCTTACCTTTTTTTGTTATACTTATTGTATATGATAAAACAGACAAAACTAAAGATTTATATTTTATTTCTGTTTGTATTCTCTGGGATACAGCTCTCTTTCGCTGCCCACATAGTTGGGGGTGAAGTGACATATGAGTGTCTGGGTAACGGAAACTATCGTTTTACCATGCAGATATATAGAGATTGTGCTTCTGGAGGAGCTCAATTTGATAGTGCAGGTGGTGGACTACCAGGTACCGTCAGTATTTTTAACGGAACGACTCTTTTTATAGAAACTATAGAACTTAACCCTCCAGTAATTGAAAACATTCCACCAAATATAGATAATCCATGTTTGGTTATTCCAGATAATATATGTGTAGAAAGAGGGACTTACACGTTTACCCAGTCTCTACCTTCATCCCCTGAGGCCTATACTATAACCTATCAACGTTGTTGTCGAAATGGATCTATTACCAATATCTTCCTTCCAGGAGATACTGGTGCCACTTATACTATAGAGCTGACACCTACTGCGCAGACAACTTGTAATAACTCACCAGTATTCACAAATTTTCCAGAAATCATTATTTGCGTGGGTGAGCCACTAGATTTTGATCACTCTGCAACAGATGCTGAAGGCGATCAATTGGTCTATAGCTTATGTTCTCCTGTTGATGGTGGCGGGCTTGCTGGTACCGGAGGAAATGGTTCATTTTCAGATTTGAATGGGGTTGCGCCTAATCCTGATGCGCCTCCGCCATATGCTAATGTTGACTTTAGAGCACCTGGTTTCACTTCCCAGTTTCCATTAGGTGGAGAACCTAGAGTAACTATAGACCCTATCACTGGGGTCATAACGGGTACACCTATAACAAGAGGTCAATTTGTGGTAGGGGTTTGTGTGGAGGAGTTTAGAAATGGGCAGTTGCTGAGTACAGTGAGAAGAGATTTTCAGTTTAATGTAGAAGATTGCGAGCCTTTGGTGCAAGCGGATATAGTTGAAGACGTTTTCTTGGGAGATAAGTCGTTTTTGGTTAATGTATGTGGTCAGTTAGAATTTCAATTTCTCAACCAAAGTAGAGAGCAGAGTAATATTAGTGATTTCTTTTGGGAATTTGATTTGGATGGAGACACAACTGTATTTGATGTATGGGAGCCATTAGTGATGTTTCCAGATACAGGCCAATATATGGGTACTTTAGTGCTTAATCCTGGTCAACCCTGTGGAGATACTGCGACAATCTTTGTGAATGTATTTCCAGAGACAATCGCTGACTTTGAAGCAGTATTTGATACTTGTGTAGTAGGACCTGTAAGCTTTACTGACTTAAGCTTTACTTTTGCAGATGAGATAGTTTCTTATGAGTGGGATTTTGGAGATGGTTCTTTTTCTTTTGAGCAAAGTCCAATTCATATGTATGAATCGCCTGGTCTAAAAGAGGTTGTCCTTACCATAGAAGATAATAATGGCTGTATAGAGACGTCTCAAGTAGAATTTTTGTGGGCGCCTGTTCCGTCAGAGGTTATTGTTCAACCTACTTCCTTTATTGCTTGTGCTCCAGGTGGCGAGGTTACTTTTAACAATCTCACCTTTCCTATCGATACTACTTATGATATCCTCTGGAACTTTGGAGATGGTGGATCTAGTACAGAAATTAGCCCTACTCACGAATTTACTGATGTTGGTACATTCACCGTTTCGGTATCGATAACCTCACCATTTGATTGTACTATAAGCGAAACGTTCAATAATTTTATAACCATTCGTCAGGGACCAACGGCGGACTTTTCCTTTGCACCAGATGTCATAACTAACTCCAATCCGCAGGTATTTTTTACCGATGGGTCTACTCCTGATGTGGAGAGATGGCAATGGGATTTTAATGGAATAGGGGCTTCGCAAGATCAAAATCCAAATTTTATTTTTAGAGATACTGGATTGCAAGAGATCGTATTGTTAGTCACTGCTGCAAATGGTTGTGTTGACACAGCATTCGCCTTTATAGATGTCATTCCGATAGATAGCTATCATTTGCCAAATGCGTTTACTCCAAATAATGATGATCGTAACGATACCTACCTTGGGGTAGGGATTCTAGAGAATATTAATGATTTCAACATGAAAATCTGGAATAGGTGGGGAGAGTTGATGTTTGAAACAAATGATCAAACTGAAGGATGGAATGGACGTAAGAATAATACTGGATTGCCCTTGCCAGCAGGCGTATATGTAGTGCTGGTAAACTATGAAAGCCCTAGAGATGGCAATATTCAGTTAAAAGCTTATGCGACTTTAATTAGATAAATAATTTTTTTGTGTTGGATGGCGTTATTGTACAAATTATAGTATATTTGCGCTCTGAAAGAAAGGTACACTTATTAGACCTTTCAAAAACACCGAAATAATGGATGCTATAAAGTTTGTACACGAACAATTAGAAACAATAAAAAAAGTACCAGATTTTAAACCTGGAGACAATATAGTTGTTAGTTATAAAATAATAGAAGGCTCTAAAGAGAGAATTCAGGATTTTAGAGGCAATGTGCTTCAGATCAATGGAGATGGTGCTACTAAGACCTTTACCGTTAGAAAAATATCTAATGGAGTTGGCGTAGAAAGAATTTTTCCATTGAATAGTCCAAACATTAGCGAGGTTAAAGTGTTGAAGAGAGGTAAGGTAAGAAGAGCTAAATTATACTACTTACGTGCTTTAACAGGTAAAAAAGCTAAAATTAAAGAAAGAAAACTTTCTAAAAAGTAAATTTTGTTTATCTTTGTGTTAAACAAAACAATAATACTAAAAGAAATTAAAGATATATAAGAGCTTTCTTGGGTTAGACTCTAGTTTTTGTTGGCGCTCCCTAGCAGGAAACCTCCCGGTTTCATAGCTAGAGGAGCGTTTTTCGTTTTATTACCTGGTAAAGCGATTAACCATTAGCCGCAATTAGCAATTAGCAATTAGCAATTAGCAATTAGCAATTATCAATTTGTTCATTGTCCATTGTTCCATTGCCAATTGCACATTGTTTACTTTCCACTCTCCACTCTCCACTCTCCATTAATACATTAATAATTAACCATTAATCGCCTTCTCCGTCTTCCTAAGCGTTTCCTGACAATAGGTAAGTAGTTCTTTTGCTCTTTCCACCTTTGCAGCTAAATCGTCGATTGCGACTTCATCTGACTTCAATGCTGCTAGTATCCCTTCTAATTCCTCTATCGCTGCTGTGTAGTTTTTTATTTTGGCCATTTTATTGAATTTTACTTTTATGTTCTCCTTTGTGAAATTGAGTAGTTATAATATCTCCTTTTTTAAGGTGCTTTGATTCGTATACTGCTTCCCCCTCTGTATTGCGGGTGACGGTAAAGCCTCGTTGTAGTGTATTCTCTATACTTAAGAAGTGTACTGTTTGCACCCATTGTTGGATTTGCAATCCTGCAATTTTTAATTTATTTTTTGACAAGTACGTAATACCCTCTTCTATATCGCTAAGCTTCTGATGGGCAGAAGTCAATGTCTGTTTGGTGAGCATTTCTATTTCAGAGGCACTTTTTTGTAAAGACATTTTTTCTTGATGAATCTTCCGTGTGGTAATGTCTTCAATTTCTTGATTCAATAAGAGTAGCCCATTTTCAAATACAAGATTTCGGTCTATTATAAAGCTGGCTAAGGCAGTGGGCGTTTTGAGAGAACTATGCGATACCATATCTGCGATGGTTTCATCTATCTCGTGTCCTATACCTGTAAGAATAGGGGTAGGGCAATTGGCAATTGCCTTACAGATGGCATAGCTATCAAACGCTGCTAAGTCTAGCTTAGAGCCTCCACCTCGGATGATGGAGATGAGGTCAAAACTGGTCCAGTCTATTTTGCTCAATTGATCTAAAAAATTTGGCTCTACATTAGCCCCCTGAACTGCTATTTCAAAGAGTTCTAAATGAAAGGTGTATCCGTATTCATTGGATCGTAAATGAGTAACAAAATCTTTTAATCCAGCTGCAGTTTTTGAACTTAAGATGGCAATACGCTTTATCATCTTAGGAAGCGCTAATTGACTATTCTTATCCATTAGCTGCTCCGCTTGCAGTCGCTTGATGATTTTGGCTCGTTCTAGTGCAAGATTTCCGTAGGTATAGTTTTCGTCTATATCATCTATGACCAGCTTCAAACCGTACTTTTCATGAAAATCTACTCTGACCCTCAGCTTTACTTTTAGACCTTCCTTCAGGATGTGGGTGATATTGCTGGACTTTGTAGCTGCGATGGTGCCTAGTGTCTTCGCCCACAACACAGCATAAGATTTCGCAATGATCTCTTGAGTTTGTTCTGACTTTTGGACTAGGTCTATATAGTAGTGCCCTCTATTGAGGTTGGCTTGAGAGATTTCGGCAGTAATCCATATGGAATCGGGTACATTCAGTGCCACGAAGCGTCTAATGAATTCATTCAGCTCAAATAATGTTAACTCTTCTCTCATACTTATATAAAAAAAAGGATGTAGCTATTGACAAAGCTACATCCTTTAAGTCTGCAAATAGCAGTATTTGTATCTTATTTATCCTAAGACTTTACTTACTAGATCCGCTGCCTCTTGTAGTTGGATCGCAGAGTGAACTTCTAGACCAGAATTGTCGATAATATCTTTTGCAATATCGGCATTTGTACCTTGTAGTCTTACTATGATCGGCACGGTGATAGCATCACCCATATTCTTATAAGCGTCTACTACACCTTGCGCCACACGATCACAACGTACAATACCACCAAAAATATTTATCAAAATCGCCTTTACAGCTGGATCTCTCAATATGATTCTAAATGCTTGCTCCACACGAGCTGCATCCGCAGTACCCCCTACATCTAGAAAGTTGGCAGGCTCACCACCAGAAAGCTTGATGATATCCATCGTAGCCATGGCAAGACCAGCACCATTCACCATACAACCTACATTACCGTCTAGGTTTACATAGTTGAGGCCATAGCTCTTAGCTTCTACTTCAGTAGGATCTTCCTCAGTGACATCACGCAACTCAGCCAAATCTTTATGCCTGAATAATGCATTCTCATCAAGAGATACTTTGCAATCCACTGCGATAATACGATCATCAGCCGTCTTCAAAGTAGGGTTGATTTCAAACAATGAAGCATCAGCACCCAAAAACGCCTTATAAAGATTACTTGTAAACTTGGTCATTTCCTTGAAAGCCTGTCCACTCAATCCTAGATTGAAAGCGATCTTTCTCAATTGAAAACCTTGAAGCCCCAAAGTAGGATCTATATATTCTTTATGTACTAGATGCGGAGTCTCCTCAGCTACTTTTTCTATATCCATTCCACCCTCAGTAGAGTAGATGATCACGTTGCATTTGCGACCTCTATCCATTAGGATAGACATATAAAATTCGTCACAAGCATCAAAATCAGGTGCATATGCATCCTCAGCGATCAAAATCTTATTTACCTTCTTTCCAGGACCAGTCATTCCACCTGGCGTTTGAGGCGTTTTTAGCATCATCCCTAGGATGTTGCCGCTTTCCGTCTTTAGCTCATCTAAGCTTTTTACGAGCTTAACTCCGCCACCTTTTCCACGACCACCCGCATGAATCTGTGCTTTCACTACAGCTACATCCGATCCTGTGCGCTCTTTGATGTCATTATATGCAGTAACAGCCTCTTCAGCCGTATTCGCCACGATGCCCTCTTGAATAGCAACACCGTACTCTTTCAATAAATTTTTACCTTGATATTCGTGCAGATTCATCTGTTATTATTTTTCGCAAATGTAATATTTTTCGACCAATTATAGTAGCCATCACTCGATTGATATGCCACATTTTCTAATGTGTAGCACGTCTGTTTTAACGATCTGATCTTATTTTGGCTTGGCTTAGTGTTTTGATTTTGATTTGGGGCCATGCAGACCCTGATTCCGGCGAGGCCTACATCAGTGCTGCACCGCGTCATCCGCTATATCCAATGGCTTGGCTTAGTACAGACAAGGCATGCCCCGTCTGAAAAGCCGGGCAAGCTTGTCTCTACTGCCATTGCACCTGGCTACCCACATCCATCCACAATTGGATGCCGCTTCTATCGCTTGTCCTTACGCCCGCTGGGCGACTCGCTTTGGCACCTGCGGTACGTCGCACCGATTTTACACATGCTTATCAATATGGCGCAATTTTTTGTTAAAAAAATAATATCAAATCACTCATGCCACTATTTGCCCTCACTGACCGTCTATACATTGTATATTGTGCCATATCAACATCAAAAACAAAATACAAATCATGAAAAGTCTATTTCCAATCATTAGTATTATACTTTTCCTATCGACAATTAGCTTAGCCCAACCGAACTCACCTGAGTACGATAAATATTGGGAAGCGAATTTTAAAGCAGACGAACACTATGACAATGAAGAGTATCACGAGGCAGCAAAAGCCTTTGAAAACTTATGGGCACAAAAAAGCCCCTATGATGAAGAAATAGCCGGCGATAGGTTGCGCGCAGCGGCTGCAAACTGTATGATCGATAATGAAGAAGGGGTGCGTAAAAACTTATTCAAGATAGTAGAAGTTGCCACAAAGACGGATAGGAAAAGAGTACTTGTCAATTAC
Organism: uncultured Saprospiraceae bacterium; assembly: GCA_938022165.1. GTDB lineage: Bacteria > Bacteroidota > Bacteroidia > Chitinophagales > Saprospiraceae > JALZVN01. Next base: position 9,043 of record CALIEI010000211.1, on the reverse strand, counting down.
CAAATTTTCAGCAAATACTACGAAAATGACTGGTGGCAAGAATTAGAAGATGCATTAAATCAAAGAATAGAAAGCTTAATTGCACATCACAAAAATTTGAGAATTTTTAAAAAAGGGAGAAATGTGCTCTATTCCGCTATTAGAATAAATGCAGCAGGGGATACCCTAGCCAATACTACCATAAATATGATTCCTGATGGTACAGGTTGGAGAGAAGAAGCAGCACCATCTCAAAGTCAAGTAATTTATGTTTATGAGAGTACGCTCCAAGATTCCATAGACCATATCTTAGAGGTGGAACTAACTGTAGGTAAAAAATTTTGGAATAGTATAGATACAACAGGTGTTATAGAAAATGAAAAAGAAGTTTGGATTCATCCGATGAGAAACAATGAATTCTTTAAGACAGAGATAGCGCCATTCCCTCAGGTAAATTTTCCGCTCACTGATTCACTTATGCAGAAAAAAAAATCTTCTACGCACATCATTAAGAATTGGGGCTTATATACAAATACGCAAACAAAGCAGACCTATAGTTACATTGGTACGGAAAACAAAACCTACCCCGGTACAGGCCAAATCGAATGTCATAAACTTTTCGGTACCGCTGACAATTCTAGGCATGGTCAAAGCACATTAGACTACTATTTTCATGAAGAATATGGATTCACTGAAATGAACTATCTGACCTATGATGGCGACATCATCCAATTCAAAATCATTGATGTAAATTATAATAATTAATAAGATTTTTACGGATTATAGCCGCACATGGACATTTTAGCTTATCTACTGCAAATACTTGAATAAGAACTGTAAATACTATATTACTTTGCAAATGAAATTTAACCACTATTTTATGCCAAAGAATATATTTACTTCATTGATAATTATTTTGTTTTTCAATATTGCTCTTTCTGCTCAAACAGCTCCGCGAGTAATTATCATAAATGAAATCGATCAGACAGCCAAACAGGTTGAATTATTCAACACTGGTAACACTACAATCGATATTTCTGGCTGGTGGTTATGCAATCGACCCAATACACTAGGCAGCACAAGGTATGATCAAATCAATGTAGACCCTTCCATTTCTTTAATATCAGGGAGTTTAATGATAGCTCCGGGTGCATATACAGTGCTTTCCTGGGATCATTTAGTGAATACTGGGGGAGAAGAATTAGGTCTATACTTAACCAATGCTTTCTCTTCAGCAGATCAATTGGAAGATTATGTTATTTTCACTCAAATAGATACACCAAATAGACTAAGCACTGCGGTCAGTGCTGGTGTATGGGCTTCTACTTCTGATTTTGTACCAGCTCTGGTCACCAGTACAAACTCTATAGCACTTAATCCAGTTACATACTCTGGTGGGACTGATACTGATCTAAGTGATTGGATAGAAATGCCAAATACGATTGGAGGCCCTAATGTGGTTAATCAACCGGGCTGCGATTTTGTACAACTAGATGTAAATGGCACCGTTCCAAATGGCATTACGAATGATGCAGAAATTATCGTTTCTGATGGACTTGTTTTAGCTTCGGATATGGTAAGCTTTTTTGCACAAAGTGAGATACAATTAAATTCAGGTTTTGATGTACAGCTAGGTGCAGTATTTGAAGCGGATATACAAACTTGCCCCTAAATGCATTTTTTGAAATGCCTATGTGATCGATTTAAATTGGACTATTGTTATAAATCACGCTTAAAATTTGATTGATTTCTTCCAAGGTCATTGCGGCATTTAACTGTAGAAATTCTTTTTTATCATTGAATAATACTGCCTTATTGTTTTCGGTAGCCCATTGTATGTCCTTGTCCAATATATCACTATCTAAAGTTTGTTCTTTTTTTGGTATTCGATTTTGTGCAGTCATCTTTAAGCCCATATTCTCAATAGTATTTACATCTTTGAATAGTCGATAATCAAAAGTTTGCACTACTTTATCTTGGAACAATTCAATGGTCTCCTTTCCATAAAAATTCCATAGCAACAAGCGACCATTGTAAATGCATACTATGACGAAGATGACCATCATCATGCCTGTACCTTCATTTAATCCCATGCGAAGTGGTAACATGACAAACCCTGCAATCGAAAATAACACAAGAATGATTAAGATCATTTTTATCACAATATTGACTTCCTTGTTTGAAATGGTGATTGTAGTTTTTTGATCCTGTTCAGTTATGAAAACTCTCATAGAATTTAAATATAAGCGATTAGCATCCATTCCGGAAACTCTTTACTAAATTTCTAAAACCCAAGCGACAAGGATGGTAATCATGGGCGCATAGCGACCAGTCACCAGCATGGCTACGAACCCTTTCGGAGCCATGTGCAGGGACCGAAATGAAATGGAGTGATGCACAGCCTGATCACGTAACGCATGCTTGGGAGGCATTGCAGCATAGTCATGCGTGCAGTGAGTCGCCCAAAAAAGCCTTTTCATATCATCTATCAAGATTGATTTGCACAGTAAAAATGTATAAATACTGGAAGAAACGAGTAAGCACACGCCAAAAAAGCATTCATAACTCATACTTCATAACTCACATCATTCCAAAAAAGCATTCATAATTCATACTTCATAACTCATAATTAAATACCTTTTGTTAAGAAAAAATTAAAATCGGCAATAAGTCGTTCTTACCTTGTGTAATATCCAGTGAAAACGCATCCTACTTACAAAGGCATTTTGCCAAAAAATTAATTGAGTAGATTATGAAGAATTTGATTCTTGTTGCATTAGCCATAGGCCTAGGGGTTTTAGTGACCTCATTTACAAATGATGCAAAAATCAATACAGTAAAAACGCAAAATCAGTCCGCAGCAATGAATGATGACTATGCCAAACAATGGAAGGAAATTAATGAGCTTGAACAAAAGGGGCTGATCAAGTCTGCGCTTGAAAAAGTGATGACATTGTGCGAGCGAGCAAAGAAGGATAAGAACGATCCTCAAATCATCAAGACTATTCTCTACCGTGAGCGATACGGATCACAATTGGAAGAATATGGATTCGAAAATTCGCTGCGTACTTTTCAGTCAGAAGTGGAGACACTCAATGGTCCAGCTAAGGCAATTATGCATTTTATGATTGGCAAGTCCTTGGCTAATTATCTACAATCTAATCAGTGGAAATTTTCTAATCGTACCACCAGCCCAGGATTTAAACCGGAGGAATTAGAGACTTGGTCTATACAGCATTTTATAGAAGAGATTGATAAGCAATTTGATCTAGCATTAAAGGATGAATCACTAAAAAATGCTCCGATAGGAGAATATGATGCCATTACAACTAAAACCCAAAATACCGATCATTTACGGCCTACTATTTATGATGTGATTGCGCATCAGATATTGGATTACTATGTCAATCCGAATAGTTTTCTGACAGAGCCAGTGTATAAATTCTACCTAGACCAAGAGATCGTTTTTGCTTCGGCAAAGGAATTTGTGAAGTATGAATTTACCAGTCAAGATAGTACATCTCGTTTATTAAAAGCTACTCGCATTTTTCAAAATGTATTGAGACTTCACTTAGCTAAAAATAATAAGCCAGCTTTGGTTGAAGCGGATCTAAAAAGGTTACAGTTTGGATTGAACAATTCTACCTTAGCAGAAAAGGGGCAGAAATATTATGATGCACTATTAGAATTAAACACCAATAATGAAAGCGATAGGTTAGTGGCTCCTATGATTTCAATGGCTCTAGCTCGATTGTATCAATCGTCGAGTACACATTTGAACCAGGAAAAAAATAACCTTAAGTCTGCCTATGAAATTTATAAAAAAATAAGTGAAGACTTTCCAAAGTCAAGAGAAGCCACTGAGGCAAAAAATCAAATGATTAGTCTAAGTGCGCTTTCTATGAATATTAGATCGGAGATGGTTTACCCGGAGTTAGAAAATATGCTTGCTCAAGTTTCTTATCAAAATTTAGACAAGCTGTATTTGCGCTTATATCAGGTAAATCCAGAAGAAGAATTTGAACTACAGTATGGACGAGGAGATTTATTGAAAGTGCTTTCGAGTAGACAAGCTATCAAAGAGTGGACTCAAAATTTACCCAAGTATGATGATTTTCATCAACACAGTACAGAGATCAATTTAGGAAGCCAATCATTTGGTAAGTATATTCTTCTAGCATCTACAGGAAAGGGATTTGCTGAGAAAAAATCAAATATATCTTATAGCTTTTTTACAGTATCCAACTTGAGCTATGTGCTCAGCCCAAATACTCAGGACTATAAAATGATAGTCATGGATAGATTGTCAGGAAAGCCAATAGAAGGGGCTGAGATCTCATTTTACGAGCAGCATTACAATCAAGGGAAAAGAAAAAATGAGCTTAAGCTAAGGTCTGCGGCTACAAGCAATAAAGAAGGTTTAGTTCAAGCGAAGCTAGATCAAAACAAAAGTTTCATTCCTAAAATTGAGCTAGGTAAAGATGTTCTATTTTTGAGGGACCGAATTTATCAAAGTAGAACTCATAAACAGAGAGATCGAAACAAAGTAAATATATTTTCAGACAGAGCAATATATAGACCTGGACAAACTATTTACTTTAAGGCGATAGCTTATAATGTAGCAGGCGAATCACAGTTGCCTAGCCTTTTAGCTAATGAAAAGCTAGAAGTTATTCTGAAAGACGCTAACTATCAAGATGTAGAAAAGTTGACTTTGACAAGCAATGAGTATGGCTCTATCCATGGCAGTTTTACTGCGCCTACAGGAGGCTTGCTAGGAAACATGACTATCGAAGTAGCAGGCTACGGAGGGCATAGTTTTAGTGTAGAAGAATATAAACGACCAAAATTTGAAGCGGAGTTTCTACCCATAGAAGCAGAGTATGCACTCAACGAAAATGTAGTGGTAACAGGCAAGGCGACTGGCTTTGCAGGTAATGCTATTGGAGATGCAAAAGTGGCTTATCGAGTTGAAAGAGGAGTGGAGTATCCCTACTGGAGATCTTATTATCGCTGGTATAGACCGCAAGCTATAACAAGGATTAAGACTGGGGAGACGATCTCAAAGTCTGATGGGACATTTGACATTGATTTTGATCTGATTCCAGATCCAGCTACTAAGCAGAAAGATCAACCCGTATTTGTTTATACTGTATATGCTGACATTACAGACATCAGTGGAGAGACTCGATCTGTGCAAACTAGATTACGTGCAAGTGACATCGCATTAGAGTTGGGAATAAGTGCATCATCGCCCATCGAAAGAGACAGTTTTAAATCGATCAACATTTCCTCTAAAAACTTGAACGGCAAATTTCAAAAAGCGGATATAGATCTTAAAATATCTTCCTTGAAAGGAGAAGATAAATTATACAGAGATAGATTTTGGGAATTTCCTGATACAGTAAGTTTTACGCGTTCTGCCTTTGAAAAGCAATTCCCTGATTACAGATTTTCGAAAAAGAAGCAAGCCTTAGAATTTGAAGTAGATCAGGTGATATATGAGGAAAATATCGAGACCACAGAAGATGGACTTGTAGACCTGAGTAAGCTTGATCTAAAAGCAGGTTTGTATAAAATAACAGTAAACGCAAAAGATAAAAATGGCAATAACGTTGAGCAAGAAGTAAGCTTTGAAGTTACAGATCAAGAGGAGGATGAACTAGGTGTGCAAACAAGTCTAGCTATAAGGACTAAACAAGCTACCTATGAACCTGGAGAATCAGCGGATTTACAAATTGCCACTAGTATCAAAGATGCACATGTTTTTTTGACCAGTTTAAGAAGAGACAAAAGCAGAACACATAAGTGGTTGAAATTTACGGGTAAGGAAAATGCTCGATTTAAAATTTCTGAAGCTGATAGAGGGAATCTAGCGGTCAATGGTTTTGTTGTCTACAACAATCGTTTTTATTCCAAGGGTAAGCAAATCTTAGTCCCTTGGTCAAATAAAAATCTAAAGATTTCTTATTCAACTTTTAGAGATAAGCTTTTGCCAGGGCAAGAGGAAGAGTGGATCATAAAAGTAGAAGGCAACAAGAAAGAACGCGTTGCGGCAGAAATTTTAGCGGGTATGTATGATGCTTCTTTGGATCAATTTAGACCCAATTCTTGGCAAGCTACTTATTTCCCGAATCTATATGCAAACATACAGTTAGGGGCTGGATCAAATTTTAGAACGGCTCGTAGCAATCAGCTAAGCTATCCTCAACAAGACTACTTTAATGTAGAACCTAAAGCATATCGTCAATTTGATTGGTTAGGGTACAACTCATATGGGAATTGGAATTACCCAACTAGATCAATACATGAATTAGCATCTACTTCTGCAGGAGTTGGAGGTAGAAAGGCAAAACGTCAAATGAATTCTGCACCAGCAGCACAGATGGATGAGGCGAGGAGTATGGAGTTTAATAAAGAGGAGTCTGGCTTTGCTATTGATGGAGTCCAAGTAAGGGGAGATGTTTCTGTAAGTGAAGATTTTGATAACACATTACCAACTTCGGAGCAAGAAACAGATAAAGCACCGCAAGTAAGAAAAAACCTCAACGAAACCGTCTTCTTTTTCCCAGATCTTCATACGGACAAAGACGGAAACGTCTTGGTGAAATTCAAAATGAATGAAGCCCTCACAAAGTGGAAGTTTATGGCCTTTGCACATACCAAAGAATTAGCGACCGCTATATCTACCAAAGAAATTGTCACGCAGAAAAAACTGATGGTACAACCCAATGCACCAAGGTTCTTTAGAGAAGGGGATAAGATTAGATATTCCGCTAAGGTCTCTAACCTAACAGAAAAGCCAATGGAAGGGTCAGCTAGGCTAGAGTTGTATGACGCGATAACCAATGAATCTTTAGATATCGCTTATGCCAATAAGTCAAACAGCAAATCCTTTTCCATAGCACCTGGTGAGTCTGCTCCTTTGTTTTGGGATTTAGATATTCCTAAAGACAAACTTGGAACTGTATTACACAGAGTAATCGCAGAGGCAGGCGAGCATGCGGACGGAGAGGAGAGTGCAGTCCCTGTTTTGACCAATCGTAAATTGGTTACAGAAACAATGCCGATGCCATTGCGCGCTGGTGAGAACAAAGAATTCGTTTTTAAGACCATGCGGGACAATACTTCAACAACTTTAACACATCATGCATTTACCTTGGAGTTTACGAGCAATCCAGCTTGGTATGCAGTGCAGTCATTGCCGTACTTGATGGAATATCCTTACAAGTGTACAGAGCAAATTTTCAATAAGTACTACGCCAATGCTTTAGCTAGTCATGTGGCCAACAGCACACCAAAGATCAAGCAGATTTTTGAAGCATGGAAAGGAACGGATGCGATGGATTCCAACTTATCAAAAAATCAAGAATTGAAATCGGCACTGCTGGAAGAAACGCCTTGGGTGCTAGATGCGCAAAATGAGGAACAACAGCGGAGAAACATTGGCCTCTTATTTGACCTCAACAAAATGAGTAACGAAAAAACGCAAGCACTAAAAGTCTTGACTGAACGTCAGTTGACCAATGGGGGTTTTGCTTGGTTTCCAGGGGGTAGAGATTCTTGGTATATCACGCAGTACTTAGTCGAAGGGATAGGGCATCTTAAGACGCTTGGCGTTGACTTGGGAAGCCAAGACATGAATGTAGTTTTACAAAAAGCATTGAGATATATTGACGCACGTGTTGTGGAACATCATGAGCGAATCAAAAAGTACAATAAGAACCCTGGCTTGGATGGTATGGTGATTCATTACTTATATGCCAGATCATTTTTTACAGACGTATCGCTTAACAGCCCTGCGAAAAAAGTAATGAAGTATTATCAAGATAGGATAGAAAAAGACTGGCTACAGCAAGGATTGTATTACCAAGGGATGTTGGCTTTGGCTGCAGATCGATTTGATCTGAAGCAAGAGGCACAAGGTATCGTGGCTTCATTAAGCGAAAGAGCTTTGAGTCATGAAGAATTAGGCAAATACTGGAATTATGATCGTGGCTACTATTGGCATCAAATGCCTATCGAAACCCATTCATTAATGATAGAGGTATTCGAACAAGTAGCTAAGGATAAAGAGATGGTGGATGAACTAAGATTGTGGTTGCTCAAAAATAAACAGACCAACGCTTGGGAAACAACCAAAGCAACGGCTGCGGCAGTGTATGCATTATTGATGAGTGGAGATGCTTGGTTGCAAGAAACCAAGCAAGTGGATATAATCTTCCCTAATAAAATCTTGAACGCTGATATGGCTAAAAGCCAAGCCAATGCTGAAGCAGGGACAGGCTACTTCAAACATCGCTGGGATGAGGTCAACCCGAATTTATCTTCTGTGAAAGTGAGTAACCCAAATACAGTACCAGCCTGGGGAGCTGCTTATTGGCAATACTTTGAGGACTTAGATAAAATCACGGACTTTGAAGAAACGCCTTTGAAGTTAAACAAGAAAGTATTCAAAGAGTCTCAAGGAGATCGCGGAGCTGTAATCAATGAAGTTGGAGCAGGAGCAAAACTGGAAGTGGGAGACAAGCTTGTTGTTCGGATTGAATTGAGAGTAGATAGAGACATGGAATTCATACACATGAAAGACATGAGAGCCTCTGGATTTGAGCCTATGAATGTATTTAGTCAATACAAATGGCAAGGTGGTCTTGGCTATTATGAATCCACTAAAGATGCCAGTACCAATTTCTTTTTCGATCAACTGCCAAAAGGGACTTATGTATTTGAATATCCAGTGCGAGTGGTGCATCAAGGAGATTTTAGTAATGGGGTGACTACGATACAAAGTATGTATGCACCTGAGTTTGCTAGTCATTCGAAAGGGATGAGGATTTCTGTGAATAACTAAAATAGTTTGTATAAATTTGGAGTATTATATAAAATAAACTTCAGAGCATTTATGAGGTATTTTCTATTGCTATTTTTGTTTCTGCAATTTATCATTTCTTTTTGCTCAAGTACATGAAGACAAAAGTGTATGTAAGATTAACTGCGATAAGGAAATCAATAAAGAGAATGCTAAAGTAATAAGCTCTAAAATGCAAAGTGGAAATTTAGCCAA